>NZ_CP156079.1:4707563-5013569 GCF_040892545.1 Paracidovorax avenae
CATCGCCTCCAGGAATTCACCCCGCGGGAACGTGCGCAGCACCGCCAGGCGCCCCACTGGCAACAGCAGTGCGCCGCCCAGCCCCTGCAGCACGCGCGACGCCACCAGTTCCCCCAGGTGGCGCGATGCCGCGCAGGCCAGCGAGCCGAGCGAGAAGACGGCGATGGCGAACAGGAACACCGTGCGGGTGCCGAACCGGTCCGCCAGCCAGCCCGAGGCCGGGATCAACATGGCCATGGTCAGCGAATACGCGACGATCACCGACTGCATCCGCAACGGGCTCTCGCCGAGGCTCGCCGCCATCGCCGGCAGGGCCGTATTGACGATGGTCGCGTCCAGCGTCTGCATGAAAAAACCCACCGCCACGATCCACAGCAGGATGCGGCGGTCCGGGGAAGGGCCTGGCGGAAGGGACGATTCGGATACGGCGCTGTGGGACATGGGGGCAGGCGTCTGGCAGGAACAGGCAGGAACAAAAAAGCCGCCCTGGGGCGGCTTGCTGTCACCGGGATGGCGTCAGACCGAGAAGCTCGATCCGCATCCGCAGGTGGTGGTGGCGTTCGGGTTCTTGATGACGAACTGGGCGCCCTGCAGGTCTTCCTTGTAGTCGATCTCGGCGCCCACGAGGTACTGGTAGCTCATGGCATCGATCAGCAGCGAGACGCCATTCTTCGTCATGGTGGTGTCGTCCTCGTTCGTGATCTCGTCGAACGTGAAGCCGTACTGGAAACCCGAGCAGCCGCCGCCCTGCACGAAGACGCGCAGCTTCAGGTCGGGGTTGCCCTCCTCGGCGATCAGGTCGGCCACCTTGGCGGCTGCACTGTCGGTGAAGACGATGGGGGCGGGCATTTCGGTCTGGATGTTCTCGGCTACTGCGCTCATGGGGTGTCTCCGGCTGAGGGGAGGAATGGTCTCCGATGGTACTGCAATGGCATTTTCGCGACGTTCAGCCCGCTTTTGACGCCAATTTGAGTGTGGGCTTTTCCTCGATGAGCACCGTGGTCGGGCTCATCTGCCCGGAGATGGTGGCCCCCTGGTGCATTTCCAGCGCCTTGTAATGCACGTTGCCGGTGATGCGCGCCTTGGGCTGCAGTTCGAGCAGCTCGCCCGCATGCACCGGCCCGACCACCGTGCCGTTGATGATCACGTGGGCGGCATGCACGGCTCCTTCCACGCGGGCCGATTCCGACACCACCAGGATGGTGGCGTGCTCGCCATCCTGCGCGCGCACGTCGCCGGCCACCTCGCCGTCGATGCGCAGGCCTTCGGCGAACACGACCTCGCCGTTGATGCGGGTGCCATGCGCGATGAGGCTCTTGATGGGGGGCTGCTTCTTGCGGGAAAACATGGTGAAACCTCCTTGGCGGGACGGCCGCGCGCCGGCGTCACTGCATCGAGAACTGGTGGGCGGCCCGGACCGCACTGCCCTCCAGGACCCGCGCGGTCACGGTTTTTACCACGGCGCCGGACGGAATTTCCGACACCCCCTCCACGCGGCGGTAATGCTCGAACTGCAGCGCCTGGCCCCCTCCGGGCAGCGGCTGCGTCCAGGGCTTGCCGTCCCGCACCCCCTCCACCAGCAGCTCCAGCCGCCCCTTGAAGGCGGGTGCATTGCGCACCGGCTGGATCACCAGCACCTGCCAGCGCAGCTGGCCCGCGCCCATGGTTTCGGCCTGCAGCCCCCGGATGCTCACGCCATCGGCCCTGCCTGCGGGAATGAGCTTCTCGAAGAAGCCGAGATCGTCGCGCAGCGTGCGGTTGTCGGCTTCCAGCTGCCGCATGCGCGCCATCACACGCTCCAGCGCAGCGCGCTCGGCAGTGAGCAGGGAACCCTCGGCGCTGGTGGCCTCGTCGCGCACACGGGTCTCCTCGCGCAACCGCGACACCTCCTCGCGCAACCGCACCAGTTCGTCCCTCGAGCGCGAATCCAGCCCGGCGATGCTCTTGCCGAACTCGAAGGCCCACAGGGCAATGGCCCCGCACAGGCCGAAGAACACGGCCAGCAGGATCCAGCGCAGGGGCCAGGGCATGGCGTTGCGGATCGCCACCCGCGGAGCGCTCACGGTCAGCCTGCGCCGCAGCAGCTTGAGTCGCATGCGTCAACCCTCCTTCAAAAAGCGTTCGCCCAATGCAAAAAACCGCCAATGATGGCGGTTTTTCGTGGCCGGAAGCGCTCCACAGGAGAACCTCGCGGCCGGGTGCAGCGCACCGAAGATCAGCGCTTCGAGAACTGCTTGGCGCGGCGTGCGGAGTGCAGGCCGACCTTCTTGCGCTCGACTTCACGGGCATCGCGGGTCACGAAGCCGGCCTGGCTCAGTGCGGACTTCAGCGTTGCATCGTAGTCGATCAGGGCGCGGGTGATGCCGTGGCGGGTGGCGCCGGCCTGGCCGGACTCACCGCCGCCGTGCACGTTGACCTGGATGTCGAAGGTCTCGACATGGTTGGTCAGCACGAGCGGCTGCTTGGCGATCATGATGGAGGTTTCGCGGCCGAAATACTGCTGAATGTCCTTGCCATTCACCGTGATCTTGCCGGAACCCTTCTTCAGAAACACGCGGGCGACGCTGGACTTGCGACGGCCGGTGCCATTGTTCCATTCACCAATCATGTCGGCTCCTTAGATTTCCAGCGCCTTGGGCTGCTGAGCGGTGTGCGGATGTTCCGCACCGCCGTAGACCTTGAGCTTCTTGATCATGGCGTAGCCCAGGGGGCCCTTGGGCAGCATGCCCTTGACGGCCTTCTCGAGTGCACGGCCGGGGTGCTTGGCCTGCAGGTCGCGGAAGTTCGTCGCCGTGATGCCACCGGGATAGCCGGAGTGGCGGTAGTACACCTTGTCCAGGGACTTGGTGCCGGTGACCTTGAGCTTCGAGGCGTTGATGATGACGATGAAATCGCCGGTATCGACGTGAGGCGTGTAAATGGCCTTGTGTTTGCCGCGCAGACGGAGAGCAACTTCGCTGGCTACTCGTCCGAGGACCTTGTCGGTCGCGTCAATCACAAACCACTCGTGCACGACCTCAGCGGGCTTTGCGCTGAAAGTGGACATGAGTTTCTCTTGCATGTAAGAGGGTTTGGCGGTCCTTTTCCACGGTCGGTGCTTCTCTGGATGGAAGCCTCTTAGGTGGTGTCTTGCGCTCCGCCGCGGGACCAGGAATTCGCTGCGAAGCCCGCCATTATACGAAATACCTGGGCAACGCCGCAAATCCCCCGAATCCGGTGCAGAAGTGCAGCCGGCCCCGGGCACCGCACGGCTCATTGGGGCTGCATCAGCCGGCGGCGCTCCTCGGCCTCCAGGCGGCGGCGGTTCTCCACGCACAGCGGGTGGTTCGCCACCGCGGGACGCTGGCATTCCTGGTGAATGCACATCGGCCGCGCCAGGAAGCCGGCGTCCGCGCACGCCTCGTCCGGGCCGATCACGCGCGGCGCAGGCTTCGGAGGTGCCGCAGGCACCGCAACCGCCAGGGATGCCGCGGGCATGGCGGGTGCGACCACCACGGTGGCCTCCGCTGCCTTGCGGGCGGGCGGGCGGTTGCGCGCGGAAGACGCGGCAGCCATGGCGGCGCCCGGCACCGAGGCCGCAGCGGACCGGGGGCCGGCCTGTGCCGCCCCATGCGGCGCGGGCTCCGGCGCTGCCGGTGTGGAGGATGCCGCCGGGACCGCAGCGACCGCCGCGGGCGGAGGCTCCACCGTTTCCGTGATGATTTCCTCTTCGGGCGTCCTCGGCACGGCCGTCGAAGCAGCCACGGTGGCCACCACCGGCTTGCCGTCGGTCGAACGTGCGGCCCACCACGCACCGCCGGCCGCCGACACGCCCAGCGCCACCACGGCGATGGCGGCCAGGGCCCACATGCGTGGCTTCCGGCCCGCCACGGGCGCGGCGATGGCCGCGCCTGCCGGCCCGGGCATGGCCGCGCCGTCCGGTCCGTGCGCGGCTGCGGACCCGAACCAGGAGTCACCGGCATCGGCGGTGCTGTCGAGGAAGACCGTGTCGCCCCCCGCAGCCGCCGCACGTGGCACGCGCTCAGGCTCGGCAGCGGGGGCGGGACTGCGGCGCAGCACCGTGGTGACCGCGGCCGGTTCGGGAACGAGCCCGGGCTCGGCCATGGGTTCGGGCTCCGGCAGGCCCGACATCGGCGCCGGCACGGATGTGATGTCGATCATCGGCACGGCCACCCCCGCTGCGCGGCGATCGGCGGGCTCGACCCAGATGTCGCCGAGTTCGGCGCGGAAGTCGAATTGCTCCATGCCTTCCGGCGGTGCCGCCATCTCGAGGGTGCGCAGGAAGTCGTCGATGCTCTGCGGCCGGTCCTCCGGCTGCAACGCGAGTGCCTGCGAGACCGCGGCGACGAAGGGCAGCGAGTACTCGACGCCGAACTGGCGCTTCACGGTCTTCGCGACACGGGAGAACGGCACCATCCGGTCGCGGATCGCGCGCAGGGTCGCAGGCAGCGGCGTGTCGTTGCACAGGCAGCCGTGCACGACGGCCCCCACGGAATACAGATCGCTCCAGGGGCCCTGGCGCAGGTCGTTGCCCTCGTCGTTGTACTGCTCGATCGGCGCGTAGTTGACCTTGAGCACCGCCGTGAGCCGGTGGGAATGGTCGGTGATGGCATGGCGGGCAGCGCCGAGGTCCAGCAGCACCGGCAGCCCCGAGTCCTGCAGGAAGATGTTGTCGGGCGAGATGTCGCGGTGCAGGGTCTGGCCCTCGTGCAGCACCCGCAGCGCACCCAGCACGGACCAGAGCACCTTGCGCAGCCAGGCCTCGGGCGGCGGCGTGCGCATGTGGGCGCGCGCCTGCTTGAGCGTCATCCCCTGGTAGAGCGGCATCACCATGTAGGCAGTCTGGTTGGCCTCCCAGAAACGGAACACCTTCACCAGCGAGGGATGGTCGAACTGCGCAAGCAGCCGGGCCTCGGCCACGAAGGACGCGAGCCCCGCCTGGAACGACTGCTCGTGCGAGGAGGAACGCACCCAGAGCGACTGCCCCTGCGCACGTGCGGCCAGCGCCGTGGGCATGTACTCCTTGATGGCCACGAACCGGAGCAGCGAATGGTCGAATGCCTTGTAGACCATGCCGAAGCCACCGACGCCGAGCAGCGAGACCACCTCGAATTCTCCGAGGCGGGATCCCGCGGGCAATGCGTCCACGTGATGGGCTTCGCTCTGGGGTTCGGTGGCGAGGGTGGGAGCGGACATAGGGAAAAAGCAAAAATCCAGGGGGCCGGCACGGCACGGCGGTGTCTGCCGGAGCGGCCGATGGCCGCCATCATGCAGCAACCGGACCGCGGACGGGCAACAAAGCGCGTTCCCGGGCCTGGAAACTGCCGCGCCGCCCGGCCTCGCCCCGTCGGCGGACGCGGGCGGGGCTGGTTACCATCGGGGCCTATGTTCAGCTATCGCCACGCCTTCCATGCGGGCAACCATGCCGACGTGCTCAAGCACACGGTATTGATCGCCACCCTGCAACACCTCACCCAGAAGGACGCCGCGCTCGCCGTGCTGGACACCCATGCCGGCGCGGGCCTCTTCCGGCTGGACGGCGATTACGCGGCCACGAGCGGCGAGGCGGCCGACGGCATTCTCCGCCTCCTGCCCAAGGCGCTGCCCGAGGGCACCGAACTCGCCCCGGCGCTGCAGGCCTACGTGGACCTGGTGCAGGAATTCAATACCGGCCCGGCGGCAAAAGTCTATCCGGGCTCGCCCTTCATCGCCCACCGGTTGCTGCGCCCGCAGGACCGGCTGAAGCTGTTCGAGTTGCACCCCACCGACCTCCGCTCCCTGGCGGGCAACGTCGCGCAGCTCGACGCCGGGCGGCAGGTGGCAGTGCTGCACGAAGACGGCTTCGAGGGCATCCGCAAGTTCCTGCCCCCGCCTTCCCGGAGGGGTTTCGTGCTCTGCGATCCCAGCTATGAAATCAAGAGCGACTATGGCAAGGTGCTGGACATGCTCGCAGAAGCGCTCAAGCGCTTCGCCACGGGCACCTATGCCATCTGGTACCCCATCATTCCGCGGCCCGAGGCCCACGACCTGCCTCGGCGGATGAAGACGCTCGCCACCCGTGCGGGCAAGCCCTGGCTGCATGCCACCCTGACCGTGAAATCCAGCAAGATGACCTCGGACGCGGACGGAACGCAGCGGCGCCCCGGCCTGCCCGCGAGCGGCATGTTCGTCGTGAATCCGCCCTACACGCTCAAGGCGGCGCTGCAGCCCGCCCTGCCCCAGATGGCGCAGTTGCTGGCCCAGGACGCGCAGCACGCCGCCCACAGCCTCGAATCGGGCGGCTGAGGCCGGTCACGGCGCCACCGGGTCGTCCCGGGAGCCGGGACAGGGTGCGTCCGGATCCGCGGGCGCCAGGCTGATCGCCACCGGCTTGATGCCCAGCCCCAACAGGCCGAGGGATTGCGCGGCCGCCCGGCTCAGGTCCACGATGCGTCCGGGCGAGTGGGGCCCCCGGTCGTTGATGCGCACCTGCACCGAGCGCCCCGTGACAAGGCTGCGGACACAGACGCGCGTGCCGAAGGGCAGCGTGCGGTGCGCTGCCGTGAAGTCGTTCATGTCGAACCGCTCGCCGCTGGCGGTGCGGCGGGCGTGGAAACGCGCGCCGTACCACGAGGCCATGCCTTCCTCGCCGAAGCCGGCCAGTTCCCCGTTCAGGTCGAGTCCCGTCCCCGAAGAGCGCTCGTCTTCCGGCACCTGCGGTTCCCGCGGCCGGTCGGCCGGCACGCGCTCCGGTGCCACGGCGTCCTGGACAGGCGCGGGCGCCGGAGCCGGACTCCGGGACGGGCGCTTCGCCGGCCTGGCAGGCCGCTCCGCCGGGGCCTTGTCCTGCGCGGCAGGGGCCGGAGCCGGCAAGGGCGCAGCCGGAGCGGCGGAATCCCCGGGGGCGGGTGCGACCGCACAGGCGGCCACCAGGGCGCACAGCCCGAATACGGCCAGCCGGCCTCCGGAACGGCGCCAGTCAGCGCTGGCAGCGCGATGCAAAAACCTCTTCAAAACGCTTCAAGTCCTTCTGTTCGCCATCGGTGAGATCGGTGCGCGCCCGCCTCGCTGCAAGGATGCGGCGCGACTCCGCGCACTGCTCGGCCCGCCGGGTGGTTTCCGCACGGGCCGCGAGTTCGGCCGCTTCGGCCTGCCGAAGTTCCTCGCGGCGCTGCTGGCGGACTTCACGCTGCTCGCGGTAGAACCGCGCGGACGCCTCCTGCTCCTCTTCCCTGCAGTCCCTCTCGTATTCCCGGCGCAGGCCATACAGCACATCGGACTGCAGGCCGCGCGAGGGCCCTGACCGGACCGCGTCCTGCAGCGTGCGGCAGTGCGCGCTCATGTACTTCCGGTACTCGTTCGCCTCGGGAAAGGTGCGCAGCGGCGGCGGGGACGGCGGCTCGTGACGCGATGGCCCGGGGGCCACTGCGGGCTCCAGCGGACCGGCCGCGGCAGCGGTGGTCACCGTACCCGCCGGGCAGGGCCGAGAGAGGGAGAAGACGTTCCCCATGCTGTCGCGGCAGCTGTAGCGCAGCTGGGCCGAGGCAGAAAGGGGCAGCAGGGCCCACAGCAGGGCTGCCATCAGGGGGGAAGCGAGAGCGGGCGTCATGTCGGGGTCGCGCAGGGAGGCGCCATATTACCCAACACGGCCGAGTACGCACCCCGGCCTGCGGAGGAAGGTCAGAGCCCCAGGCGCCGGCAGATCTCGAGCGTCGCGGCGCTCTGGTTCATGGTGTAGAAGTGCAGCGCAGGCACCCCGCCGGCACGCAGGCGCTCGCACAGCCCAGTCACCACGTCGAGCCCGAAGGCGCGGATGCTGGCCGAGTCATCGCCGAAGCCCTGCAGCCGCAGCCGGATCCAGCGGGGGATTTCCGCGCCGCATGCGTCGGAAAAGCGCATGAGCTGGGTCGATCCCATGATGGGCATGATGCCCGGCACCACCGGCACATCGAGCCCCAGGGCGCGCACGTCGTCCACGAAGCGCCAGTAGGCGTCGGCATTGAAGAAGTACTGCGTGATGGCCGAATGCGCTCCGGCGCGCACCTTGGTGGCGAACGCCTGAAGGTCGGCCTCGGGGGAGCGGGCCTGGGGGTGGACTTCCGGATAGGCGGCCACCTCGATATGGAAATCGTCGCCCGCCTCGGCGCGGATGAAGGCCACGAGGTCGCTGGCGTAATGGAATTCCCCGCCGGCGCCGTATCCGCTGGGCAGGTCGCCGCGCAGCGCCACCAGCCGGGACACGCCCATGGCCTTGAGCTGGGCGAGCTGCGCGCGCACACCCTCGCGGGTAGCTCCGATGCACGAGAAATGCGAGGCTGCCTGCACGCCTTCGGACAGAATCTCGCGCACCGTGCCGAAGGTGCCTTCCTGGGTGGAGCCGCCCGCGCCGTAGGTGACGGAACAGAACTCGGGACGGCGGGCGTAAAGCTGCTGGCGCACCGCGCGCAGCTTGTCACCGCCCTCGGGCGTCTTGGGGGGAAAGAACTCGAAGCTGACCGGAAGGGCCGCCTTGTGCGTGGAAAGGCTCATGCCTTCCTCCTTGCGTGAATGAAGAATTCGCGGTTGCCGTCGCCGCCATCGATCGGGCTGTCGTGCCACCCGGCCACGTCCAGGCCCACCGCGGCGCAGCACTCGCGCAGGCGCAGCTCCACCTGCGCGTAGAGCGCCGGATCGCGCACGATGCCGCCCTTGCCCACCTGCCCCGGCTGCAGCTCGAACTGCGGCTTGACCAGCATCAGCAGCTCGCCGCCCGCTTTCAGCAACGGCACCACGGCCGGCAGGATCAGCGTGAGCGAGATGAAGGACACATCGCCCGTGACGAAGTCGAACTCGGGCGTGATGTCCACATCTTCACGCCCGGCCCGGCGGCGCAGCTCGGTAGGCAGCGCGCCCTCGGCGCGCGCGCGCTCCCTGGCCTCGCGCTCGGCCTTGAAGGCCTCCACCTCGTGCTCCTTGGCGTCGTCGCTGTCGTCGTAGTCGTCGTCCACCTGGCCGCCGTTGCGCATCCAGGCATAGGGCGCCTCGGGCTGGGTCTCGTTGTCTTCCGGGTCGCGCTCGACGCGCTCGGACAGCGCCTCCTCGCAGGCCTCCCGCAGCGATTCGGCGGTCACGGAACGGGCATTCAGCCCTTCCACGCCCACCACGCGCGGGTCGTCCCGCAGCCGCTCGTGCAGTTGGCCGTGGCCCACGTCCACGCCGATCACCTGCGCCGCACCGTGCTGCAGCAGGCAGTCGGTGAAGCCGCCCGTGCTCTGCCCGACGTCGAGGCAGCGCAGCCCGGCCACCTGCAGGCCGGTCACGCGCAACGCGCCCTCCAGCTTCAGGCCGCCGCGCGACAGGTACCGCGCCTCCGCGCCATCCAGCAACTCGACCTCGGCGATCGCCGGAATGTCATCGCCGTTCTTCGCCACTTTCGTCCACGGCAGGCTGGCCGCCAGCCGCCACTGCACTCCAGCCGCGATCAGGCGCTGGGCCTGCGACCGTGTGGCGGCATGGCCGCGCTCCACCAAAAACACATCCGCGCGCATGGCGCCTTCCTCTCCAACAGCGCGGGCCGCACGTGGCCCGCACATTCAATCCGTTACAGGCAGCTGAGAGAATCGTGACAGCGACGTTGCCGCACGTCACGTCATACCGCCCGCGACATTCGCAACCCGATTCGTTCGACGAACGCTACTTGCCACGCTCGACCGGCAGTCCGTTACGGACAGCCCGAACAGTCCTCGGCACTTGCCATTCGCCAGGGCACTCGCCCTCCCCCAGGCCAGCAGACGCCGCGGAACCGGCTCCGCCGGGCCGCTGGCGTCGTCCCCCTTCCCGCCCCGCGCAGCGGGCGAGAGAAGGGGGAAGGCGCGCAGCGCCTCAGGGGGATGTCAGTACCGATACGTATCGGCCTTGTAAGGGCCTTCCTTCTTCACGCCGATGTAGGCGGCCTGCGCATCAGTCAACTCGGTGAGCTGGGCGCCGACCTTCTTCAGGTGCAGGCGTGCGACCTTCTCGTCCAGCACCTTGGGCAGCACATACACCTTGCCGGCCTGGTAGGCATCGGGCTTGGTGAACAGTTCGATCTGCGCGATGGTCTGGTTGGCGAAGGAGGACGACATCACGAAGCTGGGGTGGCCCGTGGCGCAGCCCAGGTTCACGAGGCGGCCCTTGGCGAGCAGCGTGATGCGCTTGCCGTCCGGGAAGATCACATGGTCCACCTGCGGCTTCACCTCTTCCCACTGGTACTTCTCGATCGAGGCGACGTCGATCTCGTTGTCGAAGTGGCCGATGTTGCAGACGATGGCCTCGTTCTTCATCGCCACCATGTGCTCGTGGCGGATCACGTCCTTGTTGCCGGTGGTGGTCACGAAGATGTCGGCCTTGTCGGCGGCGTACTCCATGGTCACGACCTTGTAGCCTTCCATCGCGGCCTGCAGGGCGTTGATGGGGTCGATCTCGGTCACCCACACCTGGGCGCGCAGGGCGGCCAGGGCCTGGGCGCAGCCCTTGCCCACGTCGCCATAGCCGGCCACCAGGGCCACCTTGCCGGCGATCATCACGTCGGTGGCACGCTTGATGCCGTCCACCAGCGATTCGCGGCAGCCATAGAGGTTGTCGAACTTCGACTTGGTGACCGAGTCGTTCACGTTGATCGCGCGGAACAGCAGCGTGCCCTTGGCGGACATCTCGTTCAGGCGGTGCACGCCGGTCGTCGTTTCTTCCGTCACGCCGATGATCTCGGCCGACTTGCGGGTGTACCAGGTCGGATCCTGCGCGATCTTGGCCTTGATGGCGGCGAACAGGATGCGTTCTTCCTCGCTCGTGGGATTGGCCACCACGGACAGGTCTTTCTCGGCGCGCTGGCCCAGATGCATCAGCAGCGTGGCGTCGCCGCCATCGTCCAGGATCATGTTGGGGCCTTCGCCCGGCGTGCCCTTGGCGCCGAAGTCGAAGATGCGGTGGGTGTAGTCCCAGTAGTCTTCCAGCGACTCGCCCTTGATCGCGAACACCGGCGTGCCGCCAGCGGCGATGGCGGCGGCGGCGTGGTCCTGCGTGGAGAAGATGTTGCACGAAGCCCAGCGCACGTCGGCGCCCAGGGCCTTCAGCGTCTCGATCAGCACGGCCGTCTGGATGGTCATGTGCAGCGAGCCGGTGATGCGCGCGCCCTTGAGGGGCTGCGCAGCCGCGAATTCCTCGCGGATGGCCATCAGGCCGGGCATCTCGGTTTCCGCGATCTTGATTTCCTTGCGGCCCCAGTCGGCCAGGGAAATGTCGGCGATGGCCAGGTCGGCCTGGGGCTTGAGAACTGCGCTCATGGTTTTCTCCGGTGAAGAAGTTGGAAACCACGCAATGCAGGGGGAATGGATCACTCACCGCACAAAAGCGTGGGCGAGCGTCGTTGCAAAATGATGATCCGAGCCTCGCGTCCCTGCAGTACCCGGGCACCGGGATGAAGGACGCTGCAACGCTCCTCGGAAGACCAGGATTATAAGGAGATCGGGCCCGAGCGGCTCGCCACTCCCCATCGCCAACGATATGCCCCGGAAAGGGCCCCCGACAAAGGAAGCAGCGCCCCATGTCCACACCGCACAGGAGCAACCTGTTCGATCTGCTGCGCATCGCCGCGGCGAGCGCCGTGATCTTCAGTCATCACTTCCACATCACGCGCACGGCGCCACCCGCCTGGCTGCACTCCAACATGGTGGGCGGAGTGGCGGTGATGACCTTCTTCACGATCAGCGGCTATCTGGTCACCCAGAGCTGGCTGCGGCAGCCGCAGGTCATGCCGTTTCTCTTCAAGCGATTCCTGCGGATCTGGCCCGGGGTGCTTGTCGCGGTGCTCAGCAATGTGTTCCTCTTCGGTGTCGTTTTCACTTCGCTGCCTGCTGCGGATTTCCTGGCCCATCCGGAAACGCTCGGCTATTTCCGCAACCTGCTGCTGATCAAGGACTACCCCAACCTTCCGGGCGTCTTTGAAAACAACCCGCTCAAGCATCTGATGAACGGCCCCTTGTGGACCATCCCGATGGAAAGCCTGTGCTACCTCGTGCTGGCAGGCGCGGGGTTGCTGGGTGTGTTCAGGTCGCGTGCCATCGCATGCGTCGCCGGGCTGGCCTACATCGCCTTCTTTCTCACTGCACGCAACGCGGACCTGACCGGCGAGATGCGGCACTGGTTCGAATATCCCGCCTATTTCACGTACGGGGCACTCATCGCCGTCTTCCGCCAGGAATTCCATGCCTGCTCCGGCAGGATCCTCCTCGTGCTCGCCCCCCTGGCCGCGCTGCTTTTCTTCGGCCTGCACCTGGAGCATTCGGCAGGCCTGCTGCTGCTGCCGCCGCTGCTGATTTTCCTGGGCTCGTTGAACATGCCCTCCCTGGCCTTCCTGCAGCGCGGCGGCGATCCGTCATATGGCATCTATCTCTACGGATGCCCGGTGCAGCAATCGGTGTATGCCGTCTTCCCGGACATGCCCTTCATTCCAAGCCTGCTGCTGTCGATCGCCCTGGCGGCGGTGGCCGGATACGCTTCGTGGCATTTGGTGGAATCGCCCGTTTTGCGTTTCAAGCGATTTTCTCCACGGATGGGAGCACGGCTCCCAGGCACCGCCTGAAGGGGCCGGCGGTGCGACGGCGCCCCCCGGCATGCCAGGCACGACCCGGCCCGGGGCCACCGCTAGAATATCGCCACTCCCCCCCGGCTGCTTTCCCCTTGCGGCGGTGCTATGGCGCACAGCCGCAGCGCCCGTACCTCGACCCTACGCTGCGCCGCGCCTTCACCAGAAACACTGTGTCCTACGCTTCCGAAACACGGCGCCGCCGCACGTTCGCCATCATTTCCCACCCTGACGCGGGCAAGACCACGCTCACGGAGAAGCTGCTGCTGTTCTCGGGCGCGATCCAGATCGCGGGGGCCGTGAAAGGCCGCAAGGCGAGCCGCCACGCCACGTCGGACTGGATGGAAATCGAGAAGCAGCGCGGCATCTCGGTGGCCTCGTCGGTCATGCAGATGGCCTACCGCGACCACGTGGTGAACCTGCTGGACACGCCCGGCCACAAGGACTTCTCGGAAGACACCTACCGCGTGCTCACCGCCGTGGACTCCGCACTGATGGTGATCGACGCAGCCAACGGCGTCGAATCGCAGACGCGGCGGCTGATCGAGGTCTGCCGGCAGCGCGACACGCCCATAATCACTTTCGTCAACAAGATGGACCGCGAGGTGCGCGAGCCCCTGGACATCCTCGACGAGGTCGAACGCGAACTCGGCATGCCCTGCGTGCCCATGACCTGGCCGGTGGGACAGGGCAAGAGCTTCGGCGGCATCATCAACCTGCGCACGCAGGCCATGACGGTGTTCGAGTCCGGCAGCGAACGTCGCCCGCAGGATTTCGAGACCATCCCGCTCAGCGACGCAGACACTCTGCGCGCACGTTTTGGCCCCACTTTCGATGAGGCGCTCGAAAGCATGGAGCTGGCCGTGGGCGCATCCCCGGCCTGGGACCACGAAGCCTTCCTCGCCGGCAAGCAGACGCCCGTGTTCTTCGGCTCCGGCGTGAACAATTTCGGCGTGATGGAAGTGCTCGACGCCCTGGTGGACCTGGCGCCTTCGCCGCGCCCGCGCACCAGCAGCCTCGTGGTCAACAGGCAGCCCGTCGAGAAGACGGTAATGCCCGAGGAGGAGAGCTTCTCCGGCGTGGTCTTCAAGGTGCAGGCCAACATGGACGCAAACCACCGCGACCGCATCGCCTTCGTGCGCGTCGCCTCCGGCAGGTACACCCCGGGCATGAAGCTCAAGGTGCAGCGCACTGCCAAGGAATTGCGTCCGACCAGCGTGGTGACCTTCATGAGCCAGCGGCGCGAAGCCGTGGAAGAGGCCTATGCGGGCGACATCATCGGCTTCACGACGCATGGCGGCGTGCAGCTGGGCGACACCATCACCGATGGCGCCAACCTGCAGTTCACCGGCCTGCCCTTCTTCGCACCCGAGATGTTCATGACGGTGGTGCTGAAGAACCCGCTGCGCACCAAGCAGCTGCAGCAGGGCCTGGCCCAGCTGGGCGAGGAAGGCGCGATCCAGGTCTTCAAGCCCGATGCGGGCGGCAACATGCTGCTGGGCGCCGTCGGCCAGTTGCAGTTCGAGGTGGTCCAGCACCGCCTCAAGACCGAATACGACTGCGACGTGCGCCTGGAGAACTGCCAGTACACGGGCGCACGCTGGATCACGGCAGACACGCCGGCGGAGCTGCGGTCCTTCACGGACGCCTACCCGATGCGCATGGCCCACGACGCAGCCGACACGCTGGCCTACCTGTGCACCAGTCCCTACGATGTCCGGCTGGCACAGGAACGGTTCCCGAAGATCCATTTCCATCCGCTGCGTGAACACGCGGGACTTGCACTGCAGACCAATGCCTAACACATACACCATGCCGCTCACCAGGGGCGCGACCGACGGCTCGAAATCCGACTGGCGCTCGACCTCGGACTGGCGCCCGTTCGTGGTCTGCCTGGCCATACTGACGACCGTCTATGTCCTGTGGCTGATGGTGTTCTGGCCTGGGGTATTGGGAGAAGACAGCCTGGGAGTCTTGCTGGAAGTCCAGGATCCGGTCACGAACCGGTCCGGCAAACCCGTCTTCTGGTACTACTTCGTCAAGATCTTCTATGAGCCCGCCCACAGGGTGGAAGTGCCGATCGCGGTGCTCATGATGATCTGCGCGGTGGTCTTCTCGCGCATTCTCGCGTGGTCCTGGACGCAGGGCTTCCGGAAGACGACGATCTTCCTGCTCGTGTTCATCGCGCTGGCCCCGCACACCGTCTATTTCATCGAAACGCTGTATCCGGACGGTATCTACTCCGTCGCCGTGGCAGGCCTGACCTTTGAAATATGGCTGAGCGCGCGGCGCCGCCGCCTGAGCCGTGCCTCCGTGGCGATGATCGTGCTGACCCTGCCGTTCGCTGCATTCGCCAGACCGAACGGCATCATCTTCCTGCTGCCGGTGGCCCTGCTGGCCTTGATGGTGGAAAAGGCCGGCCGCCGCTGGCTCGGCGCCATCCTGATCGTGTGGTGCGGACTGCTGGTGGCAGCATCTCAGGCACACAAGAGCAAGGGCCATGGCGTGCTCTACCCGCTGGCCATCTACGAGACCGTCAACTTCCTGCAGCCCCGCCCGATGAACCTCTGGACCGCACAGCCGAGGGTCATGCCGGAAACGGTCGAACTGCTGAAGAAATACAACTCCCTGGACGTGTATCTGAGCTACTACGACCCGGACTACTGGGATCCGCTTCAATTCTTTCCCAAGGGCCCCAGGGTCTCGAGCCTGACGAAGGCAGACAGCAAGGCGGTCGTACAGCAGTTCTTCAAATACAACCTCTGGCACAACATGCCGAAGTTCCTCGGCAGCCGGGTGAACATCTTCTTCGTTTCCGCCTTCGCCATGGGAGGCTTCCCGGGGCCGAAATACGCAGAAGTCATCCTGCGCCAGCTGAACACCCAATCGACCTACCGGCTCTTCCAGTGGACCGAAGCAGAGAAGATCGCGGACAAAATCTTCGAGTTCAGCTTCGAATACCGCTGGATCCTCTGGACCCCCTTCCTGGGCATCTTCCTGGTGTTCTGCGCCTTCATCCGGGGAGCGATGCAGCGGGACGCCGCCCTGCTGCTGGCCGCGACCCCCATGGTCGTGCAGCTGGGGGCCATTTTCATGTTCTCCATTGCCGGCGAGTACCGGTACATCCTTCCGTTCTTCATGATCGCCATGCCGCTCCTGCCCATTTTGCTGGCCCACCGCGGCAGGGGCGGTGCAGCACATTGAAGCGTCCGGACGACCGCCTCGTTCGGGCTTCTCCCTTCAAACCCACCGTTCTATGTCGCTGTTACTGACCTCCCTGACGCTTCTGTGCGTCCTCGGCATCTCCGTCGGACAACTCCTGTTCAAGAAGGCCGCCATGCTGCTGCCGCCCCAGCCCGCGCTCACGGACTGGCTGTTCAACGGCTGGCTCATCGTGGCCCTGGCCCTGTACGGCCTCACGACGCTGCTCTGGATCTGGGTGCTGCGCAGCGCGCCCCTGCACCTGGCCTATCCCTTCATGGGCCTTGCCTTCCTCATCGTTCCTACCATGGGCTGGCTCTTCCTGGGCGAGCCGCTGCACCTGCAGACCTTCATCGGCGGCGCATTGATTCTTGCGGGCATCGCCGTGGCCGGGAGGGCGGGGGCATGATGCGGACCCGCAGCACGATGTCCATCGCGGTGGCGATTCCCTGCTACAAGGTCACCCAGCATGTGATGGGAGTGATCAGCGCGATACCGGCATCCGTGGAGCGCATCTACGCAGTGGACGATGCCTGCCCCGACGGAAGCGGCGCCTTCATCCAGGCGAACTGCACCGATCCGCGCGTGCAGGTGCTCTTCAATCCGGAAAACCGCGGCGTCGGCGGCGCGATCGTGACGGCCTACCACCAGGCGATCGCCGACGGCATGGACATCGTGGTGAAGATCGACGGCGACGGGCAGATGGACCCGGCACTGCTGCCGCACTTCGTGCGCCCGATCCTAGCGGGCCGTGCCGACTACACCAAGGGCAACCGCTTCTTCCGGCCGGAATCGGTGCGCGGCATGCCCCCGGTGCGGCTTTTCGGCAATGCCGTGCTGTCGTTCATGACCAAGCTGAGCTGCGGATACTGGACCATCATGGACCCGACCAACGGGTACACCGCCGTTCACACCAGCGTGCTCCGCGAATTGCCGCTCGACAAGCTCGAGCGGCGCTACTTCTTCGAGACGGACATGCTGTTCCGCCTCAACACCCTGCGTGCCGTCGTGCGCGACGTGCCGATGGACTCCGTGTATGCGGACGAGGAATCCAACCTGAAGATCGGCAAGGTGCTGCCGGAATTCCTGAAGAAGCACGCCTCCCGCTTCCTGCGCCGCTATGGCTACAGCTATTTCGTGCGCGACTTCAATGCTGGATCGATCTACAGCATCTTCGGCCTGCTGCTGCTGGCCTGGGGCAGCATCTTCGGCGCGCGGCAATGGATCCACAGTGCCATGGGAGACCAGCCGGCCACCAGTGGCACCGTCATGCTGGCCGCGCTTCCCGTCATGGTGGGCATCCAGTTCCTCGTGGCCTTCCTGCACCACGACGTGAGCAGCGTGCCGACAGAACCGCTGAGCCCGCAACTGTCCGACGAGTGCGAGCCGGACATCGCCCGCCGCCCGGAGGCTCCGTGATACACCTGTCTTCCGTGGGCCCGGCGCCCGAGGAAGGCACCCTGCAGATGTCCTCTTTCGACGTGCCCGCCCCTTCTGCTGCAGACCTTCTGCCCCTGTCCCTCTGGCAGCCCCCCGGCGACCTGATCGGCGTCTTCACCGACATCGACGACACGCTGACCGCCGACGGCGCCATCACTGCCGACGCGCTGGACGCGCTGCAGGCACTGCGGAATGCCGGGCTCGCGGTCATTCCGGTCACCGGCCGCCCTGCGGGCTGGAGCGAGCCCTTCGCCCTCTCCTGGCCGGTCGATGCCATCGTGGCAGAGAACGGAGCGGTGGCGATGGTGCGCGCAGGCGACCCTGGCGCAACGGTGCTGCGCAAGCTCTACCAGCAGGATGAGGCCACGCGCACTGCGCAATACGGACGCATGCAGCAGGTGCTGGCGCGGATCGAGGAAGAGGTGCCTGGCGCCCGCCGGGCCACGGACTCCGCGGGCCGGGAGTGCGACATCGCCATCGACCACAGCGAATTCACCCAGCTGCCCCAGGCCGCCATCGATGCCGTCGTGCAGCGCATGCGCGCCGAGGGAATGCATGCCACGGTGAGCAGCATCCACATCAACGGCTGGTACGGCGACCACGACAAGCTCGCGGGCGCACGCTGGATCGTGCGTGAGCTCTTCGGCCGCCCGCTGGACGAAGAGATCGGACGCTGGGTGTACGTGGGCGACTCCACCAACGACCAGAAGATGTTCGAGGCCTTCCCCCACAGCGTGGGCGTGGCCAACATCGCCCGGTTCGTGCCGCAGCTGTCACACCGGCCGCGGTATGTCACGCGTGCGGAGCGCGGCGCCGGTTTCGCCGAAGTGGCGCGTGCGATCCTGCAGCCCGGCCGCTCGCCCGCCTGAGCGCCGGTGGCCGGCCCGAAGCGGGGCCGCGGCGGATCATGCGGGCTTGGCCAGCCCCAGCCGCTCGATGATGGCCTTCTCCCGCGAGTAGGTGTCCTGGGCGAACTGGCGATACGCCGCCGTGTCCATGTAGATGGGCACCATGTCGTAGCGCGCCAGCGCGCTGCGGTAGTTTTCCTGGTCCATGGCGGCCTTGAAGGCATCGTGCAGGCGGCGGACCACGTCCGGGGGCGTCCCCTTCGGAGCGCCGATGCCGAAGGGGGAGTTCTGCACGATGTCGATGCCCAGTTCCTTCAGTGTGGGCGCATCCGGGAACTTGGCCAGCCGCTCCGCACCCCAGGTGTTCAGCACCCGCAGCTTGCCGGCCTCCACCTGCGGCGCGAAGCCGGTGGAGTCCGCGGCAGCCATGAGCTGCCCGCCCAGGATGCCCTGCATGAGGTCGGCGCTGCCCTTGTAGGGCACGTGCAGCAACTGCAGGCCCAGTTGCTGCGCCACGCGTTCCATGGTCAGGTGCGGACTCGTCAGCGCACCGGTCGAACCATAGCTGAGCTTGCCGGGATTCGCCTTGGCGTAGGCCACGAAATCCGCCCAGGTCTTGAAGGGGGAATCGGCCGGAACGACCACGCCGAAGGCATAGCCCGTCACGTTGATCACATAGCTGATGTCCTTGACGGGGTCCCAGTTGATCTTCGTGGTGTAGGGCATGCGGAAGACCCCGAGCGGGATCTGCGCGACCGTGTAGCCATCGGCCGGCGAGGACTGCAGCATCTGGGCGGGCAGCGTGCCCCCGGCGCCGGGCTTGTTGTCGATGATGACCGGCTGGCCCAGCACCTTGGATGCATTCTCCGCGAGCACACGCATCGTGATGTCGGTAGGACCGCCCGCGGGGAAGGCGACGACCAGCTTGACGGGGCGTGCGGGAAAGCCCTGGGCCCGCGCCGAAAGGGCGGGCGCGAGGGCGGCTGCGGCACCCCACTGGATCCAACGACGTCGCTGCATGTACGGAAACTCCTCAAGGAAAACGGAAGAAAAGGTGGATCAGGACATTGCAGCGCAGCCTTCCCGGCACGCCAACGCCGCAAACCCTGACACACTGTCACCCGCGCGTCATGCAGCGGCCTGCCCTCGATGCCCGGGAACATGCCCCCAGGCCGGTCAAAGGTCGCGTTCCGGGCGTTGTGCCGGCACGGGGGCCACCTGCAGCGGCAGGGCGTCGCACCCCTGCCCGGCCGCGATCCACCGCCGCGCCAGCCGGGCAATCCAGCGCAGCGCCCAGGGACGGCGCCAGCCGGTGACCGCGGCCGGGTCTGCCACCATGCCGCAGACGTAGCGGCCCGGGCTGCCCGGCATCCCGGCCGGTATCCAGCGCAATGCCGCGCACGGCCCGCTGCGGCGGCGTGAAACCACCATGCCCAGCGGGCACGGCTCCGCGAGGCAGCACAACCCGCAGCCGTTGCAGGGTGCACCGAAGGCCGGCTGGGGTGGAGCGTCGCGGTGCCAGAACACCACCTGCCCGGTGGCAGCGACGCCATCGGCCGCGCCCCCGGCAGGAGGGGCGGCGGCACCGGAGGGCGGGTCGCGGGGCGTCATGGTGACCGGGTCGGAGGCAGGAACGTGGCGGAGATCGGCAGGAGGCAATTCAGGAGCGCCATCATCCCGTGGCCGGCGGCAGAGGGCAAGCAGGGTCTTGCGCTGCGCACGGGCCCGGGCCTCCGAGCCCGCAGGCGGTCCTGTCAAAGCAAAAGGCGCCCGGAGGGCGCCTTCGGCCACGGGCCGGGATACCTCCCGTCCGCGGTACACAGCGCGGCCTGCGCCGCGCACGCATCAATGCTGCAGGATCTTGTTGAGGAAATCCTTCGTGCGGGGCTGCCGCGCATCGGGGTTGTTGAAGAACTCGTCCTTGGAGCAGTCCTCCAGGATCTTGCCACCCACGTCCATGAAGATGACGCGGTTGCTCACCTTGCGCGCGAAGCCCATTTCGTGGGTCACGCACATCATGGTCATGCCCTCGTTGGCCAGGCTCACCATCACGTCCAGCACCTCGCCGACCATTTCCGGGTCGAGGGCCGAGGTGGGCTCGTCGAAGAGCATCACGATGGGGTCCATCGACAGTGCGCGCGCGATCGCCACGCGCTGCTGCTGCCCGCCGGACAACTGGCCCGGGAACTTGTCCTTGTGCGCGGACAGGCCCACGCGGTCGAGCATCTTGAGGCCGCGCTGCTTCGCCTCGTCGGCCCGGCGGCCGAGCACCTTGATCTGCGCGATCGTGAGGTTCTCCGTCACCGACAGGTGCGGAAAGAGCTCGAAGTGCTGGAACACCATGCCGACCTGGCTGCGCAACTTGGGCAGGTTGGTCTTCGGGTCGTGGATGGCCACGCCGTTGACGTAGATCTCGCCCTTCTGGATGGGCTCCAGCGCGTTGATCGTCTTGATCAGCGTGGACTTGCCCGAGCCCGACGGGCCGCACACGACCACCACCTCGCCCTTGCGGATGCTGGTGGAGCAGTCGTTCAGCACCTGGAAGCTACCGTACCACTTGGAAACGTTCTTGAGTTCAATCATTTGCTTTATTCCTCACTCACTTGCCGCACGGGGTCAGCGGATGATGGCGATCTTGCGGTGCAGGCGCTTCACCGCCGACGAGAGCGCGAAGCACATAATGAAGTACACGACCGCGGCCAGCAGGTAGGCCTCGATCGGGCGACCATAGTTCTTGCCCGCGGTCTCGAAGCCCTTGAGCATGTCGTAGGCGCCGATGGCATACACGAGCGACGTGTCCTGGAACAGGATGATGGTCTGGGTCAGCAGCACCGGCAGCATGTTGCGGAACGCCTGCGGCAGGATCACGAGCTTCATGTTCTGCCCGTAGGTCATGCCCAGCGCCTGGCCTGCGAACACCTGGCCGCGCGGGATGGACTGGATGCCGGCCCGCATGATCTCGCTGAAGTACGCGGCCTCGAAGGCGATGAACGTGATCACCGCCGACATCTCGGCCCCGATGGGCCGGCCCACGAGGAACGGCACCAGCAGGAAGAACCACAGGATCACCATCACCAGCGGGATGCTGCGCATGCCGTTGACGTAGATGGTGGCCGGCACGTCGAGCCATTTCTTGCCCGACAGCCGCATCAGCGCCAGCAGCGTTCCGAACAGCACGCCGCCGATCGTGGCCACCACGGTCAGCACGATGCTGAAATAGAAGCCCTTGAGGACGAACTTGCTGATGATGTCCCAGCTGTAGAAGGAAAAGTCGAGATTCATCATGTCAGTGGCCTCCCCCCGTGCCGCCCGCGACGATGAAGCCCGGGACGCGCGCACGCTTTTCGATGAAGGCCATGATGCGGTTGATGGCGAACGCCGAGATCACGTACAGGCCCGTCACTGCCAGGTAGATTTCGATGCCGCGCGAGGTTTCCTCCTGCGCCTGCATGGCGAACATGGTCAGTTCGGTCACAGACACGGCGAACGCCACCGACGAGTTCTTGAAGATGTTCATCGTCTCGCTGGTGAGCGGCGGAATGATGATGCGGAATGCCATGGGCAGCAGCACGTAGCGGTAGTACTGCACCGTGGTGAAACCCAGCGCCATGCCCGCGTAGCGCTGGCCGCGCGGCAGGGCCTGGATGCCCGAGCGCACCTGCTCGGCGATCCGTGCGGACGTGAAGAATCCCAGCGCCAGCACCACGAGGATGAAGCCGGAAACGCTCTTCATCACCGGAAAGATGGCGGGCACCACGTGGTACCACAGGAAGATCTGCACCAGCAGGGGAATGTTGCGGAACAGTTCCACCCACGCATTGCCGAAGCCGACCAGAAACCTGTTGTCCGGCAGCGTGCGCAGCGTGCCGATGACCGAGCCCGCCACCAGCGCGATCACGAGCGCCAGCAGGGCCACCGACACGGTCCAGCCCCAGGCCGAGAGCATCCACTGGAGGTAGGTCGGATACTCGCCCCCCGGGTCCTGCAGGAAGACCTGCCAATCCCAATTCGATCCCATGGGAATTCCTTCTCAAATCGTCATACGTCCTGAAATCCGACGGCCGTCCGCCCGCCGCAGCGGGACAACAAGCAAACGCCCACCGGCGAGGTGGGCGTTCGCAGGGGCGGACAGGTCCGTGCGCATCAATCCTTGAGCGTGTATTCCTCCATGGGCTTGTCGTTGGGGTTCGCCCAAGCGGCCTTGGTGGCATCGCTCACCGGCAGGCCGATCTTCACGTTGTTCGGCGGGATGGGCTGCATGAACCACTTGTCGTAGAGCTTGGCCATCTCGCCCGACTTCATCATGCCCTTCAGGCTGTCGTCCACGGCCTTCTTGAAGGCAGGGTCGTCCTTGCGGATCATGATCGCGATCGGTTCCACGCTCAGCGTTTCGCCGACGATCTTGAAGTCGTTGGGAGCCTTGGACTTGGCGATGTTGGAAGCCAGGATCGAGCCGTCCATGATGAAGGCGTCCGCACGGCCCGACTCCAGCAGCAGGAAGCTGTCGGAGTGGTCCTTGCCGAACACTTCCTTGAACGTCAGGCCCTCGGCGCGCTTGTTCTTGCGCAGGGTCTGCACCGAGGTGGTGCCCGTCGTGGTGGCGATGGTCTTGCCGTTCAGGTCCTTGATGCCGGAAATGCCCGAGTTGGCCTTGACGGCGATGCGCACTTCTTCCACGTAGGTGGTGACGGCGAAGGCCACATCCTTCTGGCGCGCCTGGTTGTTGGTGGTCGAGCCGCACTCGATGTCCACCGTGCCGTTCTGCACCAGCGGGATGCGGTTCTGCGAGGTCACGGGCTGGTACTTGGTTTCCAGCTTGGCCAGGCCGAGCTGCTTCTGGACATCGGCGATCACACGGGCGCACACGTCGTAATGGAAGCCCGTGTACTTGCCGTCGCCCAAGGTGTAGGAGAGACCGGAAGACTCGCGCACGCCTTCGGTGATGGTGCCGGAGGCCTTGATCTTGGCCAGCGTGTCGTTCGACTGCGCGAAAGCGCTGCCCGCAGCGAGCGCCATCACAGCAACTGCCAACAATTGTTTCTTCATCACGATCTCCTTAGCTTATGGATACAAGGGAAGAGGCATTCTAGATAGACGCACGCAAGGCACTCGCCGTTGCAGGGAATATCCCGAATGGGGGAAACACGCGTGCCGATGGCACGCGTCAGAACGGAACCTGGTCCGAGGGGTATTTCCAGAACTCACGCAGCAGGTAGCTGACAGGCAAGTTCAATGCCCGGTTCGTGGGAGGGGCGGGCTGGAGGAACCACTTGTCGTAGATGGGATGGATCTCGCGGGTGGTGATGAGCCGGCGCATCTCGTCGTCCACCACCTTCTTGAACTCGGGGTCGCCCTTGGGCAGCATGATCGCCAGCGCTTCGGCCGTGACGAACTTGCCGACCACCTTCAGCGCCTTCGGATCCGGGCGGCCCGCGGCGAATGCGTAGAGCAGGACGTCGTCCATCGCGAAGGCGTCGGCCTCGCTCTTCTCCACCATCTCCACAGCCCGCTGGTCGTCCGGAGCCTCGATCACGTTGATCTGCAGGGCGCGCTCGCGGTTGAGCTGCTGCACGGCCCGCAGCGCGGTCGTGCCGCGGGTGGAGACCAGCTTGTGCCCGCCCATGTCCTCGATGCGGTCGATCGGGCTCGACGCCTTGACCAGCAGGCGGGTGCCCGTGATGAAGTGGGGGATGGTGAACGCGACGATCTGCCGGCGCTCGGCGTTGTTCGTGGTGGAGCCGCATTCGAGGTCGGCCCGTCCCTGGGTGATGGTTTCCATCCGGTTGCCGAGGTCCACCGGGACGTAGGCGATCTCCATGTCCTTGCGGCCGGTCTTGCGGCGCACGGCGTCCGCAATGCGCTGGCACAGCTCCACGGCATAGCCTGCGGGGCGCCCTGCGGCATCCTTGAAGGCGAAGGGAGATGCCGCGTCGCGATAGGCCACCACCAGCTTGCCGCCCGAAGCGATGCGCTCCAGGACTCCCGCATGGGAGGCCACGGCACAGCAGAGTGAGGCCACCCCCAGGAGGGTGCGCCACGGGCGAACAGGATTCATGGTTTGTCTCGGCATGGAATACGAACCGACGCAAGAACCGCGCCAGTCGGGCATCTCTTTTGACTGCAGTTCAGTAACTGCAGCCTGGAGCCGGTCGGGACTGTAAGTCCTGTGCCCACCGCTTTCCAATGCCGATTGCAGGATTACATCATGCAATCAAGACATAACCAAGCCAGGACAGGCTACAGCGGCTTGTCGGTGCCATGGGCCTGCAGGTACGCCCAGAGGGACTCCGCCGTTCCCTTGGCGCGGTCCTTGCCGGCAGACTTCTGGCGGTAGGCACGCACTTCCATCGCCATCTGCATGTCCGGAACGCCCTCGCGCACGGCGCTCGCCAGCCGGCGCGAGCGCAATTCCTTCTTCACCGCGCTGTGCGGCAGGAAGGCGACGCCGTGTCCCTCCAGCGCCATGGCCTTCAGGCCCTCGGCCATGTCGGTCTCGTACACGCGGTCCAGGTGGATGGGGATGCCGGACTGCTTGAGGATGAGCTCCGTCACCCGGCCCAGGTAGGCCCCCGGTGCATAGCCCAGATAGGGCAGCGGATGGCCCGGCTCGCCGGGCAGCGCGTAGAGCGGCCGGCCATCGGCGTCCGCCCGGGCATACGGGGACAGGATTTCCTGCCCCAGCGTGAGCATCTCGTACCGGTCGGAATCCAGCTGCAGCGGCTGCGAGGGATGGTGGTAGGCGATCAGCAGATCGCAGCCCCCTTCCACCAGGCGCAGCACCGCGTCGTGCACGTTCAGGGCGATCAGCCGGCTCTTCACGGGCCCGAACCTGTCGCGCAGCCCGGAGAGCCAGGCAGGGAAGAAGGTGAAGGCCAGGGTGTGGGGCACCGCGAACTCGACCATGTCCTTGTCGGCGCTGGTGTGTGCCCTCAGCATCGCGCGGGTGTTCTGCAGCGACTGCAGCATGTCCAGCGCCTCCTCGTACAGGGTCTTGCCCGCCGGCGTGAGCCGGGTGGGATAGGAACTGCGATCCACCAGATCGGTCCCTGCCCAGGCCTCCAGGGCCTGGATACGCCGCGAGAACGCGGGCTGGGTTACGTGCCGCAGCTGCGCCGACCGACTGAAGCTGCGTGTCTCCGCGAGGCTGACAAAGTCCTCGAGCCACTTGGTTTCCATGGGGCGCCATTATCGGCTCCGTGGCGGCCGGACGGTCGAGCCTAATTCGGGAAATCCTGCACCGGCTTCGCACACATCCGGTTGCACAATGCTCCCCTGCGCCCACCCGGCGCCAAAGACCGTCCAGCCCGGGGCCCACCACGCCGCGGACAACGGACCGCAGCCGTCCTCCGTCCGTCGCCGCCTCCCATGCCCGCTTCCCTCCCTCCCGGCGCAGAAGCCGACGCTTCCGCCCCGTCCCCCGCGTCCACGCCCGCCGCCACCGAACGCTCCCTGCGCTTCGAAGACTGCCTGACCGTGGCCATCATGGCCCTGCTGGCGCTCATCACGTTCGCCAACGTGCTTGTCCGCTATTTCACCAACTCCTCCTTCGCATGGACCGAGGAGATCTCCGTCTTCCTGATGATCGTGCTGGCGCTGGTGGCGGGCTCGGCCGCGGTGGCGCGGGACCTGCACATCCGCATCGAGTACTTCGCCGAAGGCGGCTCCGCGGCGCGCCGGCGGCGCCTCGCCCGTTTCGGGGCCCTCTCGGTCGCCGTCCTGTTCGCGGTCATCGCCGTGCTCAGCGCCCGGGTGACGTGGGACGACTGGCGGTTCGGCGAGACGTCGCCGGGCATCGGGGTGCCGCAGTGGTGGTACTCCATCTGGCTGCCGCTGCTGTCTGCACTCATCACGCTGCGCGCCATCGGCCTCTTCCGCCGCCAGGGCGCGGCGGCCGGCGCAACGGGTGACCGGCCATGATCGCGGCGCTTCTTTTCGCCGTTTTCCTGGGCATGATGGCCGCCGGCGTGCCGATCGGCGCCGCGCTCGGCCTGGCCGGCACGGCCGCCATCGCAATCGCGAATGCCGAGACGCCCTGGTTCGGGCTGCTGGCGGTGCCGCAGAACTTCTATGCCGGGCTCGGCAAGTACCCGCTGCTCGCGATTCCCATGTTCGTGCTGGTCGGCTCGATCTTCGACCGTTCCGGCGTGGCGCTGCGGCTCGTGAACTTCGCGGTGGCCATCGTCGGGCGCGGCCCGGGCATGCTGCCGCTGGTGGCCATCGCCGTGGCGATGTTCCTGGGCGGCATTTCCGGCTCGGGCCCCGCCAACGCGGCCGCCGTGGGCGGGGTGATGATCGCCGCCATGTCGCGCGCGGGCTACCCCGGCTCGTTCTCGGCCAGTGTGGTCGGCGCGGCCGCGGCCACCGACATCCTGATCCCGCCGTCGGTCGCCTTCATCATCTATTCGGTGCTGGTGCCGGGCGCCTCGGTGCCCGCGCTGTTCGCGGCCGGCATGGTACCCGGCGTGCTGGCCGGCATCGCGTTGATCGTGCCGGCCGTGTGGCTGGCGCGCCGCCACAAGATGGGAGCGCTGGAAGCCTCGATGCCCCGCCCGCCCTTCTGGAAGAGCCTGCGCGAGGCCTCCTGGGGCCTGGCCGCGCCGGTGCTGATCCTGGGCGGCATGCGCGCGGGCTGGTTCACGCCTACCGAAGCCGCCGTGGTGGCCGTGTTCTACGGACTCTTCGTGGGCATGTGCATCCACCGCACCATCCGGTTCCGGGACCTGTACACCATCCTGCGGGAGGCAGGCGAGCTCTCTGCCGTGATCCTGCTGGTGGTGTCGCTCGCGGGCATCTTCGCGTTCTCGCTCTCCACGCTCGGCGTGATCGATCCGATCGCCAACGCCATCGTGCATTCAGGATTGGGCGAATACGGCGTGCTCGCACTGCTGATCCTGCTGCTGATCACGGTGGGCATGTTCCTGGACGGCATCTCGATCTTCCTGATCTTCGTGCCGCTGCTCCTGCCCATCATGCAGCACTACCAGTGGGACCCCGTCTGGTTCGGCGTGATCCTCACCCTCAAGGTGGCGCTCGGCCAGTTCACGCCGCCGCTGGCCGTGAACCTCATGGTGTCGTGCCGCATCGCGGGCGTGCGCATGGAATCCACCGTGCGCTGGGTGGGACCGATGCTGCTGGCCATGTTCCTCGTGATGGTGGCCGTCATCGCATTCCCGCAGCTGGCCCTCTGGCTGCCGGCGCGCCTGGGCTACTGAAGCCCGCGTTTCTTCCTTGCTTACCCAACCGACGACGAACAGGAGACGAACCATGCAACTGCGCACCTTCCTCGCCACCGCCGTGGCCGCCGCGGCCGCCCTCGCGTTCAGCGCGGCACCGGCCGCCGCGCAGAACTACAAGAGCGAATACCGCTTGTCGCTGGTACTGGGCACCGCCTTCCCATGGGGCAAGGGCGGCGAGCTCTGGGCGAACAAGGTGCGCGAGCGCACGCAGGGCCGCATCAACATCAAGCTCTATCCGGGCGTCTCGCTCATCCAGGGCGACCAGACCCGCGAGTTCAGCGCGCTGCGCCAGGGCGTGATCGACATGGCCGTCGGCTCGACCATCAACTGGTCGCCGCAGGTCAAGGCGCTCAACCTCTTCTCCCTGCCCTTCCTCTTCCCCGATTACGCCTCGGTGGACGCGGTCACGCAGGGCGAGGTCGGCAGGAGCCTCTTCCAGACGCTCGACAAGGCCGGCGTCGTGCCGCTCGCCTGGGGCGAGAACGGCTACCGCGAGATCTCCAACTCCAAGCGCCCCATCAAGACCCCCGCCGACCTCAAGGGATTGAAGATCCGTGTGGTCGGGTCGCCGCTGTTCCTCGACACCTTCACGGCGCTGGGCGCCAATCCCACCCAGATGAGCTGGGCCGACGCGCAGCCCGCCATGGCGAGCGGCGCGGTGGACGGGCAGGAGAACCCCGTGTCGGTGTACATGGCGGCCAAGCTCTACACCGTGGCGCAGAAGTACGTCACCATGTGGGGCTACATGAACGATCCGCTCATCTTCGTGGTGAACAAGGACATCTGGAACTCCTGGACGCCCGCGGACCGCGAGATCGTGCGCCAGGCCGCCATCGACGCCGGCAAGGAGCAGATCGCCATCGCGCGCAAGGGCATGGTCGAGGCCGACAAGCCCCTGCTGAAGGAGATCGCCAGCCATGGCGTCACCGTCACGCAACTCACTCCCGAGGAGCGGCAGGCTTTCGTGCAGGCCACCCGCCCGGTCTTCGACAAGTGGAAGGGACAGATCGGAGCGGATCTCGTGAACGCAGCGGAAAAGGCGGTGGCGAAGAAGTAACCCTGTCCCGGGCGGGCCAGCCCCCTCCCGGATGGGTCACTCTTCGCGAGACTGCTGGCGCCACATGTCCGCGTAGCGTCCCCCGAGCGCCAGCAACTGCGCGTGCGTGCCGCGCTCGACGATCCGGCCGGCATCCATCACCAGGATCTCGTGCGCATCCACCACCGTCGAGAGGCGGTGGGCGACGAGCAGCACCGTCTTGCCCTGGGCCGCACTGCGCAGTTCGGCCTGTATCGCCCGCTCGTTGGCCGTATCGAGCGCGGAGGTGGCCTCGTCGAACACGAGGATGGGCGGGTTCTTGAGCAGCGTACGGGCGATGGCAACGCGCTGCTTTTCCCCACCTGACAGCTTCAGCCCCCGCTCGCCCACCTGCGTGCCATATCCCGCCGGCAGCCCCGCGATGAAATCGTGGATGCGGGCAGCGCGCGCCGCGGCCTCTATCTCCGCCTGCGACGCCCCCGGCCTGCCATAGGCGATGTTGTAGGCGATGGTTTCGTTGAACAGCACCGTGTCCTGCGGCACGGCCCCCACGGCGCGGCGCAGGCTGTCCTGGGTGACCTGCCGGATGTCCTGCCCGTCGATCGTGATGCGCCCGGCCTGCACGTCGTAGAAGCGGAACAGCAGCCTCGCGAGCGTGGACTTGCCCGAGCCCGAGGGCCCGACCACCGCCACCGTGCGGCCGGGAGGAATCTCGAATTCGACGCCGTGGAGGATGGTGCGCGCCGGCTCATAGGCGAAATGCACGCCTTCGAACCGTACCGACGGCGCAGACGCGCCCAGCGACAGCGGTGGCGCGTCCAGCGCATCCTGCACCTCCTGCTCACGGTCCATGAGCGTGAACATCTTGTCCAGATCGGTCAGGCTCTGCTTGATCTCGCGGTAGATCACGCCCAGGAAGTTGAGGGGAATGTAGAGCTGGATCATGAAGGCATTCACCATCACCAGGTCTCCCAGCGTCATGCGGCCGTCCGCCACGCCCTGTGCCGCGCGCCACAGCATGGCGACCAGGGCCGTGGCGATGATGAGCTGCTGTCCCGCGTTGAGCAGCGACAGCGACGTCTGGCTCTTCAGGCGTGCGCGCCGCAACTGCTCCAGGCTCTCGTCGTAGCGGCGCACCTCGAAAGGCTCGTTGTTGAAATACTTGACGGTCTCGTAGTTCAGCAACGAGTCCACGGCCTTGGTGTGGGCCGCGGAATCGAAGGCATTCGCCTCGCGGCGAAAGCGCGTGCGCCACTCCGTGAGCATCACGGTGAACAGGATGTAGCAGGCTAGCGCGGCCAGCGTGATCCACGCAAAGGCCGGGTCGAACTTTCCCCCGAGCACCGCCAGGACCAGGAAGACCTCGATCAACGTGGCCCCGATATTGAAGAGCGTGAAAGAGATCAGCGACTCGATGCCGCGCACCCCGCGCTCGATGTCGCGCGTCATCCCCCCGGTCTGCCGCTCCAGGTGGAAACGCAGGCTGAGCGCATGCAGGTGCTCGAAGGTTTGCAGCGCGATGCGGCGCGCAGCGCCCTGCGTGGCCTTGGCAAAGACGAGTTCGCGCAGTTCCGTGAAGACCGATGTGCTCAGCCGCAGCAGCCCGTAGGCCGCCAGCAGCCCCGCGGGCACCACCACGAGCGCGGCGGTGGCCCCCGCCGCCGGGGCCATGGCATCCACGATGCGCTTGAGCAGCAGCGGCACGCCGACGTTCGCGAGCTTGGCGCCGATGACGAACACGAGCGCGGCCATCACCCGCCAGCGGTAGTGCAGCAGGTAGGGAATCAGGCGGGCGATCGTGGCGCGGTCGCTGCGGGCGGCGGGCACGGCCGCAGGAGGGGAGGAGGCAGTGGATGGGTCGCCGTGGGGGCGCATGGGGGACAATCCCGTTCGTTGTTCGTTCTTACCCGGATTGTGCCCATGACCTCCACCCTGCCTCCGCAAAGCGCCCTGCCCACCGACAAGGAGCTGGTGCTGAAAGTGATCCCCATGCCCGCGGATTGCAATGCCAACGGGGATATCTTCGGCGGATGGGTGATGGCCCAGGTGGACCTGGCGGGCTCCGTGCTGCCCGCGCGCCACGTGCAGGGGCGCATGGCCACCGTGGCAGTCAACGAGTTCGTCTTCAAGCAACCCGTGCGGGTGGGAGACATCCTCTCGTTCTTCTCCTCCATCACGCGGATCGGCCGCACGTCGGTGACCGTGGAGGTGGAGGTGTATGCGGAGCGCTTCGCGGCGCAGGGCCGCTATGTGAAGGTGACGGAAGCGCGGCTCACCTACGTCGCCATCGATGCGTCGGGCAAGCCACGGCCCGTGCCGCGGCCTGCGGGGGAGGAAGCGGGAAATGCCGCCTCCTCCCCCGCAGTGGATGCCGCGACCGGAGCCCGCTGAACTGCCGGCGCTCGCCATGCTGCGGGCCGTGCCCCGCAGCAGCGGCGCCCCACGCGGGCGGCGGCGGCCCCTGGCCGGGGACCGCCGCTGGAAGGATCAGGCTGCCAGCTGCTGGGCCTCGCTGCGGGAAACATTCGCAGCGGCGTGGTTCTGGGACCGCACCGAGCCCACCGTGCCGGACTCGATCTCGCCGGCCAGCTGGCCGCCTTCCTCGATCACCACCTTGCCGTAGCGGATCTTGCCGTTGACCTTGCCGGTGCTGTAGATGACGAGCTTCTGACGAACGGTGAGCGTGCCGTTGAACTCTCCGTGGATTTCGGCGATGTCGATCTCTGCCGAGCCCCGGAAAGCCCCCTGCTCCGCGATCTGGATCACCCGGGAATCCATGGTGGCCTCCACAGTTCCCTCGACGACGAGCGTGTCGCAGTCGGTGATTTCCACGCCCTTGAGCTTGATGTTCGGGCCGACGGTGAGCTTGCTGCCCGCGCCTTCCGACGGCGCGCTGGCCGCGGGCTTCTGGGCCGCGGGCTGGGTGGTGGTGGCAGTGGACGCGGCGCCATTCACCGCGCTGCCGGAACCGCCGAGCACCGAGGAGGGTGGTCGGGGCTGGAAGGATTCGGGTTCACGCTTGCCGAAGAAGGGGTTTTGCACGGCCATCAGATCTCCTTGGAAAAAGTCTGTCCGATGCTAGGAGGCCTACCCCGGCAAAAATCCACGCGTTACGCAAGAACGGTAACCAAACCCTTCGATCGTTGCATGCACTTGCAGGGCTTGCAGCGTCATACAGCACCGCGCCGCGACGTAAGCGGGAAGCGCTTCCGTGCGTCGGCCTGCAGGCTGCCTTCCTGCGCCGCCCGGCTCAGCGCTGGAAGCCCGACCGGCGCACCACGGGCACCCACTGCGCCCTGTAGGCAGCCAGCATCTGCACCGTCTGTTCGCGGGAGAGGGCCACGGGCACCATGTCCGCACCGATGAACCGCGCCTGTACGGCCTTGTCCCCCATGGCCTGGAAAGCGGCATCGGCGATCCGCCGCGCGCGTGGCGCCGGCAGCCATGCGGGCGCATAGAGCGCGTTCCAGCCCTGGGCGGACAACGCGAGGCCGGCCTCCTTGAAAGTGGGAACGGTGGGCAGCGTCGATGAGCGCTGGTCGTCGGACATCGCCAGGATACGCAGCTTGCCCGCCTGATGCAGCGGCTCCAGCGCGTCCAGCGCATCGATGGCCATCGGCACATGGCCACCCATGAGGTCGTCGAGCAACGGGCCGGAGCCCCCGTAGCCCACCACGGGCAGCGTCAGGCCGAGCTGCTCGGCCAGCATGAGCGCGAAGAAATGGGGCAGGCTGCCGGTGGCCGGGATACCGGCGGACAGCTTGTCGCGGTGGGCCAGCATCCAGGCATGCAGGTGGGAGAAATCACGCACCGGAACGCCCGTTCCCACGGCCACGCCGAACGCGTACCGGGTGACCTGTGCGAGCGCCACATAGTCCGTGGCGGGATCGTAGCCGTTGTCCTTGAAGACCAGCGGTGCGACCAGCATGGTGGCCGGATTGGCGAGCACCACCACGTTCTGGCCGGAATTTTCGCGATGCAGTTGCTGCAATGCGAGCCGGCCTCCGGCACCTGCGCGGTTGTCCACGGCCACCGGCACGCCGAGGCGGGGCGCGAGGGCTTCGGCCAGCAGCCGGGCCGCGCGGTCGGAAGAACCTCCGGGTGGATAGGGCACCACCAGCCTCAGCGCTCCCCCTTCCAGAGGCCCTCCCGGGGCCTGGGACCATGCCGGCGCCGACGGAACGGCCGCGGCTCCCGCCAGAAGGCTCCAGCGAAGCCACGTCCGTCGATGAACGACCAGGGAGTCAGCGGAAGAGGTACGGAACGTACGAATCATGCCGGCAGCATCCATCCATGGAGATGTTGCCGAATGTAGCGCCGACCAGCCGCCTCCGGGAGCCATCGTTGCCCCGGGGATACACCCGCCCCCGCCGGAGGGGACGGCGCGCGGTCAACCGGCGTTGAATTCGGGCCGGCGCTTCTGCATGAACGCCGTGAAGGCTTCGCGGGCAGCGGGTTCCTGGAGCATGCGGCCGAAAACGGCTCCTTCCTCGGCGATCCGCTCGAGCAGGGGCGCCGCCTGGTCCTTCTTCAAGAGGCGCTTGGTCTCGATCAGCGACGACAGCGGCTTGGCCGCGAGCTTGCGCGCCTGCGTCTGGGCCACCATGTTGCATTCCGTCGGGGGCACGACGCGGTTCACGAGGCCTACCTCGAGCGCGGCCTCGGCCATGAAGGGCTCCCCCAGCAACAGCGCTTCGGCGGCGCGGTGGTATCCCATCATGCGCGGCACCAGCAGGCTGGAGCCGGCTTCGGGACACAGGCCCAGGTTCACGAACGGCATGGAAAACGCCGCGTTGTCGCCCGCATAGACCAGGTCGCAGTGCAGCAGCATGGTGGTGCCGATGCCCACCGCCGGGCCGCACACGGCCGCCACCACCGGCTTCGGGAACGTGGCGATCGCCCGCAGGAACCGGAACACCGGGGACTCCTGCGTGGAGGGCGGGCTGTTGAGAAAGTCCCCGATGTCGTTGCCGGCGCTGAAGATGGCCACATCGCCCTGCAACACCACCACGCGCACGGCGGCATCCTGCGCTGCGGCATCGAAGGCGTCCGCCAGCGCGGCGTACATGACGCGCGTGATGGAGTTTTTCTTCTCCACCCGGTTGAAGGTGATGGTCATCACACCGGCTTCGGTATGCGTGAGGATGTCCTGGGGTTCGCTCATCGGAGGCTCCTGGGCTTCATTCTTTGTAATAGACGATCTGGTGGCTGCTCGCGAGCATGGTGCCGCCCTGGTTCCAGAGCTGCACCGTCTGGTCGAAAAAGCCGTTGCGGAACTCCTGGGCGCGTGCCTGCCCGAGCAGGTAGCCGTCCCCCGTATTCGCCAGTTGCTCGCGGCCCGCGTGGAAATACACGGTGAGCGACACGGTCCCGGCCGGCACCTGGCGCGCACGGCGCAGCCAGACGCGGGGAAAGAATACATCGGAGAGGGCAGCGAGCGCACAGAAATCGAGCGGCCTGGAAGGCTCGTCGCGCATCCACAGCTGGCTCAGGCTGCTGTCGCCGCCGCCGTCCCAGCGCGACGGCAGCGCACCGGTCACCGGCCGCAGATCGTAACGGTCGAGCCACTTCACGGGCATGCCGCGCAGGATGCGCTCCAGGCCCTCGGGGCCCGTCACCTCGGGCATCGGGGCATCCGGCAGGCTCCAGGTCTCGCGCCGCACCGCGGTGACGGCCGTGGCGGTGGTGGTCACCACCGGCTCGCCGTCGGCCCCGGGCTGCAGCACCGACAGCGTCCAGTGCTGCGTGGAGCGGTTGGTGCGCACCGGCTCGGCCTGCACCGAGAACTCGCCATCGGCGATGGCGCCCGCGTAGTTCACGGTCAGCGACAGCGGATCGCCCAGACGCTGCGGATGCTGCATCACGGCCTGCAGCAATACGGCCGCCGTGATGCCGCCGAACGGCCCGACCATGTTCCAGTAGGCGGGCGACGTGCGCGCCGTGTAATGGCCGGGACCAGCCTCCGCGAGTGCCAGCGCGTCATCCAATGGGTGCAGGGAATCGGTCATGGTGAGCGAGTGTGCCGTGGTTGCAAGCGGATGGGCGTCGTACCGGTGACTGGACAAGGCAGAGCGCCAACCGCTCTTGCCAGCAGACGCCGTGGAACGGGCTCCGCCCGGCCACCGGCGTCGTCCCCCTTCCCGGCGCAGCCGAGAGAAGGGGCGGAGGGCCGCGGCTCCCAACCTGCCCGCGCAGATTGGGACGGCCCGAAGAGCTGCCGCCTCTGGCGGCTGCACGGAGCCGCAATAGCCGCTCAGGGGGTTGTGCCTAGACTTTTTCGAAGATGCCGGCGGCGCCCTGCCCCATGCCCACGCACATCGTGACCATGCCGTACTTCAGGTTCTTGCGGCGCAGTGCGTGCACGACCGTGGCCGAGCGGATGGCGCCCGTGGCGCCCAGCGGATGGCCCAGCGCGATGGCGCCGCCCATCGGGTTCACCTTGGCCGGGTCCAGCCCCAGCTGGCGCAGCACGGCGAGCGACTGCGCAGCGAAGGCCTCGTTCAATTCGAACCAGTCGATGTCCTGCTGCTGCAGGCCGGCATAGCGCAGCGCGGCCGGAATGGCCTCGATCGGGCCGATGCCCATGATGCTCGGCGGCACGCCCTTGCTGGCGAAGCTGACGAAACGCGCCAGCGGGGTCAGGCCGAAGCGCTTCACGGCCGATTCGCTCGCGAGGATCAGTGCGCCCGCGCCGTCGCTGGTCTGCGAGCTGTTGCCGGCCGTGACCGAGCCGCGCGCGGCAAACACCGTCTTGAGCTTCGCGAGCCCCTCCAGGCTGGTGTCGGGCCGCGCGCCCTCGTCCAGCGTCACCGTGCGCGTCTTCGCGATGCTTTCGCCCGACTCCAGGTCCGCGGTGCGGTCCGTCACTTCGATCGGAGTGATCTCATCCGTGAATTCGCCCGCCTGCTGTGCGGCCAGCGCCCGCTGGTGCGACTGCAGCGCGAAGGCATCCTGGTCCTCGCGCGACACCCTCCACTGCTGGGCGACCTTCTCGGCCGTCAGGCCCATGCCGTAGGCGATGCCCACGTCGCCGTCCTTCGCGAAGATGCTGGGCGAGAGCGACGGCGTATTGCCCATCATCGGCACCATGCTCATGCTCTCGACACCCGCGGCGATCATCACCTCGGCCTCGCCCACGCGGATGCGGTCGGCCGCCATCTGCACGGCCGACAGGCCCGAGGCACAGAAGCGGTTGACGGTGATGCCGCCCACGCTGGTGGGCAGCCCCGCCAGCACGGCGCCGATGCGCGCCACGTTCAGGCCCTGCGCCCCCTCGGGAATCGCACAACCACAGATGATGTCCTCGATGGCGGCCGGGTCCAGCCCCGGCACCTGGGCCAGCGCGGCCTTCAGGGTCGTGGCCAGCAGGTCGTCGGGGCGGGTGTTGCGGAAGTAGCCGCGGTGCGACTTGCCGATGGGCGTGCGCGTGGCGGCGACGATGTAGGCGTCCTGCATTTGTTTTGCCATGGAGAAGGCTCCTTCAATCGATCCGTCGATCGGTCTGTCAATCGTTTACCTGGCGGGGCGGCTGGAGGGAACCCAGGCCCACGTGAATTCACATTGCACCGGCTCGGCGCCGGACTCGTCCGTCACCGTGACCGGCACCTGCAACTCGCCCTTGTCGCCGTCCCGCATCGCCTGGCGCTGCGCGTCGGTGAGCACCGCCACCGCGCGGAGTGCACCCTTGGCACGCTGGCGGAAGGCCATCTTCATGTCCTTGGCGAGCGGCACGCAGTCGTCGCGCACGTTCAGCCCGACGGCCATGCCGGTGGCCGTCTCGGCCAGCAGGTTCATGGCCGAGGCATGGATGCCGCCGATGTGGTTCTGCACGCGCGGCACGTTGGGCAGGCGCACTTCCACGCGGTGCGGCGACATTTCGACGAACTCCACGCGCGCCGTCTTCGTGAACGGCACGGCACGCCGCAGCACCAGGTTCCGCACCCAGGGGCGCAGGAACCTCGGGAACTCGTCCACCTGTTCCAGCTGGAGCTGCAGACGGTTCGGAGCGAAAGGGGCGGCAGGGGCGGTGGCCATGCGGGCGGTCAATTGCGCACCGGCTTGCCGGTACTCAGCATGCCCAGGATGCGCTCCTGCGTCTTCGGATGCTGGATGAGCGCGCAGAACGCCTTGCGCTCCAGCGCCATCAGGTACTCCTCGCTCACCAGTGTGCCGGCATCCACATCGCCGCCGCAGACAATTTCGGCGATCAGCGTGGCGATGTGCTGGTCGTGGTCGCTGATGAAGCCACCGTCGCGCATGTTCACCAGTGAGCCCCGGATGGTGGCGATGCCGCTGCGCCCGGCGACCGGGAAAAGGCGCTTGTTCGGCGCGCGCCAGCCGCTGGCGGCCATGGCCTTCGCCTCGTTCAGCGCCACGAACAGCACCTCGTCCTTGTGCGGCACGACGATGTCGCTCTCCAGCAGGTAGCCGAGCTTGCGCGATTCCAGTGCGCTCGTGCCCACCTTGGCCATCGCGGCGGCGGTGAAGCCTTCCGTGAGGAAGGGCAGCAGGTCCTTGCCCGTGGACGCGGCAGCATTCTCCGCCGCGCGGCGCGCGATGTAGGTCAGCCCGCCCGCGCCGGGCACCAGGCCCACGCCCACCTCGACGAGGCCGATATAGCTTTCCATGTGGGCCACGCGGCGCGACGAATAGACGGCCAGCTCGCAGCCGCCGCCCAGCGCCATGCCATGGATGGCAGACACCACCGGCACCTGGGCATACCGCAGGCGCAGCATCAGGTTCTGCAATTCCTGCTCGACGCCTTCGATCGCCGAGATGCCGGCCACGACGAAGGCGGGCATGGTGGCCTGCAGGTCTGCCCCCACGCTGAAGGGGGCGTCGCCGGACCAGATCACCAGACCGTCGTAGTCGCGCTCGGCGGTGTCGATGGCCTCCATCAGCCCTTCCATCACGTCGGGGCTGATCGCATGCATCTTGCTCTGGATGCTGGCGATCAAGATCTTTCCATCCAGCGTCCAGGTGCGCAGCGCATCGGATTCGGACACCGTCGTGCCGGCCGTGCGCCAGTCGGGCAGGTTGCTCTCGCCCAGCAGGCGCTCGGGGAAGTGCTGGCGCTCATAGACAGGCAGCTGGCGGCGCGGAACGAACTTCGACTTCGACGCGCTCCACGATCCTTCGGCGGTGTGCACGCCGCCGGCCTCGGCCACCGGCCCCTTGAAGACCCACTCGGGCAGCGGCGCCTTGCTGAGCGCCTTGCCCGCGTCGATGTCCTCCTGGATCATCTTCGCCACCTCGAGCCAGCCGGCCTCCTGCCACAGCTCGAACGGGCCCTGCTTCATGCCGAAGCCCCAGCGCATCGCCTGGTCCACGTCACGCGCGTTGTCGGCAATCGTTGCCAGGTGCACGGCGGCGTAGTGGAAGCTGTTGCGCAGGATCGCCCACAGGAAACGGCCCTGCGCACCCTCGGCATTGCGCAGCAGCTTCAGGCGCTCCGCGGCGGGCTTCTTCAGCATGCGGCCATAGACCTCGTCGGCCTTCTGGCCGCCGGGCACGTAGTCGCCTTCGGCCAGGTCGAAACGCAGGATATCCCGGCCCACCTTCTTGTAGAAACCGGCCTTGGACTTCTGGCCCAGGTGCTTCATCTCGATGAGTTTGTTCAGCACCTCGGGCGTGCCGAAGCTGCCGTAGAACGGGTCGGTCTCTTCCGTCAGGTTGTCCTGCAGCGTCTTGATGACGTGCGCCATCGTGTCCAGCCCCACCACGTCGGCAGTGCGGAAGGTGCCGCTGGAAGCGCGCCCCAACTTCTTGCCCGTGAGGTCGTCCACCACGTCGTAGGTGAGGCCGAAATTCTCCACCTCCTTCATCGTCGCCAGCATGCCGGCGATGCCGACGCGGTTGGCGATGAAGTTGGGCGTGTCGTGCGCGCGCACCACGCCCTTGCCCAGGCCGCTCGTGACGAAGGCTTCGAGCTGGTCCAGCACTTCAGGCGCGGTGGTGGGCGTGTCGATCAATTCCACCAGCGTCATGTAGCGCGGCGGGTTGAAGAAGTGGATGCCGCAGAAGCGCGGCTTGATCGCATCGGGCAGCGCCTCGGAGAGCCTGGTGATCGACAGGCCGGACGTGTTCGACGCCACGATGGCGTGCGGCGCGACGAAGGGCGCGATCTTCCTGTAGAGATCGAGCTTCCAGTCCATGCGCTCGGCGATCGCCTCGATGACGAGGTCGCAACCTCGCAACTGCTCGAGATGCTCTTCGTAGTTGGCCTGCCCGATCAGCGCGGCATCGTCCGCCACGCCCAGCGGCGAGGGCTTGAGCTTCTTCAGGCCCTCGATGGCCCTGGTGACGATGCCGTTCTTCGGGCCTTCCTTGGCAGGCAGGTCGAACAGCACCACGGGCACCTTCACGTTGGCGAGGTGGGCGGCGATCTGCGCGCCCATCACGCCTGCGCCGAGCACGGCGACTTTCTTCACTTGGAATCGGGACATGGTGGTTTCTTGTCGAATGGTTACTGCACGCGTTGCCACGTCTGGGTGCGCCAGAACGGCCCCAGGTAGCCGCGCACTTCCAGCCTGGCGCCGCCGTCGATGGGGGTGAAGCTGGCACGGTATTCCTTGCCGTTCTCGGGGTCGAGGATCTTGCCCCCTTCCCACAGGTCCTTGCCTTCGGCCTTCTTGCCGCCGCGGATGATCTCCAGGCCGGCGATGGGCTGGCCCTTGCGGTCGTCGGTGCACTCGAGGCAGGTGGCGTCAGGCTTGGTGTCCTTCTTCAGCGACTTCTCGATGCGGCCCGACAGCGCGCCATCCGCTTCGGTAATGCGGATCTCGGCCTTCGCCTCGCCAGTCTTGTCATCGATGCTGCGCCACGTCCCCACCGGAGACATCTGGGCCCAGGACGGCAGCGCGGCGGCTGCCAAGGCAATAGCCAACAAAGCGGTTCTCATAGCGGCATCCCTGTGGTCTGGTTGAAATGAAGGCCGGGGGGCAACGGGGTCAGGCCAGGGCGGCGTCCGTGTCCATCAGCGGCTTGGCGCCGGTGCGCGCGGTGCGCATCAGGGTCACCGTCTCGGGGAACAGCTTGGCGAAGTAGAAACGTGCCGTCTGCAGCTTGGCCTGGTAGAACGGGTCGGTATTGCCGGCAGCGATCTCCCGCAGGGCCACCTGGGCCATGCGGGCGAACATGTAGCCGAACACCAGGTGCCCCGCCACGCGCAGGTAGTCCACCGCCGCGGCGCCCACCTCGTCGGGATTCTGGAAACCCTTGAAGCCGATCTCGGTGGTGAATTTGGTCATCTGGTCGCCGAGGTAGGCGATGGGGTTGATGAACTCGGCCATCTTCTCGTTCACACCCTCTTCCTCGACCAGCTTGCCCACGAGCTTGCCGAACTTCTTCAGCGTGGCGCCGTTGTTGCCCAGGATCTTGCGGCCCAGCAGGTCCAGCGACTGCACGGTGTTCGTGCCTTCGTAGATCATGTTGATGCGGTTGTCCCGCACGAACTGCTCCATGCCCCATTCCTTGATGAAGCCATGGCCGCCGAAGACCTGCATGCAGGCGTTGGTGGAAATATGCCCGTTGTCGGTGATGAAGGCCTTCACGATGGGCGTGAGCAGCGCGACGAGTTCGTCGCTGTCCTTGCGCACTTTTTCATCGGGATGGCTGTGCGCCTTGTCCAGCAGGAGCGTGCAGTAGATCTGCAGCGCACGGGCGCCTTCGGCGTAGGCCTTGGCCGTGAGCAGCATCTTGCGCACGTCGGGGTGCACGATGATCGGATCGGCCTCCTTGTCCCTGGCCTTGGTGCCCGACAGGCTGCGCATCTGGATACGGTCCTTGGCATAGGCCAGCGCGTTCTGGAAAGCCACTTCGGTCAGGCCCAGCGACTGGTTGCCCACGCCCAGGCGGGCGGCGTTCATCATCACGAACATGGCCTGCAGGCCCTTGTGCGGCTGGCCCACCAGCGTTCCGATGGCACCGTCGATGGAAATCTGGGCAGTGGCATTGCCATGGATGCCCATCTTGTGTTCCAGGCCCGTGCAATAGATCGGGTTGCGCTCGCCGATCGAGCCATCTGCGTTCACCTGGTACTTGGGCACCACGAACAGGCTGATGCCCTTGCTGCCCTTCGGCGCATCCGGCAGGCGGGCGAGCACCAGGTGCACGATGTTCTCGGTGAAATCATGCTCGCCCGCGCTGATGAAGATCTTGTTGCCGGTGATCTTGTACGTGCCCTCGGGCGCACCGGCCACGGGCTCGGCCTTGGTACGCAGCAGGCCCAGGTCGGTGCCGCAATGGGGCTCGGTCAGGCACATCGTGCCGGTCCACTCGCCGCTGGTGAGCTTGGGCAGGTAGAGCTTCTTCTGCTCTTCGGTGCCGTGCGCATGCAGCGCCTCGTAGGCCCCGTGCGACAGCCCCGGATACATCGTCCAGGCCTGGTTGGCGCTGTTGAGCATTTCATAGAGGCACTGGTTCACGACGAACGGCAGGCCCTGGCCACCATACTCCGGATCGCACGACAGCGCTGCCCATCCACCTTCCACGTATTGCGCGTAGGCATCCTTGAAGCCCTTGGGCGTGGTCACTTCGTGCGTGGCCTTGTCCAGCGTGCAGCCCTCCTCGTCACCGCTCATGTTGAGCGGGAACGCCACGCCCGCGGCGAACTTGCCAGCCTCTTCCAGCACGGCATTCACGGTGTCGGCATCCACCTCCGCATGGCGCGGGATCGCCTTGAACTCCTCCGTGACCCGGAAAACCTCGTGGAGGACGAATTGCATGTCGCGCAGGGGGGGCGTATAGGTCGGCATGGATGGACTCCTTGTTCGGTGCGTTGGATGGGTGGAATGCGTAGGCGAAAAAGACGGGAAAACGTTCAACCCGCCGGACTGGCGGCATAGCGGGCGAGGATGTTGTCGAAGCCGGCCGTGGCCCGGCCCAGGGAGCCGGGCGTCTGCAGGAAGCGTGCTTCGTAGTGCAAGGCGAGGATGAGGCCGTGGATCTCGAACAGCATCTGCTCGGACTCCACGTCTGCGCGCACCTCGCCCAGCTCCTTGCACTGGTCGATCGCCCGCTTCATGGCGGCGTGCCAGGTCAGGACCGAATTCGCGAGCGCGTCGCGCACCGGCCCCGTCCGGTCGTCGAATTCGACGGCCCCGCTGATGTAGATGCAGCCCGAGTCGATCTCGATGGAGGTGCGCTTCATCCAGTTGTCGAACAGCGCGCGCAGGCGGGGCAGCCCGCGGGGCGCCGACATGGCGGGATAGAACACCTCGTGCTCGAACCGCACGTGGTACTCGCGGACGACGGATATCTGCAGCTCCTCGCGCGAGCCGAAGTGAGCGAAGACGCCCGATTTGCTCATGCCCGTCACGTCGGCGAGGGCGCCGATGGACAGGCCCTCCAGCCCGATATGCGTGGCCAGTCCCAATGCCGCATCGACGATGGCCGCCTTGGTCTGCTGGCCTTTCTGCAGCGCACGGCCCTCCCGCGCAGTGGCGGGACGCTGGGTTTTGGGGGATACGGTGGACGGCACGGCAGCACGAAATAAAACGAACGATCGTGCTATTTTGCAGCAAAAGGATGGCAGCAGCCAGCCCCGGCCCGGTGGCCGCCATCAATTAAGGGTAAACACCGAGGCCCGCGCCTGCGGGCCGGCAGCTCAGTGCAGCAGCAACGCGAGTGTCGCGTCGAGGTGCTCGGTCGGCGGGCGGCGCAGCCCGCTGCGCGCATAGCGCTGCAGCCTGCCGCGCACGAGGTCGCACAGCGCCGCGGCGCGGACCTGCGCATCCACCGTCGGAGTGGCGGATCCGGCCGCTTCGGCGGCGCCCCGCAGGCACTGGCGCAGCGTCGATTCGATCCGGTCGAAGAACTGGCCCATGCGCTGCTGCAGCCGCTCGTTCTCGAAGACGAGGGCGTCTCCCACCATCACGCGCACCATCCCGGGGTTGCGCTCGCCGAACTGCAGGACCATGGCCACCACGCGGGCAGCGCGGCGCATTCCGTCCGCTGCCTGCGATGCCTCCGGCATGTCGCGGTCCACGATCTGGGCAACGAGCGCGAAGACCGATTGCTCGATGAAATCGATGAGGCCTTCGAACATCTGCGCCTTGCTGGCGAAGTGCCGGTACAGGGCTGCCTCGCTCACCTCCAGCCGCGCAGCCAGGGCGGCCGTCGTGATCCGCTCGCCGCCTGGCTGCTCCAGCATGGCCGCCAGGGTCTGCAGGATCTGCTCCCGACGCTCGCCCGGCCTGGGCCGCCGGCGGGCTGTGGGCGGCGGTGGCGCAGCCTCGGGCTCTGCGCCGTCGTTGGATGTGAGAGGAGAGGATTCAGCCATGGCCGCAAATGTATGCAATTGATTCTCGCATACCGCCCCTGCTGCACGATGACGCTAGCCCGCGCCCGGATCCGCATCCGCCGGGATGGCCACGCTGGCCCGCAGCCCGCGGCCCAGACGGCCCGTGCGCAACTGCAGCGTGCCCCCGTGCCCGCGCGCGATCTCGTCGGCGATCGCCAGCCCCAGGCCGGTACCCTCTCCCGCGGCGCCAGGAACCCGATAGAACCGCTGCAGCACCTTGCTGCGCTCGGATTCCGCGATGCCCGGGCCGTCGTCCTCCACCTCCAGGACCGCGCAGCCGTCAGTCTGCATCCCGCAGCGCAAGGTGACGCTGCCGCCCTCCGGCGTGTAACGGATGGCGTTGTCCACAAGATTGGAAAGCAATTCGCGCAGCAGCCACCCATGGCCCGATGCTTGGGCCGGCTCCACCTCCAGCCCCAGATCCAGACCACGGGCGGTGGCCACATCCAGGAAATCCTCCAGCAGGCTTTCGCAGAGCACCTTGAGATCGACCCGCTGCCTGGGCTGGGCATCCACGCTGCCTGCGTCGGCACGGGACAGGGCCAGCAACTGGTGCACGAGCTTGGAGGTGCGGCGCGCCGCCCGGCGCAACGCCTCGATGTCCTGCACGTCCAGGACAATGCCTTCCTGGACAGACCCATCCTCCTCGGCCCGGCCATGGTTCGCCCCCCGGGAGGCCAGTGCCCAGGCCTCCACCTGCGCCTGCAGGCCCGCCAGCGGCGTACGCAACTGGTGCGCCGCATCCGCGACGAAACGGCGTTGCCCCTCGGTTTGCGCATTGACCAGGACGAAGAGCCGATTGAGCGACCGTACCAGCGGGCGCACTTCGGCGGGCGAGGCCTCTTCCGGTATGGGACTCAGGTCGCGCGGCGAACGGTGCTCGACGGCCTCGGCCAGATCCACCAGCGGCTTGAACGCCTGGCGGACCGCCCAATGGATCGCCAGCCCTGCCGCCGCGACCAGCACGAGATTGGGCAGCAGAACCCGCAGCAGCATCTGCTGCCCCCACTGCTGGCGTGGGTCGGATCCGTCGGCCAGGGAGACCACCAGTTCTCCCGCCCCGGTCCGGGTCCGCTGCACGGCCACGCGATAGACCACACTGTCGTGCTCCAGGCTGTGGAACTCCGGCTCATGCGTGAGCGGCACGGCGCTGTACACCCAGTGGTCGCCGAGCAGGATGCGCCCAGACAGGTCCTGCACGCTGTAGCCCGCATAGCCGGCGTTCTGGCGGAGGAACTCCTCGACCGGAGGCGCCAGCAGCAGCACGGGGGGCTCCCCCTCCCGCCGGGACGGCCCGGCCAGCGAATCGGCAAGCGCTGGCAGTAACCGCACGAGACGCTGGTCGTGCCGGCTGGCGGCAGCGTCCGCGGAGCGGTAATCGAGCCATGCGCCCGCCAATGCGAGCGCGCACAGCGGCAGCACCAGAAAGAACAGCAGGCGATTGCGCAGGACCGACGTCATCGTGCCGGACGCGGCCGTCAACCCTGCCCGGGCGCCAGCAATTCCAGCCGGTAGCCGAAGCCCCGGATCGCCCGCAGCGCCACTCCGCCGGGCTCCAGCTTGCTGCGCAGGCGGGACACATACACCTCCACGGCATTGGGGGTGATCTCCTTGTCCCACCCGGTCAGCGCCTGGACCAGCTTTTCCTTGCTGGCCGGCTTGGGCGCGTGGATCAGCAGGTACTCCAGCACAGTCCACTCCCGCGGCCCGAGCTCGATGGGCTGGCGCACCGCCACTCCGCCATCGGCGGCCGGAAAGCGCAGGCTCGCGTGCCGGCCTGCCGTGTCGAGTTCCAGCGGCCCGAAGCTCAGCACCGCGGTGGTGGCCGCATGCGAGCGACGCAGCAGCGCACGCAGGCGCGCGAGCAGCTCAGGCAGTTCATAGGGCTTGACCATGTAGTCGTCCGCCCCGAGGTCCAGACCCTGGACCCGGTCATGCAGGGCGTCGCGTGCAGTGAGGATGAGCACCGGAATGGATGGGTTGGCCATCTCCGGCTCGCGCAGGCGGCGCGTCAGCTCCAGACCGTCCATGCCCGGCAGTCCGATGTCGATGACGGCGGCATCGAATGTCTCGCCGCGCAGCACCTCTTCCGCCCGTTCCCCGCTACCCACCCAGTCCACCGCATAGCCCGCGTCGGTCAGGCCCAGCTTGATGCCGCTGGCCAGCATCACGTCGTCCTCGACGAGCAGCAGACGCATGGCAGGAAAGCAGGCCGCCCGCCGCGCTCAGTGGCTGCGGATCATGGTGCCGTAGGCCTGCTCGGTCAGGATCTCCAGCAGCATCGCGTGGGGAACGCGGCCGTCCACGATATGCACCGCATTGACGCCGCTCTTGGCCGCATCGATGGCGCCCGCGATCTTCGGCAGCATGCCTCCGGAAATCGTGCCATCCACCACGAGCTCGTCGATCTCGCGTGCCGTGAGCTCGGTGATGAGTTCGCCGGCCTTGTTCAGCACGCCGGGGATGTTGGTGAGCATCATCAGCTTCTCGGCCTTGAGCACGGTGGCCAGCTTGCTGGCGACCACGTCGGCGTTGATGTTGTAGCTCTCGTTTTCCTCGCCGAAACCGAGCGGGCTGATCACCGGGATGAAGGCATCGTCCTGCAGGGCCTTGACCACGCTGGGATCGATGGACACGATGTCGCCCACCTGCCCGATGTCGTGTTCCTTGCTGGGATCGTCCCTGTCCAGCATTTTCAGCTTGCGGGCCCGGATCAGGCCGCCGTCACGGCCCGTCAGGCCCACGGCCTTGCCTCCGGCCTGGTTGATCAGGCCCACGATGTCCTGCTGCACCTCACCGGCCAGCACCCATTCGACCACCTCCATGGTCTCGGCATCGGTCACCCGCATGCCCTGGATGAACTGCCCCTGCTTGCCCAGGCGCTTGAGCGCCGTCTCGATCTGGGGACCGCCGCCATGCACCACCACCGGGTTCATGCCGACCAGCTTGAGCAGGACCACGTCTTCCGCGAAGTCGGCCTGCAGCGCCGGATCGGTCATGGCATTGCCGCCATACTTGATGACGATGGTCTTGCCGTGGAACTTGCGGATGTAGGGCAGAGCCTGAGCCAGGATCTCGGCCTTGTCCCGGGGGGCGATGGATTGCAGATCGGTCATGGAACGCTCGACTGGAAAAACAGGGCGGCAGTCAGTGGAGAAGTGCGCATTGTGCCCGCTCCGCCGCGCCTTGCGGAGCACGGGGGACCCAGCCCCGGCGCACGCCGCTTCAGTGCCTCAGCCAGACGGGCACCTTGAACCGCACGATGGCCAGGTAGGCCGTCACGTAGGTCAGGCCGAACAGCCCGCAGAACACCACCAGGACCGGCGTATTGCTCCAGAACAGCACGGCCGGCACCACGGTGAGCATCGTGAAGCCCCAGAGATAGGGCGACGTGCGGTTGTTGCGCATGAGCACCCGCCGCGACTCGTCGTCGTGGAACACCCCGCGCACGATGCGCCGGTAGATGAGCTGGTGGAAATGCAGCGCATCGGCCACCCCCGGAGAAACGCCCCGCGCCAGCTTGCGGTAGCTGGAAAACAGCGTCTCCCACACGGGATACATCAGCAGCAGCATGGGGAACCAGGGAGACACGTCGCGGTTGCGCTGCACCAGCGCGATGCTGCTGAGCGCGATCATCACCCCCCAGATGTAGGCACCGCTGTCGCCCGCGAACAGCATGCCCCGCGGGTAATTCCAGACCAGAAAGCCCACGGTGGCTGCCGCGGTGCAGATCAGCAGGGAAGCCAGTGCGCGGTCGCCCACCTGCAGGCTCACATGCGCCAGCGCGAGGCAGATGATCAATGCCACCATGCCGGCCAGCCCGTTGTAGCCGTCGATGATGTTGAACGCATGCGGCAGGCCCGCGACCGCCAGCACCACGATGCACATCCCCAGCCAGGGCATCTCCACCAGATGTGCGTCCAGCCAGGGCAGTCCCAGCCGGGGTACGTTCATGTTGAGCACCATCAGCGCGATACCGCCGGAGAGCGCGGTGAGCAGCAGCCTGTAGCGCACGGGCAGTCGCTGCGTCATGTCCTCCGCCATGCCGCCAATGGCCGCCGGCAGCAGACAGGCCATCCACCAGCCGACCCAGATGCCCAGCCGCAGGGATCCAGGATCACCCCACAGGATCGACTGGAACGCACCCAGCGCCCAGCTGATGACCATGCCGGCCAGCAGTGCCGCTCCCCCCAGGCGGGGCACGTCCCCGAGGTGGAAACGCTGCGGCATGGCATCGCCGTAGTTCGCGGCATGGCCTCGCCCCCAACGGACGATGCAGGCGGCGGCGAGGGCCGTTGCCAGGAAACTGACCAGAGACAACCAGATCATGGGGCGCCGATCCTACGCGCTTCGGCGGTATCCGCACGCAACAAAGATCGCGCCTGGTGATACACCGGCGACGCCCACAGCCTCAGAAGGCTGCGGACATGCCATCCCAGATGGGCCATGCGTCGCCGGCTGGCGCGCTGGCCGACGTGGCCCACGCGCACCGGCACCCTGGCCAGCCGCCAGCCCTTCAGACGCAGGCGCAGGCAGAGATCCACATCCTCGCAATACATGAAATAGCGTTCATCGAATCCGCCCACCCCCTTCCATGCGGCGGCCGGAAAAACGAGGAACGCGGCGTTCACCCAGTCCGTCCGGCGATCGGGCCGCCGGAGGATGCGCCGGCGCCAGAGGGCGCCGGGGGTCGGAAGTTCCCGTTCGGAATCCTGGGGCTTTCCACAGAGGTCCACCTGCTCGGGATAGGCGCAACCGATGCCTGGCTCGGATGCAGCCTGGAGCAACCGCTCGAACGGATCGGCGTCGAGAAAGGCGACATCGGGATTGAGCACGCCCACGAACGGCTCCACGGCTCCGCTCAATGCCATGTTGTGATTGGCGCCGAAACCCAGGGGCCGGGCGTTGCGGCGGATATCCAGCGCGAACGGCCAGTCCGTGCGTCCCGGTGGGGGGGGCGGGGATGGCTCCGGTATGTTGAGAGTCAACACGACCCGCGTCACGCTCCCTGCGCACCAGCGGGCCATGCCGTGCAGCATGGCATGCAAAAGGGGGCCGTGGCCATGGCTGACGACCGATACAGCCAGGCCGCCAGAAGGGGATAGTGTTGTCATGAACTGCATATTGTCGTCTCCCCGGGCCGACGGCCCTGTAGGAGACCACTCACGCAGCCCTGGGCCGCAGCCCATCAGGGGGCCGTCATAATCCCGGGATGACCCAAACAATCGAGGATTTGCACGTCTATCTCCGCAGCATCCGCCCCGACGAGCGCACCTCCCTTTCGGTATTGGCAGAGCAGGTACACCCCGGCGCAACGGTGCTGGACCTGGGGTGCGGCAGCGGCGCCTTGGGCCAGTACCTCGCGCAAACCCGCAATGCCGTCAGCGACGGCGTGACGTGGAGCGAGGCCGAAGCCGGCCATGCACGTCCCCACTACCGCCGCGTCGTGGTCGACGATCTCGAAACATGCGACCTCGTTACCGTTTTTACCGGCCAGCGCTATGACTATATCGTCTGTGCCGACGTCCTGGAACACCTGCGCCGTCCGGAGCAGGTGTTGCAGCAGTGCCGCCACCTCCTGGCCCCTGCGGGACGCGTGCTGATTTCCGTCCCGAATGCCGGCTACTGCGGCCTCGTGGCAGAGTTGCTGCAGGGTGAGTTCCGCTACCGCGAAGAAGGCCTGCTGGACCGCACCCACCTGCGCTTCTTCACGCGACGATCACTGGCACGGTTCCTGGGGGAGCATGCCTGGGCCCTGGAAGACATCGACACCATCCGTCGGGAAATACCGGAATCCGAGTTCGACGCCGCATTCGACAAGCTGCCACCCTCAGTGGCCCGGCACCTGCTGGCCGCGCCGGACGCCATGGCCTACCAGTTCATCGCGAGGGCCCTGCCGGCAGCGGAAGCGGTGGCCAACGATGCAGCAGGCGCAGACCAGGGCATGGAGCCCGCCCGGCCGCTTTTCACCGCCCAGCTCTACTGGGGCACCCGGCACGGCTTCGCCGAAGAGCAGAAGCTCACGGCCCGCGGGACGATCGGCGAGCACCGCCAGACCCTGCGCTTCGACCTTCCATCCTCCAGCGAGCCCATCACCCAGCTGCGCCTCGACCCGGCGGACCGGCCCGGCTTCCTGCATTTGCACGGAATCACACTGCGCGCACCAGACGGCAGCCCCACCTGGGCATGGCAGGCTGACGCCTCCTCGCGCACCTTGATGGAGACACAGCCACAGCAACAGATGGCCTGGAATCTCCAGGCCCTGCCTGCGGCCGCGGCCGCCAGCCTGGTGCTGCTGACCGGGGACGACCCGTGGATGCAGCTACCGATTCCACCGGAAGCGCTGGCCGCCGCATGCACCCACCCTGGCAACGCCTGGCTGGAAGTGGACCTGGGCTGGCCCATGTCGGCCGACTATCTCGCGCTTTCGGGCACCGTCCGCCCACTGCAGGACCAGATCGTCCAATTGAAGGACGAGCACCATGCCACGCAGGTCAGGATGAATGCCGAGCTGGAGACCGCGCGCAACGCCTGGACAGAGGAACGCCAGGCGATGGAAGGCTGGAACCAGACGCTGGAATCGCAACTCAGGTCTCTCCAGCAGGCAAACGGTAAGGTGCTACAGCAGTTCAACGAAATTCAGCAGCAACGCAGCGAACTGCAGCAGCAGGCCTCCCAGTCCCTGCGCGACATCACGCGGCTGCAGCACGAACTGGGATGCGCGCGCCGGGACTTCAACTCGCTCTCCAGCCACCTGCATTCCATCGAAAACTCCACCGTGTTCCGCGCCACGCGCCCCATCGTCCACGCCAAGATGCGCCTCGACAAAATCCTGGGCCGGGCACCACGCGCCGTGCAACCGGTCCGCCACATCCCCGTTCCCGTCGCGCCTCCCGCGCATCCTGTCGATGTCATCGTGCCCGTCTACCGCGGATTGGCCGACACCCGGCTGTGCGTGGAGTCGGTCCTCGCCAGCAGCTGCCGCACGCCCTATCGCCTCGTCGTCATCAACGACTGCAGCCCCGAGCCCGAAGTCACGGCCTGGCTGCGTGAACGGGCGGCGGGGGACGAGCGCATCCTGCTGCTCGAGAACGAGGAAAACCTCGGTTTCGTCGGTACGGTCAACCGGGGCATGGCGCTGAGTGGCAGCAACGATGTGCTGCTGCTCAACAGCGACACGGAAGTCGCCAACGACTGGCTCGACCGCATCCGCCAGGCTGCCTACGGCGACGCGAAGGTGGCGTCCGTCACCCCGTTCTCCAACAATGCGACGATCTGCAGCTACCCGCGCTTCTGCAAGGACAACGACCTCCCTCCGGGCTACGACACGGCGCGCCTGGACGCCCTGTGCGCCAGGACGAATCCTGGCGCCGTGGTCGATGTGCCGACGGGCGTGGGTTTCTGCATGTACATCCGACGGGACTGCCTCCAGCAGGTCGGCCTCTTCGACACGGAACACTTCGGCAAGGGCTACGGTGAAGAGAACGACTTCTGCCAGCGCGCCCAGGCCGCCGGCTGGCGCAACCTGCACCTGCTGGACACCTTCGTGCTGCACACCGGCGGCGTGAGCTTCGGCGACAGCAAGAGTCCCCGCGAGTTGGCTGCCATGGAGATCCTGCGCCGCCTGCACCCGAACTACGACCGCGACGTGCATGCCTTCGTGCGCACTGATCCTGCGGCGCCCTACCGGCTGGCGCTCGATGCGGCACGCATCACGGAGGCCGGCCAACCGCTGGTGCTGACCGTGCTGCACGACCGCGCGGGCGGTACGGTGCGCCATGTCCGCGAGCTGGCATCCCACCTGGGCGGGCAGGCGCAGTTCCTCACGCTGACGCCAGCGCACGGCCACAGCGTCAAGCTGCGAATGGCGAGCGAAGAGGAAGGGTTCGAACTGGCGTTCCGGCTGAACGACCAGTACGACGCACTGATCGACGTGCTGCGCCGCCTGGGCGTGAGCCATGTGCACTTCCACCATCTGCTGGGCCATGGCCAGGAAGTGCGCAATCTGCCCCATCTGCTGGGCGTGGCCTACGACTTCACGGCACACGACTACTACAGCTATTGCACCCACATCTCCATGACCGGTACCGGCCACCGGTATGCCGGGGAGACCGGGCCGGGCCAGTGCCAGTGCTGCCCCGCCGACATGCAGGCGCCGACCGGAGGCACGGTGGCCCAATGGCGCCAGGCCAATGCCCGCCTGCTGGATGGCGCACGCTACGTGCTCGCCCCGAGCCAGGATACGGCCCGCCGCATCGCGGCGTTCGCGCCCAATGCGCGGGTACTCGCCGTGCCGCACACCGACATGCCGGAAGCTTCCGCGCTGCCGGTGCCAGCGCCCCGCCCGCTGCCGGAAGGCCGCAGGCTGAAGGTGGCGGTCATCGGCGCGCTCAGCGCCATCAAGGGTGCGGACCTTCTGGAGGCCGTCGCCATCGAAGCCGCGCGCCGCAATGCGCCCGTGGATTTGCATCTCATCGGCTACGGCTATCGCAGCCTGCAGACCCAGCCCCGCGCGCACCTCACCGTGCACGGCGAATACGCCGAAAAAGACCTGCCACAGCTGCTGGAGTGGCTGCAACCGGACATCGTGTGGTTCCCGGCCCAGTGGCCCGAGACCTACAGCTACACGCTCAGCGCCGCACTCCTCGCGGGACTGCCCGTGGCCGTTCCGGACATCGGCGCATTCCAGGAGCGTGTCGTCGGCCGCCCCTGGAGCTGGGTGCGCCCCTGGGATGCCACGGCGCCCCAATGGCTGGCCTGGTTCGACGAGATCCGCAGCATGCACTTCGCGACCGGCGAAGCACCTGCATTGCCGCAGCCGGTGCCCCTGCCCGACGGCATGGATGGCCAGGCCGCGCCGGCAGGCTTCCGTTATGACACCGATTACCTGTCGGGCGTCACGCCCGTGGTGCCTTCTCAACCGCTTTCCCTGGAGGAACTACAGCGCCTCCAGCCCCAGGAAACCACCACGGCGGCCGCGAAATCGGGCCTGCTCTCGGCAGTGGTGTACCTTCGCTCGCTGCCGGTGCTGCGCGGCGTGGCGCGGCGCATCCCGTCCCATTGGCAGCGCCGCGTGAAGAACTGGCTGCAGGCATGAACTGAACGCCAGGCCGAGGCGAGCCAGGCCCGCCCGGCCTGGCTCCATCCGCTGCTGCAAGCCGGCAGGCCTCAGCGCCCCAGCAACAGGAAGATCTCGTTGTTGAGCAGCCACTCGGGCGGATACTTGCCCCGCAACTCTTCCGGAATGTCCATCTGCAGGCTCCGGCGTTCCTGCCGGACCACGTGGAAACCCGCTTCCGCCGTCAGGCCGACCAGCTCGTCCGCCGTGAGACGGTTCAAGGCCCGGTACTCATTGAAGACGAAGCGCTTGTAGCCCTCCGGACCGAAATCCGCAAAACCGAAGTCGGTCTCCGCAGCATCGATGGGCCCCTCGTGCGCGCGAATGATCTCCCACAGTGCCTCTTCGCTCACCAGCAGGTGGTGCCATGGCACCTCGTCATAGCGGCGCAGATGCGATCCATACGGGGAGTAGAACAGCGGCTCGATCTGGATGAAGAACACTCCTCCCGGCCGCAGGCAGGCATGCAGATCCTTCAGGATGGGAAGAAGCTGGCCACGCTCCACGTGCTCGAACGTGGACCAACTCATGATTCCGTCCACCGGGGCCTGCCGGCCTGCCAGGGGAGCCCCGGGCTGGATGGTTTCGAACGTGAGCGCAGAGGGGATGCGCGACATGCCCAGTTGCTCGCGGGCGATGCGCGGCAGCTTCCGGTATTCCTGGCGGATATCCACGCCGTGGATGCCCGTGGCACCATGCCTCAGCACCAGCGCCAGATCGGTGATGCCGTCGCCGCATCCGAAATTCAGCAGCCTGGACGTGCGCAGATCCAGGGCTCCGCCGACCCAGTCGTTGACGACATCCGCGGCATAGTTGAAATGCGCCCGGAACCATTCGTCCGTGATGCGCCCCCCATCCCAGGGAGCCGTCCCCCAGAGACGCTCCTGCCACCGATTCATCCAGCTCATGGGTTCACCGCCTTCTCCTCCATCGGATTGCGCCTGGCATCGGCACGCGCCCGGAAGAAGCGCGGGGCCTCCGTCCACAAATGCCAGGCGGCGGGCCGCTGCCTGAGCAGCCCGTCAAAATGCCCAAAGATCCTGTCTGTCAGTTCCTGCGGATCGGTGAACGTGCCGAGCGGTGCGATCCGCAGGGTTCTGCGGCCCGACTGCAGATCGATACCCATGTAGAACACCGTGGCCGGCAATGAGCGGTCCACAGCGATCTGCGGCAGGACGGCAGGTACGCTGACCGGCTGCCCCAGGATGGTCGTGGTGCGGGTGACGTTGACCTGATCCTCCGGCACGTCGATGACCACCACCACCTGTTCATCGCGGCGAAGCGCCTGCCTTACGCCCTCCATGCCGCCAGGCACGAAGACCACCGGGCGATGCAGCGCCATCTCGACCGAGCGCATGCGTGCGCGCACGTAGCGCCCGAATATCCATCGCCCGATGAAATCTCGGCCGCCGGGGGCTGCCAGCACCATGTTGCCCCGCATTCCTGCAGCGGCCGCATGGCACAGCGCCCACATCCCGGCCCCCCAATGGAAAGTGAACAGGAGGCCCGGCTTTCCAACGCCGTCCCATGCCCCGTCCACCTCCACATGGCGCCGTAGCCAGGCCGGAGAGCGTGCGCGGAAAAGGTAATGGTCCGCATGGTCCAGCAAGGTGACCAACCTGCGCTCCGCAAGCCAGTCCTCGCGAGGAATGCGGACCCATCCCTGCGAACTGGCCTGCGCCAATGCTGCCTCGCAGGCATCGCGGTAAAGCCATCGCCAACGGGCCATGCGGCGGAACAGGCGGAAGCACACCGTCCACGGCAGCACGGCCGCCAGGCCTGGCAGCAGCACCACTTCCAGCGCGTCCCGGCTTTCCCTTTTCCACCGCGACCAGGCACGGTCCCAACGCGTCATCACCGGCTCATTCCCAGCGATGCGGCAAACGGACAAGGCCGGGCATGGGTTTGGGAAAGGAAAAATGGAAATGCAGGAACTGAAACCATTCGTCGTACACGACCAGTCCCGTCTCATCGAAGAGATAGACGCTGATGACGTAGTCGCCCGTGTGCAGCGGCAACTCGGGGAAGGTCAGCACCGAGCGCCAGGAGCCGTCCTCGAGCCGGACCGGCTCTGCCCCTTCCTCATGGGTTCCGAGCGAAGTGATGCCGACCCCACGGGATTGCTCGATCATGAATCCGATGTTCGGACGCTCGTCCCCGCGGCCACGCACCACGATGGAGACCACCAGATCCTTGCTCTGCAGCATACCGGGACGGTCCCCCTCCGGTTCGGCAAGGTCCTGGACATCCACGGAAACAATGCAGGCGCTGCCTGCATCCCCCGAAGCAACGTGTTTCCGGTCAGGGCCTTGCACGGCAGGGGGAACTCCCGGAGCCAGGCCTGCCGCAGGCAATGCGCTCTCCACCTGAAGTGCTTCTCCCTGAGACGCACCGTCGCGCAACCGGGTGTGCAAATCGTAGGCGGCCAGCACCGGCTCCGTCGGCCCGAACTGCTCCACGCTGCCATCCTTCAACCACAAGGCCACATCGCACAGATGCCGGATGTGATAGGGGCTGTGGGAACAGAACAGGATGGTGCAGCCCGCCTCGCGGAAGGCCATGATGCGGTCCACGCACTTTTTCTGGAAATGCTGGTCCCCCACCGCCAGTGCCTCGTCGATGATGAGCACGTCAGGCTGCACCGCGGTGACCAGGGCAAAGGCCAGACGCACCGCCATGCCGGAGGAATAGGTCTTGACAGGCCGGTCCAGCGCATGCCCGAGTTCGCTGAACTCGACGATCTCGGGCTCCAGGCGCTGCATCGTCTCCCGGTCGATACCGATCAGGCTGCCGCCGAAGTACAGATTGTCCCGCCCGCTGAAATCCGGGTGGAACCCGGCCCCGAGCTCCAGAATGGCCGTCACCCGCCCCACCCGCTCTATCGAACCGGTCGATGGCTGAAGTGTTCCCGCCAGCAGTTTCAGCAGCGAACTCTTGCCGGCACCGTTGTCACCGATCACGCCGATGCACTGGCCACGCCGCAACTCGAAAGACACATCCTTCAGTGCCCAGTGACTGCGGTGTCGGGAACGGCCGGTGATAAGCGACTTGAGCCGCTGGCGGGGAGACGCATAGATGCGGTACTCCTTGCCAAGGTTCTTCACTCGCAGAACCGTCGACGACAATGACTGCAGGGCACTCATAGCCAGTCCACCAGTTGGTCGCGGCTGCGCCGGACGACGACATTCAGCGCCATGGCGACAACCACCAGCCATGCTGCGCCAGCCATCCACACGCTCGCTGGAGGCCAGTCCCCCAGCAGCAGCACCTGCTGATACCCGATGACCAAAGCCGTCATGGGATTGAGCCACAGCACCCAGCGCCAGTTCTCAGGGAACATGGTCAGAGGGAACAGGATGGGAGTGAGATAGATCCCCACGGAAAGCAGGAAACCCACGATCTGCACCGTGTCGCGCAGGGCGGCGGCAAGAATCGCAAGCAGGTACCCGATGAGCAGACAGAGGAGCAATTGCAGCGCCAGCAGCGGCACCATGGCCAACAGGGCCGGACGCACTCCGTGCAGAGGGGTATAGACCAAGGCCACCAGCAAAAGCAGCGGCCCGAAGATAACGCCGCTGGCCAGAACGGCCCGCGTCGTGAAGAGCACGGGCGGCAATGGATTCTTCTGCAGGGTTCCCCCCGCCTCGATCAAGCTGTTCATGCCCCGGGATACGGCATCGCAGAATGCCATCCATGGCAGCGCACCCACGACCAGGAACGTGCCTACGGCATGCGTGGGGGCTCCATTGCCGAGGCGCATGGAGAACACGACATCGAAAACGAGGTAATAGGCCGCGACGGTCAGCAAGGGCTGCAAGTACGGCCACAGGATGCCGACGGCCGTACCTGCGTGGCGCGCCGCCACCTCGCGCCGGGTCAACACCCACACCAGAGAGCGGGCGCTCCAGACGGCACGCCACTCGTTCCGCAAAATCTGCATGAAGAAAACCATCAGCGGCGGGCCGGGACCCGCCAGGCAACGCGCAGGAACGGACGTCCTGCGCCTCGAACGCAAACGCAGAGCTTACGCTTACGGGGCCGTCTTCACCGGCTGCGGATTGTAGCCAGCTGCAAAAGCTTCGATGGCTTCCTTGTTGATCTTCGCTTCCTGCTGCAGCGCCTGCGCATCGGCGACCCTGGCCTCCTGCTGCACGTTCGCACGGACTTCCTGCATCAGTTCGCCACGCACTTCATCGAAGCTGCGCGTTCTCGGAGCATGGCGACCTTCGAGTTGCAGAATGTGATAGCCGAACTTGCTCTGCACTATGCCGCTCAACTCACCCGGCTTGGTCAGCGCGAATGCGGCCTTGTCAAACTCCGGCACCATCTTGCCCGCTTCGAAGAAGCCGAGGTCACCGCCCTTGGCGGCGCTGCCCTTGTCCGCCGAGCGCTCCTTGGCCAGTTGAGCGAAATCCGCCCCGGCCTTGAGCTCCTGCTCGATCTTTTCAATTTGTGCCCGGGAGTCCGCCCCCGTGCCTGCAATCAGTATGTGCCGAACCTGTACCTGTTCAGGCACCTTGAAACGCTCCAGCTTGGCCTTGTAGATGTTGCGAGCCAGACCTTCGGCAGCCGAGTCCGAAAGCATGTTGTCCTTGTCCACCTTGGCCAGATAAGCATCGGACAGCACCTTGTCACGCGCCACCCGCAGCGCAGCGGCCACCTCCGGGTCCTTCTCCAGCGCTGCAGCTTCGGCGCGTTGAGCCATGGCACGGCGTGCATACAGGTTGGAAGCGATCTGGGTCACTGTCTGCGGACGGGACAACACGGTATCGCGCATTTCCGGAGGCATGCGCAATGCATCGGCTCGCATATCGCTGCTGTCGATCGCGATATGAGGACCCTGGATCAAAACGGATTCCTGGGCGTGGGCGGACAACATCAGTGCGGAGACCAGTGCACCGGCGCAGAGGCGGAAAGCGGAACGTTTCATGTATGAGTCAACCATCAGTGAGAAATGAAAAAAGGCGGGGGAGACCCCCGCCTTTTTTGGATCACATTGCTGTGAAAAGTGCCGTAGCAACAGTGAATTACTGTGCAGCCGGGAACGTGAAGCGGTGGGGCCACGTGATACCGTAGGTACCGGACGTGCCAGCCGACGCCAGCGGGTTGGTGAGCTTGATGAACGAGGCGCCGATGATCGGCAGACCACGGCCATTGTTCGGCACGTCCACGCGGCTCCAGCCGTTCGTGTAGGCACCGGTCGTCAGCTGTTGAGCTGCAACCGAAGCACCCAGCACGGAACCCGAGGAGAAGCTCAGCACGCTGGTTTCGCCGCAGAAACGGGTCTGCGTCACAGAACCAGGCGAGAACACGGCACCGGCGGTTTGCGTGTTTTCTTCGCGGTCGTAGAAAGCTTGACCGGTGGAGTTCACGCAGATGGCACCGCCCACAGCTTGCAGCGAGGTGTTGCTGGGGTTGAAGCGCTCGTCGGCCACGCCGCCGCTGGCGTTCAGGTCAGTGAACAGGCGGATGTTGGACGTGTCGGCGGGGCTTTGGTTAGCCGCAGCGTAGTTCGCAGCCACGTTGTAGCGGCGGGTAGGCATGGAGAACAGCCAGTCCGTCTTGGCCGAGATGGAAGCATCGGTAGCGTACTGGTTGGTGATGGAGGTCACAGCCAGGGCGTTCGTCAGGTTCGTGGCCTGCACCAGAGGCGTCACGGCAACACCGGCATTAGCGGTGTAAGGCGTGGACATGTCGGGCAGGTCATAGTTCGCAGCAGCGATCTTCGGCAGGTTGCTCGGAACAGCGTTCGCAGAGTTGTACACGTTCAGCGTACGGAACAGCGGGTCGGCCGTGTAGGCATCCGGCGTGTTGGCGTTGGACGCCATTTGCGGGAAGTGCACGAAGTTACCGACAGCAGGCAGGCCGTTGTTCTCGGCACGGATGGCCGTAGCGCCACCAGCGAACGTCGTGGTTTGCGCGACGTTGATGATGTACCAGTCGCCGACCAGACCCGTGGAGGGCGTATCGAAACCAGCAGCAGCCACGGCGGCGGGGGTCGTGAAGTTCTGCAGCGTGCCGTTCAGGACGGAGGACGTGCAAGGAGCCACGCCGTTCACGTGCTTGATAGCCGTGTACAGGGGGTTCGTCGTAGCCGTGCCAGCCAGCGTGGGCGGAATGTCAGCCATGTTGAAGATTTCAACGTAGCCTTCACGGGTCTGGTTGGCTTGGTCGGTGGACACAATGCCTTGGTTCAGGCGGTCGGTCACGAAACGCTGGGGCACGTTCTTCGTCAGAGCGGGCAGCGTGCAGGTGCCGTCAGCCGTCTGCAGTTGAGCCACGCCATCGGAGCCAGCCGTCACGGCAGCCGTCCACACGTCGCCAGGCGACATGAAGACTTGGAAGTCCAGAATGTCGTCGGAGTTCAGGGCGCCACGGAAACGGACCTTCACGGCCTTGCCGCGGGAGGTGTCGGTGTTCACCACGTGCAGAACGGTCATGTTGCCGTTTTGCGCGTTGAAGTAAGGCACCAGCAGTGCATGGCCCACGCCGCCTTCGGCGAACGACAGCGTCGTAGCGGTCGTCGTCGTCAGCGGAGCGGCGCCGACGACCACATCAGCGGATGCGGCGCCAGCGAAGCCCAGGCCACCAATCATGGCAGCAATGCTCAGGGCCAGAACATTTTTCTTCATATCGAGAACTCCAGTTAAAAAGTTGGTAAGCGCAACTACCACGATTGATTACGCCAAAGAATAGTAGCACAGCGCATTCACGGCCTGTACTGCGGAACCTCTGCCAATCCTTCGCCTGTTGATGAAATGCAACAGTGCCTGGAGACATCACCGCACGAGGCCCACCCGAGCACGGCGGGGGTGAGCCCGACCATTCTTTGGGGTAGGGCTTGCAGACACGGAAGAGCCTGCGCGAAGCACCCTCGCGGATGCCCAGCGGGTCTGCCTCTCCGACCTCTACAAACCTTGGGGGCGAACAATACCAAAAGAACCCTGCATTCCCAAGCAAAAAAACCCAAATTCACACACATTTCGCCTGGCGCGAGCAGAGCAGTCGGGGCGCCCCCCTGTCCATAGCCGGGTGCCCACCTGGTTTCAACGGCCTGCATCAGGATATGCGCGCTCCGGACGCAACAACGCCCGGCGCGCGACCGGGCGTTGCTGCCTGGGGGCTCGCTCAACAGATGATCACGCTCAACACCCAATCATCTTGGCGGTTGCCTCCGAGCTTCCTGACACATCAAAGATCCTGGAACCTCCACCATTGCCCGTCCTCCTGCACCCAGGTTTCGTCGAGATAGGTATCGATGCTGTTGAGCTTGACGCCGATGATCATTGGCTTGGCGGTGAGCTTGATCTTCGCGACGCACTTCTCCGGCTGGCACTCCACATTCGTGACCTCGACCGCGGTGACGGAGGCGGCATTGCCGAACTGGCGCGCGAATTGCTCCTTGGTGAAGGCCTTCCTGTAAGAAGGAGGCGTCAGCGCATAGGTTTTCTCGTACTGTCCTGCCATGCGGGCCTTCCAGTACGCTTCAGCCCGCTCCTTCACCGCCTGCTCGGGGGTGGCAGGCGCCAGCGCAGCGCACCCCACCAAGAGCATCGCACCCGCGACCAAGCTTGCCGAACCTGACTTGAGAATGAGAGTTTTAAAGTTCATAGGGAAAAATGATAAGTGAATCCATCACTGCGGAGGCAATGGCTGGATCGTTGTCGACGTACCCGACGGCGCAGCAGGGGTGCGTCCGTTCTCCTTCAACTCGATGATCTGCAACCCCTTCAGGCGGTCGCGCAATTCATCGCTGACCTCGCGGATGTCGATGTCGGTCCGCACCACTTTGGGCGTGATCACCACCAGCAGTTCCGTACGATTACCCGTCTTGCCGTTGTTGCTGAAGAGGTTTCCGACAATGGGGATGTCCTGAAGCAGTGGAACGCCGGATTTCGTTGTATTGCTGGTATCGCGGATGAGCCCACCCAGCACGATGGCCTCGCCCGAACGCACCGCCACCTTGCTGGTGATCTGGCGCTGCTGGAATACCGGCTGCAACGAGACACTGCCCGAACTGTCCGCTACCGCGTCGGTCACTGCCTGGTCGATCTGCATGGTCACCAGGTTGCCTGCATTCACGGAAGGCGTCACCGCCAGGCTCACGCCGGTGTCCCGGTACTGAATCGTGCTTGTGACGGAAGACACGTTGTCGAACCTCGTGGATGCCGTCTGTACAGGCTGCTGGTTGCCGACGCTCATCATCGCCGTGTGGTTGTCCAGCACCATCAGCGAGGGGCTAGAGATCACCTTGAGCAACCGCTTGGTGGCCAGGGCGTTGAGAACCACACGGACTGTTCCGACCGAGTTGGCAAGGGCATAAGAGAAACCCGATGTCGCTGCGGTGGGGATGTTCCCGATGATGCCGCTATCGTTGCCGTTGGTCAGCAACTGTCCGGTACCGTTGTAACCGGACGGCCCGCTATTGTTGAATGCCCATTGCAGTCCATACTGGAGCGTGTCGTCCAGCGTAACCTCCACGATGGATGCCTCGATCAGCACCTGCGTCGGAGGCAGGTCGAGCCGCTTCAAAGTCGCCTCGATTTTCATGTAGTTGGACTTCGTTCCCCAGACCAGCACCGAATTGTTGAGCTCGTCGGCCATCAGCCGGACCCCGCCGAGGTTGGCACTGACGGCGCCTTGCTGGGCGCCCACTTGGTTCTGGTTGCCGCGGTTACCCTGGAACGACCCAAAGCCGCTGCCGCTGCTGAAGCCGCCGCCAAAACCTCCGCTGCTGCCGAAACCTCCGCTGCTCCCGAAGCCACCTCCAAAGGACGAGTTGCCAAACCCTGACGAGCCGGAGCCATTGTTGAAGGACGAGTTGCCGAAGCCGGAGGAGCCGTACGAATTGGACGACGCGCCCCCGAGGCCGGGTGCCACCCCGCTGTTCGCGACGCTGCCTCCGGCCTGCCCACCGAAGATTCCGCTCAGCACGCTCGCCAGATGCTTCGCATTGCCGTTCTGCACGTGGTAGATGAACAGTTGCGGCTCCGCTCCGTTGTCGCTGGGCTGGTCGAGCTTCTCGATCCAGCGCCGCGCTTCGTCCAGGTAGGCGGCGCGGGGCGTCACCACGAGGATGCTGTTGATGCGTTCGATCGGCATGATGCGCAGCGCGCCGAACAGCGGATTGCCCTCTCCGAGCGTCACGGGAGCGGCATTGGCCTGGTTCGCGCCAGCCGCCGCAGTCGCCGCCGCGGCCGCACCCACGGGCGTCCCGGGAACGGCCCCGGGCGCGCTGCCGCCGCCACTCACCACGCGCAGCGCGGCCTCGACCTCCTTCACGGAGGCGTACTTGAGCGGGAAGACACCGACGGACATGCCTTTGAGCAGGTCCACGTCGAAGGTGTTCACCAGATCCATCCAGGCCTCCGCCTGGGTGCGCGTTCCCGACATCACCAGCAGGTTGCGCAGGTTGTCCACCCGGATGATCGCGTCTGGCGTCACCATGGGCCGCAGGATGGCAGCCATCTCGGCCGCGCCGATGTACTGCAGCGGGATGATGACAGCCCCGTTGCCGGGGGGAAGGGGCTCGCCGCTGCGGAACTGGCGCAGCGTTCCGCCGATGGCGCGCAGGGCATCCGGCCGGCCGACGTGGTAGGTACCGCGGGCGTCCCGGATCATCGCCAGGCCGTTGGCCTGCAATGCGCTTTCCAGCAGGAACATGGCCTGGTCGGGAGGAATGGGATTACGGGTGGACAGCGTGACCGTGCCGTTCAGCGGAGGATGCAGCACGTAATTCGCTTTCGCGATGTCGCCCAGCATCGTGCGGACCACCTCCGCCACCGGGGCCTCCTCGAAGCTGAAGGTCATGGGCGTGCCGGTCAAGGCAGGAACGGGCTTGGGATCAGCCAGCACTTTGTCGGTACCCCTCATGATGCGGGGCTGGCTGCCCTGGTCCTCGGTTGCGGCAGACGCACCACCCCCCTTGCCGGTGGCCGCAGCATCGGTGGCAGCACCGGATCCGACAGTTGCCGGCACACCGGCCGACTCGGTGACGACGTTGGTGGCAGGCGCGCCGCCGGGCACGGAGGTCTGTGCAGCAGCCAGCTGGCATACGGCCATGGCGATGGAGGTCAGAGCGTATCGATAAGAAATCATGACTTACGTACCCAGAAGATGGGAAAGCGCACCTGCGCTGGAATTCAAGGGGTCCGCATTCCGCCGAAGACGGCGCGGCGGGGCGGGCTGACCGCGCCCGCGGAAGGCGGTGTCGCCGGCGGTTGGCCGACGTTGGAGGCAGGGGAAGGGAGCGGAGCGCCGGAATACACCGTCACGGCAGCCCTGGGCAACAGCAGCGTCCGCGTCTCGCCACCACGGCTGAAGGAAACCACACGATCCTGGATGGATTTCAGCACCCAGCCGTCGATGTTGTCATTCATCCGCAAGCGCCGCTGCTTGCCCGCCACCAGGATGATGACGCCGCCCTCCCCGCCTCCGGAATAAACGCCCGACAGGCGTGCCGAGGAAAGGTTGTCCTGAGGAGGCTCGCTGGCCGACGGAGGAGGAGGCGGCGGCGGAGGACGACGGGTGGCCGAAAAGAGCGGCCTTTCCAGCATGGCGATGAAGGCGCGGGTATCGGCCGTGCCGACCGCGGGCAGCACGGGCAACAGGCCACTGATGTCCGACTTGCGCGGTTCCGGGGGCTGCCAGCGGACATTGCGCAACGTTCCGTCCGGAGAAAGCCACATCCACAGGAGCACCAGCGCCAGGATGGCGTTCACGAAGAGCAGCAGGTGCAGGGAGTAGCGCTTCATGACCGCTCCCTCAGCACGCTCAGGCCGAACGCAACGGACAACCGCGGCGCGCTCTTCGGGTCCACGTTACCGAATCCCGCATTCACCTGGATTTCGAGGTCGTCGATGAGGACCAGCGGCAACTGGCTGTTAAGCACCGCCAGGGCACTCTGAACGGCAAGCAGGTCCCCCTCGGCTCGCACGTTCAGGGGAATGCGATCGAAACCTTTGTCTTCCTTCGCAGGAAGGACCTGGCTGCTGCTTACCTGGAGCCCTGCCGCGCCGAAGATATCCCGCACCTTCTGCTGGGCTGCGTTGCCGGTCAGGCTCGCGTCCTGGCCGGCGGGATAGATGTATTGCGCACGCGCCTCGCCCGCGCTCTGGAGGGCAGCGGCAATTTCGGTTTTCTGGGCCTCCAGGCCCAGAAGGCGTGCGTGGCGGGGTTCCAGCGCATCCAGCCGCTCCTGCGCATCCATATGGCGCTGTGCGACGTACCAGCCGATCAATACCAGGGGTACCAGGACAAGCAGCAGGGTGGCGGCCAGCATCAGCCGCTCTCGGGAAGGCATGCGTTTCATGGTTTGTCGCGCGTCGCCGCAGCGGAAGGAGAAGAGGCGCTCTGCGCAGGCGCTGCCGCCGGCCGGGGCACGGTACCGCCGAAGGTCGCCACGCCACCAAAACTGGCCCGGGGCGCCGACGCCCCCATCGGCGGAGCTGCCGCCGCAGCCGCGGTGCTGGCGGCACTGGCCGCCGGGATGGCCTGCGACGGCATGGAAGCGGCAGAACCGGGAACGGACGCGGGCACTGCTGCAGGCGGGGAGGTCGCGGAGGAAGACGCCGCGGTTCTGGCAGGTGTGCTGGAGGGCGCGCCGAACACCTGCGGATCGAGCATGAATTCGATCGCGAAGGACTCCTTGCCGGAGTTGCCCATCCGGGTCGCTGCGGACGGCGCCCGAACTTCCTTGAAACCCGCCTCATTGCCCAGAATCTGCATGAGGGCAGAAGCATTGGCAGTCATGCCGACGATCGTGACTTTGGCCCCCTGCAGCCGGAAGCTCTGGAGAGCGGTATCGTCCGGCAGCAACTGCGTCAACCGGTCGAGCACCTTCAAGGGTTCGATGCGGCTGGAAACGAGTTCGGACAACTGGTTCAGTTTCTCTGCCGACTGCATGAGCGCTTCACGCTGCTGGACGACCGGGGCCACGCGCTGCGCAACCTCGCCATAGGACTGGGCAGCCTCGAGTGCGCGCTCCCTCAGTTGCAGGCTGGGCGTGACGGCGATGGCCAGCAGCAGCAATCCGATCGTGCCCAGCAGCGCAAGACCGGTGCGCCGCCAGCGCATCGCATGGGCCTTGCGCAATCCCTCGCCGTACCCCTCCAGCACGATAGGCTCGCCATCCCCGGCACGGACCCAGACTTCCGGCTCCGCACCAGCCAGTGCATCGGTCCGGTCCGCCATGTACTGCGCGATCTGCCGGCGAGACACGAGCACCAGGTCCACGCGCACGTTCCCTGCAGGTAGCCAGTGGGCGCGATGGCCCCAGGCCAGATCGCCGGCAGGAAACGGGCTGATGGAGCGGGCCTCCAGCGAAGACGCGTGGGCCACGTCGGTAGCCGTCATCGGCGGCAGGGCCAGCGAACGGCGCAGCACCAGATCCTCAGGCAACTCCAGTGCGGCAAAGGGAGGCTTGGCGGCGCCCGCGCGATCGTTGTGGCGCCCCTGCCTCGTCCAGACGGACTGCCGGCCATCGGGATGGATGACACGCACCGGCGCCTCGGGAGTGAGCCATGCGAAAACAGGCCAGTCATGCATGTGCGACCAGGGCTGGCGAATGTCACGCCACAGCACGCGCAGATCGACTCCCAGAAAACGGGCTTCAGAAGAAAAAGAGGGCATCGCTTTTCAGGGATTGCGGACTACCGGCTCCACGCTGGAGCCGGTGCGGAAGGAATACCACGGAGCTCCATCACGGGCGCGTGCGGTCAGATCGACGCTGCGCGATACGCGCAGCCAGGTGCCGTCCGGCATGGGAACCCGGGCCTCCATGCGGATTCGCCGAACCGAGGAACTATCGAGAAAAGCGCCGTCGAGCGCACTCGTGTCCACCCCTGGTTCACCCGCATCGCGCTTGTCGGCGATGGCCCTGGCTGCGGCCGCATTCCCGCTGGCCAGCACCGTCAGGACTTCAACGGGCGCGGCCAGGGGATTCACCAGACCACGGCCTCGCAGGTCAGCGGTGACAAGGGGAAAAAGTCTAGCATAGAGGCCATAGTCGATCCCGGGGACCTTGAGCAGGTCTTCCTCGGCTTCGAAACGCTCCTGCAGCCCTGATGGGGCGCGTTGCTCACGGACCTGCACGGTGGCCTGCGCCAGTGCATCCGCCTGCCCGGCAGGTACGCCGCCCGCGATGGCATACATCCTGGCCAGCAGAGGAACCGGGGCACTGTTGATGTCGATGAGCCCGTTCAGGGGCATGGCCCGCACCTGCATGGCGACGCCTCCGTACCGGATTTCCGACTGCAGCATGCGATTGATGGGCGCGTTGTTGGCAACGATGGCCTGCAGGGCCAGCTGAATGGCCGCATCGCCCAGGGCCTGTGCCTGGACGTTCTGTCGGGCCAGCGTCATCATGCGAGCCTCTTCGCGAATGGTCCGCGTAACTCCAGTAACAATAATGCTGAGCGACGCCACGATCCAGAGCACAGCGATGAGCGCCATGCCTTCGGAAGATCGACGGGAAAGACGGCAATGCATCGGCGTGCTCATCGGCTTCCCCCGAACGTGGCGCCACCGATGGAAGGATCGCTGCTGGGCAGCGCCCGCAGGGGTACGACGATCTCAGGCCAGGCATCGGTGGCGGTGCGGATAAGAACCGACACACGCTGGGGAAGGCGGTCTGCGATCGTCCAGGGAGCGCCCCACTGCGGCGGCTCCGGCGAAGCATCCTCGTAGCGGAGTTCGAATCCGGAGATGGCCGGTACCAGCACATAGCTCTCGGCCCGCCCCCAGTCGGGCAAGACGGGCGCATCCACGAAGGGAAGATATCGGAGCACCAGCGACTGGCCGGCAGGCCCGTCCTCCAGCCCCAGCCGCAAGAAGAAGCGCCCTCCCACGCCATAGCGGGCAGGCATGACACCTACCCACGCCATTTCCTGCGGCCCGCCGAAGAAATAGTACGGACTTTCATTGAAGTTGGTGATCCCCGGACGCTTGCGCAGGGATATCCGCCCGAGTACCGACCGCAGGAAGCCATCGGTGGTCCGCAGGTCGTCCACCTTGCGCAGGCGGGCATCCACGCGCTCTTCCGTCTGCGCGGTGGTGCGCAGAGCGGAGGCCATGGCCAGCATGACCAGCGACAACAGGGAGATCACGACGAGCAGTTCCACGAGGGTGAACCCCCGGCTTTGCCCGCGGCTTCGACGGATCCGTCCCATCAGCCGCGCCCCGGTTCCGGCAGCCTGCGTTGCGGGCGCAGGGTGCTCAGTTCAAAAGTACGGGTGCGGGTGCCGTCCGACCAGGAGATGACGATGCTCACCTCGTGCAAGGGTGGGATGTTGGGCCCCTTTACGTCGGTGGGATAGGGCGCACTGGCGATGCGCCATTGGTATCCGGCCGATTCGCCGGACTGGTTCCAGCCCTGCTCCGGCACGGCATCGCGGAGGGCAAGGAGCGACTGGGCCAGGACCACCGCACGCTGGTAGCGGTCCACGTCCGCGACGCTGCGGGCCGAGCCGCCCATTGCGCGATAGAGCATGCCCATGGCAAGCGCCATGATGGCGAACGCCACCAGCAGTTCCAGCAGGGTGAGACCCTGCTGGCCACGACGCCTGGGCCCGGTCATCGGGTCAGCGCCTCTTGCGTCACCCGGCCGGAAAGCCAGTCCACGCGCAGGCGCGTGCCCACACCGGGCGCCCGGAGGATCTCGATGCTGCCGCCCGTGGCACCTCCACTGGGCAAAAAGCGGATGGATGCCCGGCTTTGCGGATCCAGTTCGGAGCTGGCCACGATGGCCCGCAGCTGCAGTGGCTCGGGCAAGGGCTTCATGGCAGCGCCCACCCCGTAGAGGCGGTTGCGGAGATCGACCGAGAAGCGCACCTCGCGGCCTTCGGCCATGGCATGGAAGCGGGCGGAGCGCATCTGGCTGGACATGGTGCGGACCGCGTCGCGGTAGGACGAGGCTTCGCGCAGCCGCTCGAAGGCGAGCGGCGTGAGGCCCACCACGAGCGCCATGATGGCGAAGACGACCAGCAACTCAACCAGCGTGAAGCCGCGCTCGCGCCGCATGGCCAAACGGCAGGAAGCCGGAAACGTCAGGGTTTGTTGCGGATGTCGGCCGCTTCGCCTTCTCCGCCCGGTGCGCCGTCCGCGCCCAGCGAGAGGATCTCGATGCCGCCGTTGGGACCGGGACTGGCGTAGCGGTACGGGTGACCCCACGGGTCCGTAGGTACACCGCCCTTGAGGTAGGGGCCAGCCCAGCCGTTCACGGACCCTGGACGCGTGACGAGGGCATTCAGGCCTTCTTCCGTGGTGGGATAGCGGCCGACATCGAGCTTGAAGAGTTCCAGCGACTTGTCCAGGTCGGCGATCTGCACAGCGGCCGTCTTGGCCTTGGCGCCGCCGAGCTGGCCCAGCACGCGAGGGCCGACCAGGCCGGCGAGCAGCGTCAGGATGGCCAGCACGACCAGCAGTTCGATCAGGGTGAAGCCGCGGGAGGATTTGCGTTGCATGGGCGAGCCACAGGAGCGGCGGTCAACGATGTGCGCCATGGAAGAGGACTCCTTGGACAAACGAAAATTATACGGCGAGGTCATTGATGGACAGGATCCCGAGAAGGATGGACACGATGATGGCGGCGATCAGCACGCCCAGGACCAGGATGAGCACGGGCTCGACCAGGGTGAGAAGGCGTTTGATACCGGTTTCGACCTCGCGGTTCAATATGTTGGACAGCTCGAGCATCATCTGGCCGATGCGCCCCGTCTCCTCCCCCACCCGGATCAGGTTGACCGCGATGGGCTCGAAGATGCCGGTGGCGGTGATGGCCTGCACCACCTTCCCGCCCTCCTTCACGATGGGCGCCACCTTGGAGAGCGCCTGCTGGAGCACGGCGTTGTTCACCGTCTCGGTGGCGATGTGCAGGGCCGTGAGCATCGGCACCCCGTTGCCGAGCAGCGTGCCCAGGGAGCGGGAGAACAGCGTCAGCTGGTATTTCAGGGCGAGCGGCCCCATGAGGGGCATCTTCAGCAGCCGCGACTGCCACCACAGGCGGCCGGCCGGGGACGTGGCCCAGCGGCGCACGAGCAGCCCGAGCCCCAGCGCCACGATGCCGATCAGGAGACCGTAGCGCGTGAAGGCGTGGCCCAGGGCCATGACCAGTTGCGTGGGCAGGGGCAGCGCATCGCCCATGTCGGTGAAGAGCTTCTCGAACTGCGGCACGACGAAGCCGAGCATGGCGATCAGCGACAGCACCGCCACGCCCAGCAGGATCGCCGGGTAGATGGTGGCCGAGATGACGCTGTCGCGCAGGGCGCGCTGGCGCTCCATGTGGGCGACGAGTCGCTCGAGCACGGCGGACATCTGGCCGCTCGCCTCGCCGGAGCGGATCATGTTGATGTAGAAGTCGCCGAACAGGTCCCGGTGCTGCGAGAGTGCGCGGCTGAGCGGAGTGCCGCCCTTGACCGCATCGAGCACGCCCTGCAGCAGGACGGCCATGCTGGGCTTGTGGCTCATGTCGATGAGCACGCGCAGCGCGTTGTCGAGCGCCAGGCCGGCGCGCAGCATGATGGAGAGTTCCGACGTGAGCGCGAGCACGTCCGCCTGCTTGACAGGACCCTTGCTGCCGCGCCCGCGGGGCGCAGGGGCCACGCCAGCGGCAGCGGCGGTTGCGGCGACGCCCTTGCCCGCGCCGCGGGCGGCGACCGCTGCGGGAGGCGCGCCGGCGGCATTGCTGATGCCCAGGGGCGTGAGGCCCTGCTCGCGCAATTGCTTGAGCACTTGCGCTTCGCTGGGCGCGGTCTGCCGGCCTTCGACGACCTTGCCGGATGCGGCGACGGCGCGCCAGGCGTAATCAGGCATCGCCCTGGTCCTGGGTGACGCGGCTCAGTTCGTCCAGCGTGGTCATGCCGCCAGCCACCTTGCGCAGGCCATCCTCGTAGAGGTTGAGCATGCCGCCCTGCGCCGCGAGCGCGTTGAGGGCATTGGCATCCTTGCCGTCGATGATCGCGCGGCGCATGGGTTCGTCCAGAACGAACAGCTCATGGATGCCCGTGCGCCCCCGGTAGCCGGAGCCGCGGCAATGCTCGCAGCCGACGGCGCGATAGATCGCCTGGCCGAACGTGCTGAAGCGGTGCAGCCCCGTGGTGCGCCGGACCTCGTCGCCCGGTTCGTAGGGTTCCTTGCAGTGGCTGCACAGCGTGCGCACGAGCCGCTGGGCCAGCACGCCATTGACGGAAGAGGTGATCAGGTACCCCTCCACGCCCATGTCCTTCATCCGGATGACCGCACCCGCAGCCGTGTTCGTGTGCAGGGTGGACAGCACCAGGTGGCCCGTGAGGGCGGATTGCACGGCGATCTGCGCGGTCTCGCCGTCACGCATTTCGCCGATCATGATGATGTCCGGATCCTGGCGCAGGATGGAGCGCAGCGCGTTGGCGAAGGTCAGGTTGATCTGCGGATGGACCTGGATCTGGTTGATGCCTTCCAGCTGGTATTCCACCGGGTCTTCCACGGTGATGATCTTGTTGGATTCCGCATCGATCTTGGACAGGGCCGCATACAGCGTGGTGGTCTTGCCGGAACCGGTCGGGCCGGTCACCAGCAGGATGCCGTGCGGCTTGGCCAGCAGCATGTTGAAGCGCTCGAGCGTGTCCTTCTCGAATCCCATGGTCTCGAGCTGCAGGCGCACGCTTGCACGGTCCAGCACCCGCATGACCACGCTCTCCCCGTGCACGGTGGGCACGGTGGAAACGCGCAGGTCCAGTTCGCGGCCCTTGACGCGCGTCTTGATGCGCCCGTCCTGTGGCAGGCGCCGCTCCGCGATGTCGAGGTGGGCCAGCAGCTTGACGCGCGAACTGACGGCGGCGCACAGGCGCGGAGGCACCAGTTCGCCCAGCTGGATGACGCCATCCACCCGGTAGCGCACGTGCAGGCCGTCGTCGAAGGGTTCCAGGTGGATGTCCGAAGCGCGCAGGTCGATGACGCGGCCGATGATGGCGTTGACCAGGCGGATGACGGGAGCCTCGCTGGCGAGATCCTTGAGGTGCTCGACGAAATCACCGCCATCGGCGCCGTCGCCGAACCCGTCGTCGCCCTCTTCTTCGCCCGCCTGCTCCACCGGTTCGGCCAGGGCCTTCTCGATATCGCTTTCGAGCGCCAGGCGCGGCACCACGGCCAGGCCGGTCGCCAGGTGCAGCGCCTTCACGACGAAGGCATCCTGCGGTACGGCCATGGCCACGTGCAGGTGGCCGTCCTCGGCCGAAAGCGGATACACGCTGTTGGCTTGCAGGAACTCCGGCAGCAGGCCTTCCACCTCCGGCATCATGGCCGGGAAGTCGTTGGCGGCGATGAGCGGAATGTCCAACTGGCGCGAAAGCGCCTGGATCACGTCGGTTTCGGACACCAGGCCGAGCCGCACGAGCACACGGCCCAGCAGCCCGCCCATTTCCTGCTGCGCTGAAAGGGCGCGTTCGAGATCCCGCGCACTCAGCTTGCCCGACTGCACCAGCAACTCGCCCAGCAGGGGGCGCTGCACGGCGACAGCATCGGCGGTCGGCTCTGTACGGTCGGGAAGGATGGTGGTGGTCATGAACGTGAGGAAGACGCCCGGATGCGGGCAGATCCCGGCATGGAAAGGCAACCGGGACCGAAGCCCTCAAGTGTAGCCGGCCGTGTCGCGCATGCCGCGCGGCTCCTGCCGCCGTGGCTTACAGTCGCAGGCCACGCGCCCACACCCCGAACGCATGCAGCCCCAGCACCCGCCCCGACCACCCCGATCGATCCTGCCGCGCGCCGCGATGGCCGCATCCGCCGCCGCCGTGCTCCTGGCCGGGGCAGCGGGGGTCCGCCTCCTGCACCGCCTGCAACCGGAAGCGCCATCGCCGCATGCGGCGCGCATGCTGCTGGCGCCGATGATCGGAGTGCTGGAACCGTGCATCTGGAGCTCGCCGCCCCTGTCCGGCCGGTTCGCCGACATGCAGGGCCAGTGCCGCGGTGCGGAAGGATCGGCGGCTGCACTGGTGGAATCCACTTTGCGGACATTGCAGCCCGCGCCGCAAGCGGACGTTCCCGTGGACCTGGGCTATACGCTGCCGGTACCCCTGCTCAAGCTGTTCCAGCCAGCGCAGGACGGTGGCTGGCAGATCGACCGGGCGATCGTGGACCGCCTGGTGCGGACCCTCCGTGACACCCCCCGTCCGGCCATCCTCTATCTGTTCTCGACGCACTTCTCTTCCGAAGCCCCCATCGAGCCGATCCTGGCGGCCGATCCATCGAACATGGGGCAGACGCGCGACGGCCCGCTGGGCATGGACGACTATTACGACTCGAAGGTCTTCAACTGGTCCTTCGCCACTACGCGCAATGCGCTGACCGAGCGCAGGGTCGAGGCGGTCCGGGCCGTGGTGGACGCAGCCTGCCGGCTTCCCGAGAAAGACCGCGCGAAGATCCGCGGCATCACGCTCCTGGGCGAGCTGCACCATTTGTTTCCGAATTTTCAGGCCGGGATGGGATTCGGTGGCACCTACCGGATCACCGATTACAGCCCGGCTTCCGTCGAGGGCTTCCGCCGCTACCTGCGTGCCGAATTCAGGGATATCGCGCAATTCAACCGGGTGGTCGGAGCCGACTATGCCTCGTTCGACGAGGTGGTTCCCCCGTCGCGGGACATACGGTCGGAGCCCCTGCGCCGCTTCACGGAACACATCGACGGATTCGCCCAGGGCACGCTGCCGGTGGCCGGCTGGGCCTATGTGCCGGGCAGCACGCCGGAGCATCCCGCCCGCGTGCATGTGTACCGCAATGGTGAGCTGGCGGGACAGACTACCGTGCACTGGGGACGGCAGGACGTGCTCGCGGCCAAGCCGGAATTCGGCGACGCGAACACCGGCTGGCGCCTGGACCTGGATTTCCGGAAGCTACCGCCCGGCATGCACCGGCTGGACATTTTCCTGGAAGCCCGCCCCGGCCAGCTGACGCACCTGGGAACGCGCGAGATCGCCATCATGGACCGGTCGCAATCCACGCCGAAGCCGATGCCGCAGCACGCCCTGCCGGCCGCGGTTCCGTCGCAGGATGCACGGGTGCAGGCAAGCATCGACTTCCCGGCACAGGCATCGTCGTACTACTACAACCCGCTGGTACCGCTGTGGCATGCATTCCGCGCCCGCCAGGTCGTGGACTACCTGCGCTACTTCGACGGAATCGTCAAGCAGTCATGTCTGTCCAGCGTGCCGCGCTATACCCACCAGATCATTCCGTTCACCAATCCCGGCTGGGATGCCAACAAGTTCGCGATCCAGGACTCGCTGCACCCCTCGCGGACCGGCATCCGCCTGGGGGTGAGCCTGTACGGGGAACCGACGTACGGCCGGCCCTACTTCGACTGGCTTGCCGCCAGCGGCACCGCCCATTACGGAGTCACCGAATTCCATCCGCTCAAGGCCATGGATGCCGCGGAGATGCGGCGCGTCCTGCAGGCCCACGCGGCGCACGGCGCGGAGTTCCTGTCCTTCTTTCTGGAGCCGCGCTGGAATGGCGAACTGGTGCCGCGAGGGCACAACATCTTTTCCTTCGACCCGGACAACCGGCAGTTCGCCTCGGACCGGCTGTACGAGGCCGTGCGCGGGGCCCTCGCACCCGCAGCCCGGCCGTGAGCGGGCCGGCGGGAACCGCTCAGGGAAAGACGTCCGCCTCGCGCAGGGCCGCGCCCTTCGCGTCCTTGGCGGACAGGCTGGGCTCACCAGAGAAACGCCAGTCGATGCCGATCTCGGGGTCGTTCCAGGCGATGCAGCGCTCGTGTTCGGGCGCGTAGTAGTCGGTGGTCTTGTAGAGGAAGTCCGCGCTCTCGCTGAGCACGACGAACCCATGACCGAAGCCCGGGGGCACCCACATCTGGCGCTGGTTCTCTTCGCTCAGTTCCTCGCCGACCCATTGCCCGAAGGTGGGCGAACTCCTGCGCAGGTCCACGGCGACGTCGAAGACGGTGCCGCGCACGACACGCACCAGCTTTCCCTGGGGCTGGCGGATCTGGTAGTGCAGGCCGCGCAGGACGCCGCGCGCGCTGCGACTGTGGTTGTCCTGCACGAAGGCATGGCGGCTGCCGGTGGCTTCGTCGAAGGCGCGCTGGTTGAAACTCTCGAAGAAGAAACCGCGTGCGTCGCCGAACACTTTGGGTTCGAGGACGACAACGTCGGGGATGCGCGTGGGAAGGACGTTCATGGGAAAGCGTTGGATCGGTGGCGCGGTCAGCGATAGGGGTGACGATCAACCGGCCAGCAGCCTGAGGAGGTAGGCACCATACCCGCTCTTGGCGAGCGGCCTGGCGAGGCGCTCGAGCTGGTCGTCGTCGATGAGGCGGTGCCGCCAGGCGATCTCCTCCGGACAGGCGATCTTGAGCCCCTGCCGATGCTCCAGGGTCGCGATGAACTGTCCGGCTTCGAGCAGGCTCTCGTGTGTTCCGGTATCGAGCCAGGCGTATCCGCGGCCCATGATCTCGACGTGCAGGTCTTCGTGCTCGAGGTAGAGGCGGTTGAGGTCGGTGATTTCCAGTTCGCCGCGCGCGGAGGGCTTCAGGCTGGCGGCGCGTTCGACCACGTGCCGGTCGTAGAAGTAGAGGCCCGTGACGGCATAGCTGGACTTCGGGACCTTGGGCTTTTCCTCGATCGACAGGACCTTGCCGGTGGCGTCGAACTCGGCCACGCCGTAGCGTTCGGGATCCTGCACGTGGTAGGCGAACACGCTGGCCCCCTCCTCGCGCCCCATGGCGCTGCGCAGGAGATCCTCGAAATCATGGCCGTGGAAGATGTTGTCGCCCAGCACGAGCGCGCTGGGCTGGCCATCCAGGAATTTCTCCCCGATGAGGAAAGCCTGCGCCAGGCCGTCGGGGCTGGGCTGCACGGCATAGCTCAGGCGGATGCCCCACTGGCTTCCATCGCCCAGCAGCTGCTCGAACCGTGGAGTGTCCTGCGGTGTGCTGATGATGAGGATGTCGCGGATGCCCGCCAGCATCAGGGTGCTCAGCGGGTAGTAGATCATCGGCTTGTCGTACACCGGAAGCAGTTGCTTGCTGATGGCGAGCGTGGCGGGGTGCAGGCGGGTGCCCGACCCTCCGGCCAGGATGATGCCCTTGCGTGCTGTCATGGTGTGTGCAGGAAGTTTTTTGGGGTTCTCAGAGGATTTCCGCGAGCATCCGCGCGATGCCCGCCTGCCAGTGCGGCAGGGCCAGGCCGAAGGTGGCCTGGAACCTGCGCGTATCGAGCCGCGAGTTGTGCGGCCGGACGGCGGGCGTGGGAAATGCGCTGGTGGGTACGGCGGCCACGTCGCGCGCGGCGATCTTCAGCGCAGGCTGAATGCGCTGCGCCTGCTCGAGCACGTAGCAGGCATAGGCATGCCAGTGGGTTTCTCCTGCGGCCACCAGGTGGTAGAGACCCGCGTCGGCGGGCCGCTGCTGCAGGTGGCGGATCGCATGGGCCGTGGCGTCGGCCAGCAGGTCGGCGCCCGTGGGTGCCCCCCACTGGTCGTCGATGACGGTCAGCCGCTCGCGCTCCTGCGCCAGCCGCAGCATGGTCTTGGCGAAATTTCCGCCGCGGGCGCCATAGACCCAGCTCGTGCGCAGAATGAGGTGCCGTGCGCCGCTCGCCTGGATCCGCTGTTCGCCTTCGAGCTTCGTACGGCCATAGACCGACAGCGGCGCCGGCACGTCGTCTTCCGTCCAGGGGCGGGAGCCGCTGCCATCGAACACGTAGTCGGTGCTGTAGTGCACCAGCCATGCCCCCAGGCGGGCGGCTTCCTCGGCCAGCACGCCCGGCGTGGTGGCGTTGAGGGTGCGGGCCAGGTCCGGCTCGCTCTCGGCCTTGTCCACCGCGGTATGGGCGGCAGCATTGACGATGACATCGGGTCGCAGGGCGCGCACCGTGCGGGCGATGTCATCGGGCCGGGAAAAATCCCCGCAGTGCGAAGTGCTGTCGAAATCGAGGGCCGTGACCGTGCCCAGGACGGACAGGCTGCGCTGCAGTTCCCACCCGACCTGTCCGCCATTGCCGAAGAGAAGGATGTTCATGCGGTGATGGCGTCCTGCACGGCGGGCTTGCGGTACTGGCGGTCGATCCACTCGCGGTAGGCGCCGCTGGTCACGGCATCCACCCATTCGCCATGCGCGAGGTACCACTCCACGGTCTTGCGGATGCCGGTCTCGAAGGTTTCGGCGGGCTTCCATCCGAGTTCGCGCTCGATCTTGCGGGCGTCGATGGCATAGCGGCGGTCGTGGCCCGGGCGATCCTTGACGTAGGCGATCTGGCTTTCATAGCGCTCGCCATCGGCACGCGGGCGCAGCTCGTCGAGCAGGGCGCAGATGGTCTTCACGATCTCGATGTTGGGCTTTTCGTTCCAGCCGCCCACGTTGTAGGTCTCGCCGGGCTTGCCGGCCTGCAGCACGCGGCGAATGGCGCTGCAGTGGTCGCGCACATAGAGCCAGTCGCGGATCTGCATGCCGTCGCCATACACGGGCAGCGGCTTGCCGGCCAGTGCGTTGACGATCATCAGTGGGATCAGCTTCTCGGGGAAGTGGAAGGGGCCGTAGTTGTTGCTGCAATTGGTGGTCAGCACCGGCAGGCCGTAGGTGTGGTGCCAGGCCCGGACGAGGTGATCACTGGCGGCCTTGCTGGCGGAGTACGGGCTGTTGGGCTCGTAGGAATGGGTTTCGGCGAAGGCCGGGGCCTCGGGCGCCAGGGTGCCGTAGACCTCGTCGGTGGAGACATGCAGGAACCGGAACGCGGCGCGCTCATCCCCGGGCAGGGACTGCCAGTACTCGCGGACGGCTTCGAGCAGGCGGAAGGTGCCGACCACGTTGGTCTGGATGAAGTCTTCCGGGCCGTGGATGGAGCGGTCCACATGCGATTCGGCCGCGAAATTCACGATGGCACGCGGCCGGTGCTCGGTCAGCAGCCGGGAGAGAAGCTCCCGGTCGCCGATGTCCCCCTGGACGAACAGGTGGCGCGCGTCGCCCTGCAGCGAGGCGAGGTTCTGCAGGTTGCCTGCGTAGGTGAGCTTGTCGAGGTTGACGACGGGCTCATCGCCGCAGGCCAGCCAGTCGAGGACGAAGTTGGCGCCGATGAAACCCGCGCCGCCGGTGACCAGAATCATGGATCGTTTGAGCAAAGACGCCTTGCGGCCGAACGCGGGATTATCCCATCGCGTTACAAACGGCCGTAACGAAGCGCACGAGGAGGGCCGCGTGGGCCGGAGGACGGCGCTTCGCAAGACCCCGCATGATGCACTGCAACAGGACGCGGAGGCTGCGGCAGGGTAGAGTGGAACGGCAAGGAGCGGGGAACATGGACCGGGTCCGCCGCGCGCTGGCCGGGCAAGAGCACGTCAACAACTATCCCCCGCCCAAGGCACAAGGGAGGCACCGATGGCAAAGAAAGCGCCGCGGCGTACCGCGGAGCGCATCCTGGAGACAACGCTGGAGCTGTTCAACCGCTTCGGGGAACCCAATGTGTCCACTACGGCCATCTCGGCGGAGCTGCGCATCAGCCCGGGCAACCTTTACTACCACTATCCAGCCAAGGATGAGCTGGTCACGGCACTTTATGCGCGCTATGAAGCAGAGTTATCCGAACTGCTGGAGTCGGCCGCCGGGGTGCGCGACGTGGAGGATGCCCGGCTGTTGCTGCATGCGGTGCTCGAGCGCATCTGGCAGTACCGGTTCCTCTACCGGGACCTCAACGACCTGATGTCGCGCAACCGGCATGTGGAGACGCATTTCCGGGAACTGCTGGCACGCAAGGCCGGCGCCGTGCGTGCCATGCTGCGGGGCATGGAGCAGGCGGGATCGCTGCGGTTCGGCCCGAGGGAACTCGACACCGTGGCCGACAATCTCATGGTCGCCGTCACGTACTGGCTGAGCTTCGAATACGTCCGAGATCCGCGGCACGCGCTGGAGCCCTCCAATGCACAAACCATGCTGCTGCGCGGGGCGCAGCATGTGCTGGGACTGCTGGGGCCCTACCTCGTCGACGACCAGCGCCTGCATCTCCAGGCCCTGGACGACAGCCACGAGCCGGCCGATGCCACCTGATGCGCCCCCTTTTTCCGGACGAACGCAGGACATACCATGCCATGGACCCCCTTCCCCCATGCCGGCGAGTACGCCTTCACGACCGGCGACGTGCTGCGCGAATGGGAACGGCTGCACCGGGGCGATGCGGAGCCCGTACCGCGGGACCCAGCGGCGCTCGAGGCCTGGACACTGTTCCACTGCGGAAACTTCGAGGAAGCTGCCCGGGTCGGACTGGCGGCCGGTGGGGCCGGCATCACCGCCGCGAACAAGGCCACGATCGTCCATGCGATCTACCTCGAGCCCAGCGAAGGCCGCCGGCTCGAGTTGCTCGGCGCGGCAGCACAGCGTGCGCGCGCGCAGGCGGACGCGGAACCCGGCAATCCGAATGCCTGGTTCTGGCATGCCTACGCACTCGGGCGGTACAGCCAGGGCATCAGCGTGGCCAAGGCGCTGGCGCTCGGCCTCACGCGCCAGGTGCGGACGGCGCTGGACCGCACGATCGCGCTGAGCGAACGCCACGCCGATGCGCGCCTGGCCCTGGCCGTATTCCATGCCGAGGTGATCGACAAGGTCGGGGAGATGGTGGGCAGCATCACCCACGGCGCGCGCCGCGAGGAAAGCCTGCGCCTCTTCGCGGAGTCCTTTGCCTTGAATCCCCACTCCGTGATCGGACGCATCGAACACGCCAACGCGCTCATGATGCTGGACGGAGCGAAGCAGGAAGAACTGGCCACGAAGCTCTACGAGGAGGCGGCGGACACCGAGGCCGCCGACGCGGCGGAACGGCTGGCCGTGGAGCTGGCGCGGCTGGAGCTTGCCGAAGGCTAGGAGAATCGCTCCGCCGCGATGGCCAGCAATCCCTCGAAGATCAGGTTTTCGATGAGATCGAACGGCCGTGTCATGCTGGGCGCCATTTTCCAGCCGGCCCCCCCGGTCATCATGCAGGCGGGCTCTTCGCCGCAGTGCTGGATGACGTGCTGCACCATGCGCTCGACGGCACCGGCGATGGCGTAGGTGCCGCCGCTGGTGAGCGCATCGCTGGTGTTGGTGGGAAACAGTTTCACTTCGCCGGTGGGAACATGCAGCCCCGCGGTGCCGGATTCCAGGGCCCGCAGCATGATGCCGTGCCCCGGCAGGATGAGGCCCCCGAGGAAGCGGCCTTCGGCATCGATGGCTTCCACGGTCACCGCCGTTCCGACCATCACCACCACCAGGGGCCGCGCAGCGCCCTGCCGCAGCAGCCGATGGCGCGCTCCGATCATGGCCACCCAGCGGTCCGAGCCCAGGCGCGTGGGATGGTCATAGCCGTTGACGAGCCCCGCTTCCTGCGCGGAGGGAACGACCCAGTGGGAGGGCACGTCCCACCATTCCATCTGCTCCATGACGCGCCGGCGCACGGCATCGCCGGCCACGACGCAGCCGAGCATGCGCGTGGGTGCGGGCAGCCCGGCCCAGGCGCTGTCCGCGAGGCGCTCGATGTGGTCGAGGAATTCGGCGCCGTGGGCCAGCACGGCGGCGCCCGGCTTGGGAGCGTCATACATCGCCCATTTCAGGCGGGTGTTGCCGACGTCGATGGCCAGAAAAGTCATGCGGCGGATTATCACGAGTTTTACAAAGGCGGCTGTTCCGTGCGGCACACCCCGGTCTGTCCGGTCCACGGCCGGGCTCGGGCCGATGTCCGACAGGGAGCGCTCGCCACCAGGCGCTAAAGTGGTCCGGGTCGGCAACCCGCCGACCGTTCTTTCATCCAGAAAAAAGGAGCAATGCCATGGGACTTTTCAGCTTCGTCAAGGAAGCCGGGGAAAAGCTGTTCGGGGGCAAGGATGCGCATGCCGCGCCAGCCGCGGCGCCCGCCGCACCGAGCCAGGAGGAACTCAATGCCACCGCCGGCAAGGCGATCGAGACCTACATCGCCTCCCAGAACCTGGGCGTGCACGATGTGCGGGTGACGTTCGCGGGCCCGGAGGGCAAGGTGACCGTGCAAGGCGAGGCGCCGACCCAGGCCGCCAAGGAGAAGGTCACGCTGTGCTGCGGCAATGTGTCCGGCGTGACGAGCGTGGACAACCAGATGGCCGTGCAGGCGTCCGAGCCCGAAGCGCAATACCACGACGTGGTGCGCGGCGACACACTGTCGGCGATTGCCAAGAAGTACTACGGCGATGCCAACAAGTACCCGCGCATCTTCGAGGCCAACCAGCCCATGCTGACCCATCCCGACAAGATCTATCCGGGCCAGAAGCTGCGCATTCCGCCCCTGTGACGTGTGCCCCGGCCAGCAGGCCGGGCACCGGCGTTGCAGCGGCCGGAATGTGCAGCGGTGATGGCCCTTCGGCGGCCGTTCCCATCATGCCCCCGATGGGGCACATTTGAGGCAGGCTGGCGGGCGTCGCCAGCCACCCACCGCCCTCGCTCCGACCATGTACCTGCCCGCCGCCTTCGCCGAACCCCGGACATCCGAACAGCACCGCCTCATCGAAAGCCATCCGCTGGGGGTGCTGGTCACCCAGGGGGCGCAGGGACTGGATGCCAACCATCTCCCGTTCCTGCTGGATGCCGGCAAAGGGCCGCTCGGCACGCTGGCGGGCCACGTGGCCCGCGCCAATCCGGTATGGACGGAGATGGCGGACGGGAACGAGGTGCTGGTGGTGTTCCGCGGTGCCGAGGGGTACATCTCGCCGCAGTGGTATCCCGGCAAGGCCGAGCACCACCGGCACGTGCCCACGTGGAACTACGAAGCCGTCCATGTACATGGCCGCATGACCGTGCGCGACGACGGCGCATTCGTGCGCGGGGTGGTCGCCCGGCTCACGCGCAGGCATGAAGCCGCCATGGAACGGCCCTGGAAAATGGGTGATGCGCCCGCGGACTACCTGGATGCGATGGTGCAGCAGATCGTAGGCATCGAGATCGCCATCACCCGGATGGAAGGCAAGCGCAAGCTCAGCCAGAACCGTGACGACCGCGACTTTGCCGGTGCGGTGCGGTCGCTGCGCGAACGCGGGCAGGAGGCGCTGGCGGATGCCATGCAGGCGGCATCGCCTGCGCGCGGTCCGCTCTGAGAGGGATCAGCCCTGGCGCCAGGGCAGGCCGCGGAAGCGCCAGCCGCCCGTGCGATTGCGGTGCCCCTCGGCATCCGCATCGCCTTCGAAACCTTCGAGAATGTTGTAGGCCGTGAGCCCCAGTTCGGCCGCGCGGCGGGCCGCCGCCACGGAACGCACTCCGCTGCGGCACAGCAGCACGGCCTGCCCGTCCGGAGGCACGGCGGCACGCAGGGCTTCGTCGAAGGCGGGATTGAGCGCCATGCCCGGATAGACCTTCCAGGGAATGGCCACGGCCCCCGGCACGAATCCCACCCAGTCGCGCTCCGCATCGGTGCGCACATCCACCAGCACGGCCCGGCCGCCCTGCACCCACTGCCATGCGGTCTGGGGAGAGACATCGCCCGCGTAGCCCTCGGCTGGAAGGACCTCGGCGGTGGGGGAAAAAGAGGAAGGAGAGGAAGTGGTCATGCCCGCATTCTGTGCCAGCCGGCCGGGCCGAGGCAATGCGGTGCCTTCAGTCCCACTGCGGCGCGGGATCGTCGCGCAGCCGGTCGCGCAGCGCGGCGTAGTCGGGTACCACGGTCGCCACCGTGTCCCAGAAGCGGGGACTATGGTCCATGTGGCGCAGGTGCGAGAGTTCGTGGGCGACCACGTAGTCGATGATGGCCGGCCGGTAGTGCAGCAGGCGCCAGTTCAGCCGGATGGAACCGTCGGCGCGCGCGCTGCCCCAGCGGGTGTGGGCACTCGACAGCCGCAGCGTGCGCCATTGCACGCCCAGCAGCGGCGCGAAATGGTCAAGCCGGGCCGTGAAATGGCGGCGCGCGTCTCGCATGAGCCAGGCCTGGACGGCGTCGCGCACCTGCGCCGGCGTGGCCGCACGGGGCAGGCCGACATGGAGGGCCAGGGTCCCGTCGGGACCGGGAACCAGCGCTCCGCCCTGCCCCCGGAAGCCGTGCGCCGGGTCCAGCACGATGGCGACCGGCTCGCCCATGTAGGGCAGCACGGCTCCGTCGCCCCAGGCGATGCGCGCATCGGCCTGGCGCCGCTGGCGCTCCCGGGCCTCGCCGAGCTTGCGCAGGATCCAGGCGGACTTCTCCCGCACGGACGCATCCACGTTGGCGAGCGAGACCCATGCGGGTGCGCGCACGGACAGCCCGTCCGCGCCCACGGTGAAGCCGATGGTGCGCCGACGGGACCGCTGCAGCGCGTAGGCGACCAGCACGTCGCCCAACATCAGTTCGCGGTTCGCCCGGGGGTGGCGGAACTCCATGGGCCCGCGCAGCACGGCGCCGTTTCCGCCCGCTGCGGCCGGATCGGCCACGGCCCGGGGCGCGGCACCACCGTCCCCGCCGAAGAAATTCAGTGCCAGTTGCACCAGGCGCTGCATCACCGGTCCGTGCCGGAGGCTCCGTAGGCTTCCGGATCCAGGCGCCGCATCTCGCCTTCGATCCAGGCTTCGACCTCGGCCATGAGTTCGTCGGGCTTGCGCCCGATGGAGGGAATGGGACGGCCGACGGAAACATCCACGGTGCCCGGGCGCTTGACGAAGGCCTTGCGCGGCCAGACCTTGGCCGAAGTCACGGCCACCGGCACCACGGGCACGCCGGCCTCGATGGCGAGGCGCGTGCCGCCGCTCTTGTAGTCGCCCTTCTCGCCGCGGGCCGTGCGCGTGCCCTCCGGGAACATGATGACCCAGGTGCCTCGTGCCAGGAGCGCACGGCCCTGCTGCAACACCTTGACGAAGGCGCGCGCGCGCTGGTTGCGGTCGATGTGGATCATGTCGAGGCTGCCGATGGACCAGCCGAAGAACGGGATCTGCAGCAGCTCCTTCTTGAACACGTAGGCCAGGGGGCGCGGCATGATCGCCGGCATCAGGAAGGTTTCGTAGGTGGACTGGTGCTTGACCAGCAGCACCACGCCCTGCCCCGGATCCTGCGGCAGGTGTTCCATGCCGGTGATGCGGGTGCGGATGCCCATGATCACGCGGGCCGCATCGGTGCTGAGCTTGAGCCAGGCACGCGCGATGCGGTAGCGCACCCGCGTGGGCGCGCCGAACAGCCGTGCCACGAGGATCGCAAGGGTGTAGGGCACCACGGTGAGGGCCATCCAGAGCAGATGGAGAACGGAGCGGATGAAGGCCATGCGATGGATGGGAGGAAGGAAAGGAAAAATTCAGCGGGAGAGGCTGCTGGGAGCGGTCTGGTGCGCAACGCCGCAGGTACCTGTCAGTCGCTGGCTGGCGGAGGACGCTCGCCCGTGGCCAGGAGCTGGTCCGCGAAATCCGCCAGGCTGGCATGGCGTTGCACGCCGGGCGGCCACGGGCGGCTGCCTTCGGGCGGATCGCCCACCGCATGGAGCCGTGCGCCGATGGCAGCCCCGGCCCACAGGTGCTCCGGGCAGTTGCCCACCACGAGGATCTCGCTGCCCTCCACGCCGTATCGCTCGCGGATCTGCTCCATCAGCCCCGGCGCCGGCTTGCGGCAGGCACATCCCTCGTCGGGCGCGTGGGGGCAGTAGAACACCGCCTCGATGCGGCCGCCGGCGGCGGCCAGCACCCGGTGCATGCGCGCATGGATGGCATTGAGCGCCAGCACGTCGAAAAGGCCGCGGCCCAGGCCAGGCTGGTTGGTGGCCACGGCCAGGCGCCATCCCGCGTGGGTGAGCCGCGCCACGGCCTCGGGCACGCCCGGCATGGGCACCCATTCCTCTGGCGCGGAGATGAATTCCTCGCCGGACGCATTGAGCGTGCCGTCGCGGTCGAGAATGGCAAGTTTCATGCGCGCGATTATGGAAGATGCGGCCCGCCGGGCACCGCGCCGCCGGTCGGCGGCGCGTCCCAGCCGGTGGCGTAGAGGCCGCCGAACCGCCCCCGCGCCCACCGCAGGCGCACGGCCTGCCCCGGCTTCCAGGCAGCGGCGGAGTCATCGGGCAGGGTGGCCTGCCGCAGCAGGGGCCCTGCAGCGCCGTCGTTTTCCGGCTGCCAGCGCAGCACGACCTGCATCCCGCCCGGGCCGCGCAGGCTGGCCGGCTGCGGCCGGCTGCCCGCCACGACGACGCTGGCATCCGGCAGGGGCTGCAGCAGCCGGGCGTCCCAGTGCCGCAGCGCCAGGGCCACGGCCCCTCCGGCACAGGCCAGCACCCATGCGCCGATGGCAACGTGCCGTGCGGCCTGCCGGCCCCGGCGCCGGGCCATCCAGCGCAGCAGCATCCCGGCGAGGGCCACGGCCGCAGCCCCCATGCCGAGGAAGGCCAGGCCCGCACCGGGCGCCCGCGTGCCGTCGAACGGCGCCAGTGCCCAGACGGCCGGCCCGGGCCAGCGGTCGTCGTGCCATTGCAGCAGCCAGCGCAGCCCTACGAGCGCCGCGGGCGGTGCGAACAGCCACCACGCGGTGCGGGTCGCGCCATCGGCAGCGCCGCGCACAGGCATGGCCGGCTCGCCCATGCAGGCTCAGGCCACGGCCAGGCGGGAGAGATCGGCCACGCGGTTCATCGCCACGTGCAGGCTCTGCAGCAGGCCCTGGCGGTTCAGGCGCAGGTCCAGTTCCTCGGCGTTGACCATCACGTCGTCGAAGAACGCGTCCACGGGCGCGCGCAGCACGGCCAGGGTCTGCAGGCTGCCCGTGTAGTCGCCCGCGGCGAAGAGCGCATCGGCCTCGGGCACGAAACGCTGCAGGGCCGCATACAGGTCCTTCTCGGCCTGTTCGCGCAGCAGGTCGGGGTTGACGTGCGCGTCCACGTCGCCGGCCTTCTTGAGGATGTTGGTGACGCGCTTGTTGGCCGCGGCGAGCGCCGGGGCCTCGGGCAGCGCGGCAAAGGCGCGCACGGCAGCCAGCTGCTTGCCGACGAGGGCCAGGCGCTGGGGGCGCAGGGCCAGCACGGCATCGACTTCCTGGGCGCTGTAGCCCTGCTCGCGCAGGCTGCCGGCGAGCCGGTCGTAGATGAAGTCGGCCAGCGGCGCGGTGGGGTCCTGGATCTTGTCGCCGAAGGCCGGCAGCGCGCTGTGCAGCAGGGTTTCCAGGTCGAGCGGGAGTTCCTTCTCGACCAACATGCGGATCACGCCCAGTGCGTGGCGGCGCAGCGCGAACGGGTCGCGGTCGCCCGTGGGCAGGTTGCCGATGCCGAACATGCCGACCAGGGTTTCGAGCTTGTCGGCCAGCGCCACCACCACGCCCACGTCGCCGCGCGGCAGCGTGTCGCCCGCGAAACGGGGCTTGTAGTGGTCTTCGATGGCATCGGCCACTTCGGCGGGCAGGCCGTCGGCCTGGGCGTAGTAGCGGCCCATGGTGCCCTGCAGTTCCGGGAATTCGCCCACCATGTCGGTCACGAGGTCGGCCTTGGCCAGCTGCGCGGCCTGGTCGGCCTGGCGGGCCAGTTCCACGTCGCCGATCTGCTGGGCGATGGCCCGGGCGATGGCGCGCACGCGCTCCACGCGCTCGCCCTGGGTGCCCAATTGGTTGTGATAGACCACCTTGGCCAGCGAGGCCACGCGGGATTCGAGCGTCTTCTTGCGGTCCTGGTCGAAGAAGAACTTGGCATCGGCCAGGCGTGGGCGCACCACGCGCTCGTTGCCGCCGACCACGGCGCTCGCGTCGTCGGGGCGGATGTTGCTCACCACCAGGAAGCGGTGCGTGAGGCGGCCTTCGGCATCGAGCAGCGGGAAGTACTTCTGGTTGGCCTTCATCGTGAGGATCAGGCATTCCTGCGGCACGTCGAGGAACTGCTTCTCGAATTCGCACACCAGCACGTTGGGCCGTTCGACCAGCGCCGTGACTTCGTCGAGCAGCGCGTCGTCCTCGATGGGCCGCACGCCGCCGCCCACGCGCTCGGCGGCAGCCTGCAGCTGGCGCGCGATCTCGGCACGGCGATCGGCGAAGGCGGCGATGACGGCGCCCTCCTCGACCAGTTGCTGCGCGTAGGTGTCGGCGCTGCGGATGACCACCGGGTCCACGGCCGCCTCGAAGCGGTGGCCGTGGGTGGCGTTGCCGGCCGTGAGGCCCAGCACCGAGACGGACAGCAGCACCTCGGTGCCATGCAGCGCCAGGAGGCCGTGCGCGGGGCGCACGAAACTCACGCTGGTCCAGCCCGGCTGCTCGCAGCCCGAGGAAAGCTGGTAGCGCATCACCTTGGGGATGGGCAGCTTCGCGACGGATTCCTGCAGGGCCTTCTGCAGCCCTTCGGACAGGGTCGCGCCGCGCACGGTGCTGTCCAGGAACAGGGCCTCGGCCTTGCCGTCGGGCGCGCGGCGCAGGCCGGGCACGGCGGAAGCGTCGGCGCCCAGGGCGGCGAGCTTCTTGAGCAGCGCAGGCGTGGCATTGCCGGAGGCATCCAGGCCCACCGTGACGGGCATGAGCTTCTGCGAGACGGCCTTGTCGGCCGCCTGGGGTGCGACTTCGGTGATGTGGGCGGCCAGGCGCCGGGGCGAGGCATAGGCCGTCACGCGCGATGCGGCGGAGGCGAGGCCCTGGGCCTGCAGTTGCGCGAGCAGCACGCCGGCGAAGGCGTCGCCGAGCTTCTGCAGGGCCTTCGGGGGCAGCTCTTCGACGAACAGTTCAACGAGAAGATTCGGATGGGTCATGGTGGTGTCTCTCGGTCCGTGGTGCCGGCGCCCTCAGGCGGCGTCCTTCTTCTGCGATGGCTGCTGCTCGGCCTTGGCGATGTCGGCCAGCACTTCGTCGGCCCAGGCGCGGGGCGCCATGGGGAAGCCCAGGCGCGCGCGGCTGTCCAGGTAGCTGCGGGCCACGGCGCGCGCGAGGTTGCGGATGCGGCCGATGTAGGCGGCGCGCTCGGTCACGGAAATGGCGCCGCGCGCGTCCAGCAGGTTGAAGCTGTGCGCGGCCTTGAGCACCTGCTCGTAGGCAGGCAACGCGAGCTGCTGGCCCATGAGGTACTGCGCCTGCTTTTCGTGCGCCGCGAAGGCGGTGAAGAGGAAGTCGGCGTCGGAATGCTCGAAGTTGTAGGTGGACTGCTCCACCTCGTTCTGGTGATAGACGTCGCCGTACTTGAGCGTATCGGTCCAGGCCAGGTTATAGACGTTGTCCACGCCCTGCAGGTACATGGCCAGGCGCTCCAGGCCATAGGTGATCTCGCCCGTGGCCGGCTTGCAGTCGATGCCGCCCACCTGCTGGAAATAGGTGAACTGCGTCACCTCCATGCCATTGAGCCAGACCTCCCACCCCAGGCCCCAGGCGCCGAGCGTGGGGTTCTCCCAGTCGTCCTCGACGAAGCGGATGTCGTTCTTCTTCAGGTCGAAGCCCAGCGCCTCGAGCGAGCCCAGGTACAGCTCCAGGATGTTGTCCGGCGCGGGCTTGAGCACCACCTGGTACTGGTAGTAGTGCTGCAGGCGGTTCGGGTTCTCTCCGTAGCGGCCGTCCTTGGGCCGGCGGCTGGGCTGCACGTAGGCGGCCTTCCAGGGCTCCGGCCCCAGCGCGCGCAGGAAGGTCGCGGTATGCGAGGTGCCGGCACCCACTTCCATGTCGTAGGGCTGCAGGAGCGCGCAGCCCTGGGCGTCCCAGTACGACTGCAGCTTCAGGATGATTTGCTGGAAGGTCAACATGCGTGTGTGTCCTGGCGGCCGGGCGGCTGCAAGCCGTCTGCCCGGGCGCGCGGTCTTGGAGGATGGTCGCGCAGCGCGCGGAACCGGGGATTCTACGGGGCCGGGCCGCCGCGCCTGCGCCCCGGGGGGCGGCGCCGCATTCGCAAGCATGGGCGGAAGCAGGCGCCACGGGGTGCAGGCGGCCCGCCATTTACAGCCAAAGGCCGCGCAGATATATTCCGTACAATGGAATTCAATAGAAGCCGTCGCCTGGATTCTTCCTGGACTCCTGCGCAGGCTGCGGTACCCACAACGACTTTCCCGCCCCCGAGGTGCGCTCGCCCGGGGCAATCCCGACGATGACCGTGAATCGCACGGGCCTGCAGGCGCTGGCCCTTGCCCTGGCAGCCATTCCATTGGCCGCCGGCGCCTTCGATATCGCTCCGCACCACGTGGGCGACGCCCTTCCCACCGAACAGGCCCGGGCCATGCTGGCACGCCATGCCGCCCGGCCGCCGCAGCCATGGCGCGAGCCGGACGCCAATCGGCTGCCCCCGGGGCCGGAGGGCGACGCGGTCCGCGAGGGCATCGATCTCCTGCGCAACACGTCCTCCCGCGTCGGCCGGCTGGCGCCGGATGCCTCGAAGCGCCTGTCCTGGAACAGCCTGAACTGCGTGCATTGCCACCAGGCCGGTCCGTCGGGCCTGCCGGGCACCAAGCCCCATGCGCTGCCGCTCGTGAATGCCGTCAACGACTATCCGAAGTTCGACATCAAGTCCGGGAAGATCATCTCGCTGGAGCAGCGCGTCATCGGCATGTTCGGCCCGGGCAGCGTGCCGGTCGGGCCGAACATGCCCGAGCTGCGGTCCATCATGGCCTACCTGCGCTGGCTGGCGCAGGGGACGGTGCCGCATTCCGCCATGGAGCGAACGGGGCTGCTGCCCATGCCGTCCGTCGCGCGGGCGGCCGATCCGCAGCGTGGCGCGCGGCTGTTCGCCTCGCTGTGCAGTGCCTGCCACGGCGCGGACGCCACCGGCCAGCGGCGCCCGGACTACGCCCGGGGCGGCGGCTACCTGTTTCCGCCGATCGCCGGCACGGACACGTACGACAACGCGGGCCACATGTTCGCGGTGCCGCTGCTCGCGCGCTACATCCGCGCGTCGATGCCGTCAGGCACCACGTACGAGCGGCCGCGGCTCACACCCGGGCAGGCGCTCGACATCGCGGCCTTCCTGAACGACGACGCCACGCCCCGCCTGCAGAACCCGAACCGGCTGCGCCTGTATCCGGACCCGGCCCTGCGGCCGCAGGGCTTCGCGATCCCGGAGCACTTCACCGGCCAGCCGCAGGCCTACCGCCGGGCGAAGTTCGGCCCCTTCCGCGACATCAACGAGAACTACTGACCATCCCAGCGCCGCAGCACCAGGCTGGCATTGGTGCCGCCGAAGCCGAAGCTGTTGGACAGCGCGGTGCGCAGCGGCGCCTCGCGCGTGGTGGTCACCAGGGGCATGCCTTCCACGGCGGGGTCGGGGGTCTCGACATTGGCGGAGCCGGCGATGAAGCCCTTCTGCAGCATGATCAGGCAGTAGATCGCCTCCTGCACCCCGGTGGCGCCCAGCGAGTGGCCGGTGAGCGACTTGGTGGAGGAGAACGGCGGCACCGCGTCGCCGAAGACCGTGCGGATGGCACGCAGTTCCGGCACATCGCCGACGGGAGTGGAGGTGCCGTGGGTATTGATGTAGTCGATGGACGCATCCAGGCCCTCGATGGCCTGGCGCATGCACGCGATGGCACCGTCGCCCGAAGGCGCGACCATGTCGGCTCCGTCGGACGTGGCACCGAACCCGATCACCTCCCCGAGGATGGTGGCGCCGCGCGCCTGGGCATGCTCCAGGCTTTCGAGCACCACGGCGCCGCCGCCGCCCGACAGCACGAAACCGTCGCGGTTCGCGTCGTAGGCGCGGGAGGCTTTCTCCGGCGTGTCGTTGTATTTGCTGGACATCGCGCCCATGGCGTCGAACAGCAGTCCCATGCCCCAGGTGACCTCTTCGCCGCCGCCGGCGAACATCACGTCCTGCATGCCCCAGGCGATCTGCTGGGCCGCCGCGCCGATGCAGTGCGCGGACGTGCTGCAGGCGGAGGTGATCGAATAGTTGATGCCCTTGATGCCGAAATTCGTCGAAAGGCAGGCCGAGACGGTCGAGCTCATGCAGCGCGTGACCTGGTAGGGCCCCACGCGGCGGATGCCCTTGGAGCGCAGGATGTCCGCGGATTCGATCTGGTTCTCGGGCGAGCCCCCGCCCGAGCCCATGATGAGGCCGGTGCGCGGGTGCGAGACCTGGTCCGGTGCCAGGCCCGCCTGGGCGATGGCATCCTCCAGGGCGATGTGGGCATAGGCCGCGGCATCGCCCATGAAGCGCAGCTGCTTGCGGTCGATGCGCGCTTCCAGGTCGATGTCGGGCACGCCCGCCACCTGGCTGCGCATGCCCAGCTCGGTGAACTTCGGCATGGCACGGATGCCCGGGCGGCTCTCGCGCAGCGAGGCCTCCACGGTGGCGAGGTCGTTGCCGATGCAGGAAACGATGCCCGCGCCGGTGATGACGACACGCTTTCTCATGCTCATGCCCCCGCCTCCTCCCGCGCCGGCGCAGCCGCCGCGGCGTCTTCCTTCTTGAAAAGGCCCACGCGCAGGTCGGAGGCCACGTAGATTTCCTGGCCGTCGGCCAGGAGGCGCGCATCGCCGATCGCCATGACCAGCTTGCGCTTGATGACGCGCTTGATGTCGATCTCGTAGGTGACGAGCTTGACGTTGGGGCCCACCTCGCCGGTGAACTTGACCTCGCCCGCGCCCAGTGCGCGCCCCCGGCCCGGCAGTTGCAGCCAGGTCAGGTAGAAACCGATGAGCTGCCACATCGCGTCCAGGCCCAGGCAGCCCGGCATGACCGGGTCGCCCTGGAAGTGGCAGTCGAAGAACCAGAGATCCGGCCGCACGTCCAGTTCGGCGCGAATCCTCCCCAGCCCGTGCGCGCCGCCGTCGGCGTCGATGTGCGTGATGCGGTCGAACATCAGCATGGGCGGCAGCGGGAGTCGTCCGCTGTCAGGGGTGAACAGCCTGCCTTCGCCCGAGGCGATCAGTTGTTCATAGGAAAAGGATTCAGCCATTGTCAGTCGTGCTCCAGGTCGGCGCTCAGCGCCGCGTTTCGTGTGCGCGGCCCTGGCATTGCCGGGGCCGCGGATGCGCATTATCCAGTCTGCGGCGGGCGCGCCTACCGCGCGGGGGCGACAGACCCCATGCGGGAATGCCGCACCCGCTTGACGCCGCGCAATAAAAAGGGCCGCACGCGGCGGCCCTTCGGGAGATCCGGCCCGGTGGCAGGCGAGCCGCCGGACCGTGCGGCCGAGCCGCTCAGTATTGCCAGAAGATGCGCTGCAGTTCCTGGCTGGTCTGGGGCCTGGTCAGCGCCACGGCTGCCAGGATGCGGGCCTTCTGGGGGTTCAGGTCGTGCGCGACGACCCAGTCGTACTTGTCGTCGGGCTGCTCGGCGTTGCGCAGAACGAAACCGTCGGCCACGCGCGAGGAGCGCACGATCTGCACGCCCTTGCCGCGCAGTTCCTGCAGGGCAGGCACCACGCGGTCGGCCACGGAACCATTGCCCGTGCCGGCATGGATCAGGGCCTTCACGCCCGAATTGCCCACGGCATCGATGGTCGAGCGCGGCACGTTGCCATAGCCATAGACGATGTCCACGGGCGCCAGGGCGGTGATGTCATCGATGTTGAACTCCGACTGCATCGTGTGGCGCTTGACGGGGGCGCGGAACCAGTAGGTCTTGCCTTCCACCACCATGCCCAGCGGGCCCCACTGGCTGCGGAACGCCTGGGTCTTGATGTTGACGCCCTTGGTCACGTCGCGGCCGCTCTGGATCTCGTCGCTCATGGTCACGAGCACGCCCTTGCCGGCCGATTCCTTGCTGGCGGCCACCGTGACGGCCTCCAGCAGGTTCAGCGCGCCGTCCGCGGACAGGGCGGTGCCCGGGCGCATGGAGCCGACGACGACGATGGGCTTGTTGGTGTGGACGACCAGGTTCAGGAAGTAGGCGGTCTCTTCCAGCGTGTCGGTGCCGTGGGTGATGACGATGCCGTCCACGTCGGATTGCTTGGACAGCGCGGAGACGCGCTTGCCCAGCTGCAGCAGATGGTCGTTGGTGAAGCTCTCGGAAGCGATCTGGAAGACCTGCTCGCCCTTCACGGCCGCCACGTTGGACAGCTCCGGCAGCCCTGCCAGCAGCTTGTCCACCGGCACCTTGGCAGCGGCATAGGACGCGCTGTTGGCGGCCGTGGCACCTGCGCCGGCGATGGTGCCGCCAGTGGCCAGCACCACGACGTTGGGCTTGGCCGCCGGCTGCACGGGGGCTGCGGACTGCGTCTGCGCACCGGCCACGAGGCCCCAGGCAGCGAAGGCGGCGCCGGCCAGCAGGCGCTTGATATTCATTTGCGGGAACATGACTCGCTCATCTCCTTGGATTAATTGTTACAAGCCCGTTGTACGGGTGCCGTATGGTAGGAAGGAGGCAACACGGCAGTGGGGAATAATCCGAGGCTGGGTATGAATGGAATTCATACCTCTCCCGATCCGCCTCCCCAAGCCATGAACCTACGGCAACTCGAAGTCTTCCAGGCCGTCATGCAGACGGGCAACATGAGCGCCGCAGCCCGGCTCGTCAGCATCACCCCGTCGGCCGTGAGCAAGACCATCGCCCATGCCGAACTGCAGCTCGGCTATCCGCTGTTCAACCGCGTCCGGGGGGCCCTGGTGCCGACGCCCGAGGCGCAGGCATTGTTCGCGGCATCGGTCCAGATCCACCGCCAGCTCGACGAATTGCGCCGCACCGCCGTCAACCTGCGCCAGCCCGAGGGCGGCCAAGTGCGCCTGGGCGCGATTCCCTCGGTCACGCACACCTTCCTGCCCACGGTGCTGGAGCTGCACGTGCGCGAATCCCCCCGCGTGAAGGTGGAAGTGCGCACTCTGCACCCCGACCAGATGGCCCAGGCGCTGCTGACCCGAACAGTGGATTTCGCCCTGGGCTTCTATCCGCACCCGCACCCGCAGGTGTGCAGCGCCATCCTGGTCAGTGGCCCGCTCTCGATCGCGGTGGGCCGCGACATCTGGCAGCGGGCCGTGCGCGTGAGCCGCAACGACCCGATCTCGTTCCTGTCCAACACCCCCATGATCCAGCTGCTGGGCGACGATCCCATGCGCGGGCCCATGGCCGAACTGGCACGCGACCTGGGGGTGCATACCGAACTGGGCATCCAGGTGCAGACCTCGCAGCTGGCGGTGGAACTGGTGCGGCGCGGACTGGGATGGACGGTGGTGGACTTCCTCACGGCCGGCAACCTGGACCCGGCCACGGTGGTGGCGGTACCGCTGCGCCACCTCCCGCCCATTCCCCTGCATGCCTACCATGCCGAGCACCGCCCGCCGGACCGGCACGCGGCCCGGATGCTGGCGCGGTTGCCGGGGCTGCTGCACGCAGTGCTGGGACGCGCGCCTTCGGCGGAGCAGCCGGTGCCATCCGGCAGCTGACCCGGGGCGGCGGACGCCGGCCGGCGGCCGTGGCCCCATGCACTGGTATCAGCGTCCGCGGGAGCGCGCCGCGAAGGCCGCAGCCACCACCAATGCGCCCAGCAGCCACAGCGGCCACAACCCGGCCCGCGCCGCCCACCAGGCGAACGGCGTGGGTGGTCCGTCCCGTCCCTCCACCTCGCCGCGCAGGATGCCGCGCTGCACCGAGGGCAGCCGCGCAGCCACCATGCCGCGGTGGTCGATCAGTGCGGTGGCACCGGTGTTGGTGGCGCGCACCATCGGCCGCTCGAATTCCAGCGCCCGCATGCGGCTGATCGCCAGGTGCTGGTCGATGGCCACGGAATCGCCGAACCAGGCGATATTGCTCAGGTTGACGAACACCGTCGGGGCGGCGGCCCGGTCCGCGAAGCGCGCGGCCAGCTCCTCGCCGAACAGATCCTCGTAGCAGATGTTCGGCGCCAGGCGCTGCCCGGCCCAGGCGAAGGGCGCCTGGACCATGCCGCCCCGGTTGAAATCACCCAGCGGGATGTTCATCAGTTCGGTGAACCACCGGAAGAACGGCGGGACGAACTCCCCGAACGGCACGAGGTGGTGCTTGTCATATTGGTAGGGCGCCGTCCTGCCCGGCGCGTAACCGATGACGGAATTCGTATAGCCCCGCTCCGGGTCGCCCAGCGGGATGCCGATCAGCGCGGCCCGGCCGCCCTGCGGGCCGCTGCGGGTGAAACGCTCTGCGATGGACTCCAGGTAGCCTGGCACCAGTTGCTGGGGCAACAGCGGGATGGCGGTCTCCGGCGCCACGACCAGGGCGGCATCCGCTTCGCGCAACGCATCGCCGTACCAGCGCAGGGCCATCGGCACGCCGCTGCCAGCCTGGAATTTCTCGTCCTGCGGGATATTGCCCTGCAGCAGCGCAACCGACAGCAGGGAGGGGGCTTCGGCCACCGGCGCGCCGCAGCGGTCCACCGCACAGTGGCGCTGCGCGGCCAACCCTGCCCAGGCGCATGCCAGCACCACGGCCGCGGCCCAGCACCGGGGACGGCGAAGGTCCGCCACCCGCAGTTGCGCGGCCAGCATCGCCAGCAGGGCCGCCACGGCGCCGATGCCATACACCCCCACCCAGCGCGCGAACACCCGCAGCGGGCCCTCGACATGCGCATAGCCACCGGCGCCCCAGGGGAAGCCGGTCCACCACACGCCGCGCGCCAGTTCGGCCAGCAGCCAGAGTGCGGCGAAGGCGGCGGCCTGCCAGCCCTTGCGGCGCGGGAGGCGGTCGCGCAGGTGCACGAACACCGCCGACGCGGCCGCGTAGTAGCTGCCCAGGAAGGCCGCCAGCGCCAGCACCGCCAGTGCCGCCAGCGGCGCCGCCAGGCCGCCGTAGGTGTGCATGGAAATGAACAGCCACCAGAAGGTGCCCGCGAGCCAGGCCGTGGCGAAGGCTGCGCCGAGACCGGCCCCCTGCCCTGCCCCGCGCGCCGACAGCAGGACACGCGCGAAGGCTGCGAGCGAGGCAATCTGCAGCCACCAGAGCGGCTCGCCGCCCCAGGGCCAGGCGATGGAAGCCGCCTGCGCCAGCCCGGCCAGCACGGCAGCCGTCCAGAGGAGCACCGCGGGCGCCCGCGGGCGCCCGGTGCCATAGGCTTGCAGGAGCATGGTCAGCCGGCGTCCGGTTCGGCGCCCGGGGGCTGCAGCGAGACCTTGAACCAGCGCACCGCGCCACCCTTGGTGTGCAGCACCACGAAGCGCAGGCCGCCGAGATCCAGCGATTCCCCGCGGCGCGGCGCATGGCCCAGCTCGTGCGCGATCAGGCCGCCGATGGTCTCAAACTCCTCGTCCCTGTCGGAGCCCTCGAGGGCGGGCAGGTCGAAGGCCTCGGCCACGCGCTCCACGGGCGTGTCGCCGCTCACGCGGTAGGTCCGGTCCGCCAGGGCGAAGATGTCGCCTTCGTCCTCGGGGATGTCGAATTCGTCCTCGATCTCGCCCACGATCTGCTCGAGCACATCCTCGATGGTGACCAGCCCGGCCACCCGGCCGAACTCGTCGATCACCACCGCCATGTGGATGCGGTTGGCGCGGAACTCGCGCAGCAGGTCGTTCAGCCCCTTGCTCTCGGGCACGTACACCACGGAGCGCAGCAGCGCCCGGAGGTTCAGCTCGGGCGCCCGCTGCAGCTTGAGCAGGTCCTTCGCCATGAGGATGCCGATGATGTTCTCGCGCTCCCCCTGGTACACCGGGAACCGCGAATGGGCGGTGTCGATCACCTGGTGCAGCAGCGTCTCGAATGGCTGGTCGATGTCGATCAGGTCCATGCGCGGCGCGGGCACCATCACGTCGCTGGCCGTCATCTCGGCCATGCGCAGGACGCGTTCGAGCATCACGCGCGCATCGGCATTGATGACGTCGTTGTCCTCCGCCTCGGCCAGGGTGGCGATCAGTTCATCCTTGGAATCGGGGCCGGGATGGATGAACTCGATGAGGCGCTGCAGGAACGTGCGCTTGTCTTCGCGGTCGGAGGGGCGCGCAGGGTGGGGGTCGGACACGGTCTCGGTGTGCAGGACGTGCGGTGGTTGTCAGGCCTCCAAGGATAGCGGATGCCCGCGACACCCCCGCTGGCGTGCCGCGGGCCGGCCTTCACACCCTGACACAAATTCGCGCGGCGCTGCCCGGCCGCTGCGGGCTGCCGCTTCCTATCATGCCGCTTTCCGGGGCGGCGCCGGCGCAATGCGCGATGGCGACCGGCAGCCCCCCGTACACAGGCAGTACGACAGGAGAACAGCAGCATGGGAGGGATGGCGGCGGCGAGGCAGGCGGACGAGATAGGACACGTGTCGGTGTGGGCGAGGCTGGCGCGTGTGGGTTTGCGGCTGGCGTCGGGGATGGTGGAGACGCTGCTGGTGGCGGGGGTGGTGGCGCTGGCGGCGGGGGTGTCGGTGGCGACGATGGGGTGTGGTGCGATCCTGGCGTGCGGGTTGCTGGCGGGGTTCATCGGGGGTGCGACGGGCTGGAGCGACTACAAGGAAAAAAAGATCCAGGAGATGACCGAGGACATCGGGGAGCTGGACATCACGGGCACGCTGGGCATCCGTGGGGCGGCGACGGTGCGCATCAATGGCCGGGCTGCGATGCGGGCGGTGGCGGACGCGGCCGTGTGCCGCGACCATGGGCAGCCCAACCCGAACTTCATCGCCGAGGGCTCGGACTCGGTCTTCATCGAAACCTATCCTGCTGCCCGCAAGGGCGACAAGATGATGTGCGCCGCGCAGATCGCCAGCGGCTCGGACGACGTGCTGGTGGGGGGCAACAAGACGGCGTACCTGGAGATCGCCGACGACCGGGCGTGGTGGGAGACGGCGCTGGAGATCGGTGTGGGCCTGGCGATGGGCCGGGGCAACTTCCTGGGCAAGGTGGGGTGCCTGGCGCTGGGGGCGGTGGTGGGCATGGCGGGCGACGCGCTGGGGCGGGGCTTCCGGGCGCTGATCGGCTACCCGGTGCACCCGGCCACGGGCGGCAAGGTGCTGGACGGCAGCGAGGACACGGACTTCGTGCTGCCCGGGCCGCTGGGCATTGCCTGGCGGCGCTTCTACAGCAGCCACGACCACCGGGGCGGCACCCTGCACGGCGCGGGCTGGAGCGTGCCCTACGAGATCGAGCTGCACGTGGAGCGGGCAGCTGCCGGTGCGCCGCCTTCGCGCATCACCTACGTCAACCCGCAAGGGCGGCACATCGAGCTGCCGGATGTCGGGCCGGGCACGGCGCTCTTCAACGTCGGCGAAGGCTTCACCCTGGGCTGCACGGCGGGTGGGCACTACGAGGTGGGCGAGCTCGACCACGTGGCCTGGCAGTTCGGCCCGGCGCCGCAGGAGGCGGGCAGGCATGTGCTGAAACTGCTGCGCATCCGCGACCGGTTCGGGCACTGGGTGGGGCTGCGCTACGACGGCGAGCGGCGCCTGGCGGGCATCGCGGACCACCTGGGGCGGCTGCTGCGGCTGGACTATGAGGCGGGCAGCCGACGACTGGTGGCGATCCACCTCGTGCAGGCGGCGCCGGGCGAGCAGCTGGGCCTGCTGGCGGCCTACCGCCATGACGCGGGCGGCCAGCTGGCCGAAGTGCAGGACCGCACGCGCGCGACCGTGCGGCGCTTCGCCTACGCCGAAGGCTTGATGGTGCGCCAGGAGGATGCGGCCGGCTTCGCGTGCCACTACGCGTGGGAGAGCGAAGCGGGGGCGAGCGGCCCCGAGCGCCAGGACGGTGCCCGCGGGCCCGATGGCCGGCGCCTGCGCGACCGCCGGGTGGTGCGGCACTGGACGGAGGATGGCGAGAGCCATGCCATCACCTATGGCTTCGATGGCAGCTCCGATGGTGGCCCCGATGGCGAGGCCGGCGGCTGGACAAGGTCAACCGACCAGCTCGGGCGCGAAGAGCGCTGGCAGTGGGACCGCTGGCACAACCTCACGGCCTACACCAACGCGCTGGGCGCCACGTGGCGACTCGTGTGGAACGAGCGACGCGAGTTGCTGTCGTGCACGCGGCCCTCGGGGGCGACCACCACCTTCCAGTACGACGACAACGGCATGCAGACGGGCGTGGTGGACCCGCTGGGGCGGCTCACGCGCACGCTCTGGGACAGCCGGTGGTTCGATCCGCTGCGCACCACGGGTCCGGACGGGGCCACGTGGCGCTACGAATACGACCGCCAGGGCCTGCGGGTGCAGGAGACGGCGCCCGATGGCGGGGTGACGCGCTACGCCTACGACACGCAGGGCCAGGTGGTGCAGATCGAGGATGCGCTGGGCGGTGCCAAGACCCTGCAGTGGAACGAGCGGGGCCTGCTGGTGCGGTACACCGACTGCTCGGGGCGCACGACGCGCTACGGCTGGGACGGTTGGGGCCAGCTGCAATCGGTGACCGATGCGCTGGGCCTGCAGACGCAGGGCGTGGTGGACGCGCGCGGGCAGCTGCGCTCGCTGAGACTGCCCGACGGCAGCAGCCAGGGGTTCGAATACGACGCGGGCGGGCGGCTGGTGGAGCACACGGACGCGCTCTCGCGGGCCACGCGCTACGGGCACAACGTGCGCGGGCAGCTGCTGTGGCGGCGCGATGCGCAGGGCCGGGAGATCGGGGCGGCGCACGACGGGGCGCACCGGCTCTCGGCGCTCGCCACGGAAAACGGCGGCGTCTATCGGTTCCGCTACGACGACGCGGACCGGCTGGTGGAAGAAGAGCGCCTGGACGGCACGCGGGTGGGGCTGGAGTACGACGCGGACGGGCACGTGGTGGCGGTGGTGCACCACCCGGCGCGGGGCGACGATGTGTTCCACGAACTGCAGACCCAGGCGCAGGACGGCACGCTGCGGGAAGGCCCGGCAGCCCGGAATACTCAGGTGCCGCGGCGCACGGAACTGCAGCGCGACGCGCTGGGGCGGCTGGTGCAAAAGCGGGTGGGCGGCAGCGTGCTGCGCTACCGCTACGACGCGGGCGGGCGGCTGGTGGAGGCATCGCGCTGGCGGCGCCGGGCCGGGGCGCAGGCCGCATCCAAAGCCAGCACTGAAGCCGAAACGGACAACGACACCCTGGAGCTGCAGCACACCACGCGCTTCGAATACGACGTGCTGGGCCGCATCGTGGCCGAGCACGCGCAGGATGCAGCCAGCGGGCAGGTGCACACGCTGCGGCACGAACACGACGCGCTGGGCAACCGCACGCGCACGCAGCTGCCGGCCGTGGGCGGCGGCCGATCGGGACAGATGCGCCAGGCGGTGCTGCGGCGCAGCCTGAACTACCTGCACTACGGCTCGGGGCATCTGCACCAGATCAACCTGGGGCTGGCCGAGGAACTGGCGCAGGAAGCGCCGCCGGGTGAAACGCTGCAGGCCGGCGGTCCGGGCGGCGGTCCGAGTGGCGGTCCGAGTGGCGGTCCGAGTGGCGACAGCCTGGACGGCATGCTGCCCGAACCGGTGCGTGAAGTGCACCGGCTCATCGCCGACATCGAGCGCGACGCGCTGCATCGGGAGGTGCTGCGCACGCAGGGCACCTTGGCCACGCGCTACGCGCTGGACGCGCTGGGCCGGCGCACGGGCAGCTGGACGCGCTCGGGCGCGGGCCTGCAGGATGCGGCGGGCGAGGACTGGCGCGCGGCATGGCAGCAGCAGGTGGAGGCGCTGGCCCAGCGCGGCCCCTCGGCGGCCGTGGGACTGCTCAAGCAGTACCGCTACGACGCGGTGGGCGAGCTGCGCGAGAGCGTGCACAGCCACAAGGGGCGCACGAGCTGGCGCTACGACGCCACCGGGCGGGTGGAGCAGGCGCTGCGCGCGGGCCCCGGGGCGCAGCCGGGTGCGGGCGTGCAGGGCCGCTCGGAAGAAGTGTTCCGCTACGACCCGGCAGGCAACCTGCTGGATGCGAGCCTGGCATCGCGCATGGCGGCCAACGACGGGCGCCCCAGTGGACCCGGCACGGGCTCCACGGGCTACCTGCGCGACAACCTGGTGCGGGTGTACGAGGACAAGCGCTTCGCCTACGACGGCTTCGCGCGGCTGCGCGAGAAGCGCATCGGGCGTCACACGGTGCAGCGCTTCGAATGGGACGACGAAGACCAGCTGGTGGCCGTGGAGACCACGCGCCAGCCGGGCACGGCCCAGGCCACGCGCCAGCGGGTGGAGTTCCGCTACGACGCGCTGGGCCGGCGCATCGCCAAGCAGGACGCGTTCGGGCGCACGGAGTTCATCTGGGAAGGCATGCGGCTGATCGAGGAGCGGCGCGGCTCCAAGGTGGTGAGCTACGTGTACGAGCCGGGCAGCTACGTGCCGCTGGCACGCATCGATGCGGACGGGCAGCGGCTGGAGGGCAGCGGGCATGGCGGGCTGGTGGGCGGCGCAGGCTCGGATGCCGCAGGCCGGTCAACCTCAGCCAACCCAGGCACCAGCTACGCCGCGCTGAACCCGATGGCCGCGCCCGGCAGCAGCGCGGCAGCGCATGCCGCTTCTGCCCCGGCACAAGTGGCGGAACATGCCCATGCACTGACCCAGTCCCCGGCCGAATCCCGCCTGCGCGCCAGCGCCCAGGTGAGCTACTTCCACAACGACCCCTCGGGCCTGCCGGAAGAGGTGACGGACGAGGCCGGCGAGGTGCGCTGGCGCGCGAGCTGGCGCACCTGGGGCAGTGCGCTGGAGGAGCGCTGGGAGGCCGTGCGCATCGACGGCAGCGCCATTCCCGCGGTGCAGCAGCGGCACAGGAACGAGGACACGCTGGAGCAGAACCTGCGCCTTCAGGGCCAGTACCTGGACCGCGAGACGGGGCTGCACTACAACACCTTCCGGTACTACGACCCGGATGTGGGGCGGTTCATCAGTCCGGATCCGATCGGTTTGGCGGGTGGGGTCAACCTGCAACAGTACGCGCCAAATCCATTGGCTTGGATTGATCCATGGGGCTGGAGCTTCATGGAGTCAGTCGCTGGGGCAATAGAAAGAACAGGGAAAAAATTCCAGGGAGCAGAAATATACAAATTCACAGACAAAGTGAAAGTTGGCGAAACCACATTCAAGAGAGGCGACTATTTCTATCTAGACAACTTACACAAAGATCATTACGAAACATTTTCCAAAAATGATTCATCAAAGGGTGTCTTCAATTTAGATGGAAGCAAAAATGAGCGAAAAAGCATCAAAGCAGCAAACAGAAAGGGACCTGGATGTTAAAACTGCAGAACAAAACATCAAGAACAATCAAAATGACGAAGTGGAAGGCACCTTTTGCTATGAACTCTTCGAATTAAACACATTCAATGAGGAACTGCTTCGGAAACTAATACTTGACATAAAATTCCTCGCAGCAGGCCCAAGAGAAAAAATTCAATCAAAACCCATAAAATGGATAATATTGAATACCATGAGATGCATAACATCACATTTCAATAAAAATGATCTATATAAAATAAAAAATCTGAACGAAGAGATTTATTCCAAATGGAGCGATGAGTATTTTGAAGAGTTCAAGGAAATACTGCTTAATCTAGACCGATAACAGATTTCAGCCAATCACTAGAGATATCAAAGTCATGGCCATGGACAGCGGAAGCAGGCTAATCGACTATACAAACAATATAGAACGAGGCAAAATAATTCGCTGCCACACTTCCAATGAAGATTTTCTAGATTTCATGGTGATTGAGCTTCATCAAAAAGACGAGCGGCGCTATGCCCTGCTCAACCTGACAGGTTATAAAGCGGGTCTCATCTATGCTATCCTTCCGCAACACTCCCAGCCTTCAAATGTAGAAGGATACGCAATAGACAAAGACTGGCTTATATCCAACTGGATTAAATGGGGATATTTTGATTGCCCCATAGACAACGTCTACGCAATAGAAAACTTATAACTCAGGCAGCATTCATGAGCCAGGCCATCTCAAATCCAAAACTCCGATGATCAAGGAACTCATAAGAAACATCAACGCGGAGAGATACCTTAAAGAAGGTGGAATTTCCTCCATTTTATGCAGCAATGGAATAACGGCAGCAGATTTACACAATGAGGCTGATGAGCATTTCAAAGGGGGGCGACATACAATAATTACCTTCAACTATGAAAGCTGGTCGGCAAATATAACACTGGACAATAAAATAATAAAATTCGATACAATCGACATTTACAACGATTCAACCAATTGGGCTAATCTACAAAGCAAATATAAAGCAGCAATTTTTCTGCATCAAAAATCAATACAAGCAGATCAATTCCAACTTGATGACGAGGAAACACTCTTGCTCGAAAATGGAGTGACTCTTCACTATAAAAATGAAAAAAATCAGTCCGCATTGAATAAGTTGTGTGGTCCATGGGGCTCTTACGATGAGGTGAGGCGTGCCATCTTGCAAATCCACAAGACATCAACCAATAATTGCAGATAATTGAATTAATTCCAGAACATCTGGAATTCCAAATCAAGCCCATCGGTGTTGAAATCACCTATCCCGAGCAAGAAGGCCTTTCCATCCAGCTTACTGTCATCGAGGACAAGAGACCGGCCACTACGACGATCCTATTCCCCATCGCCGCGGAGTTCGAATGCGTAGGAATGAAATTTATGATTCGAAGCACGACGGACATCAAGATAGTCCATCTTCCACCGCGCAATTTGACTCGGCCTTCTAAAGGAACGCGGACAAGGAATCCTGCGCAGGCGAATTAAAAATCTATGCCCCGAAGCAAAGGCTCGGGCTCGAGGAATACTATATCCCCGGCAACGACTCATTCACCAGGTCATGGCATCGCCATATATCACGTGCAAATCGACGGAAGTCAGCCCCATCCAGCCTCTTCTTGAAGGCCGAGCCATTCCACGTCACGCCCCCGGCGGCGTCCCGCTCCGCGCAGCCTGCATCCCCGCCAGAAATGCCCGGAACTGTCGCGCCTGGCGCTTGAGCTGGTAATCCATCTCGGCCAGCCGGTGCACCACCTTCTGGGCCATGCGCGATTGCAGGCCCGCGGGTGCGATCTCCAGGTAGGCCTCCGATTCCGAGCCGTCGCGGCGCACGACGGCGCCGGCCTTGCGGGCGATGCGCAGCATGGCGGTGTTTTCGCTGAGCGCGTGGATGAACACCATGCGCACGTCCCGGTTGCGCGCATGCATCACGGCGCGCTCGAAGAGCCGGGCGCCGAAGCCCCGGCCGCGGGCCTGGGCGAGCACGGAGACGCCGAACTCGGCGCAACCGCGGTGCTCGGCCGCGTCACCATAGGCCAGGTGGGCGACGGCGATGAGTTCGAGCCGCCGGTTGTAGATGCCGAAGACCTCGTCCCGCACGAAGTCGAGCTGTTGCACGTAGCGCAGCACCTGTTCGTCCGATGCGGCGTAGCCGAAGCGCAGGTAGCGGTCGCCGGGCTCCAGGCGGAGCAGGTGGACGGCGATGCGACCGCGGTGCTCGGGGCCCAGCGAGCGGATGGGCACCACGACGGGCGCACCGCGCCGCACGGGCTGGCGCGGGGGGCGGGTGTCGGTGGCAGGCGCAGGCATGGTGCGAATTTTAGGGTTTTCCCCTAGCACATGGTGTGCCGTGGCCTGGAAACCACGCAAGCGACGAACTCACGAGGTTGCGGGCCCAGGCCCCTCCAGACGACCTACCCTCGCGCCCCAGTTGCTACCTATTCAATAGCAGGCAGCTGTCGCCAATGTGTCAGACGGGCACCGCAGTCGTGCTCTTCACGCGGTCGAGCACGAAGCTGGTCTTGCAGTCCTGCACGCTGGGGTGCTTGAGCAGGGTGTCCATGATGAAGCGGCTGTAGTGGGCCATGTCGGCCACGACCACGCGCAGCAGGTAGTCCATCTCGCCCGTGAGGGCGGAGCACTCCACCACCTCGGGCCAGGTCTGGACGCTCGCGCGGAACAGGTCCATGGGGTTGCGCTTGTGGCTTTCGGTGTGCTTTTCCAGGCGGACGTTGAGGTAGGCCGTGAGGCCCAGGCCCACGGCCTCCGGACGCACCAGGGCGACGTAGCGGTCGATCACGCCGGCATCCTCCAGGCGCTTGGCGCGGCGCAGCACCGCGCTGGGCGACAGGCCCACCTGCTCGCCGATGACGTCGTAGGTTTCGCGGCCGTTGTCCTGAAGGCAGCGCAGGATCGCCCGATCAAGCCGGTCCAGTGCGTGGGAAGCGCTCATGGCACAGGATTCTACGAAGCCCAGCACGTGCAGGCACGGCCTGCAGGCACCTCCCCGGGTTTGTCCGGGTGGAACGCGGCCATGGGCGGCGAATAATGGAATTCACAAAAAAGAACGGTCGTTCTTTTTTGTGTACATCACTACAACGACGGAGACAAGCAACCATGAACGGAACCCTTCGCGGCCTCGGCCGCTTCAGGGCGCTGGCGGCGCGCGCCGCCCTCGCCTTTTCCCTCGGCTGCGCATTCACCGCGCCGGCCGCCCATGCGCAAAGCGGCTACACCCAGACGCGCTACCCCATCGTGCTGGTGCACGGCCTGTTCGGGTTCGATTCAGCCCTGGGCGTGGACTATTTCTACGGCATTCCCGATGCCTTGCGCCGGGACGGTGCGCAGGTGTTCGTGGCCCAGGTGTCGGCCACCAACAGCACCGAGGTGCGCGGCGAGCAACTGCTCACCCAGGTCAGGCAGGTGCTGGCCGTCACGGGCGCTGCCAAGGTGAACCTGGTCGGGCATTCCCACGGCGGCCCGACCATCCGCTACGTGGCGGGCGTGGCGCCGCAACTCGTGGCATCGGTCACGTCGATCGGCGGGGTGAACAAGGGCTCCCGCGTGGCGGACGTGGTGCGCGGCGTGGCGCCGCCGGGCTCGGTGTCCGAAGCGGTGGCGAGCGCCGCGGCCGGTGCGCTCGCGCAGGTGATCAGCGCTGCCTCGGGCGGCTCCGGCCTGCCGCAGAAGCCGACGGCGGCGCTCGATTCGCTCACCACGGCCGGGGCGGCGGACTTCAACCGCCGCTTTCCGCAGGGGCTGGCCAGCGGCTGCGGAAGCGGCGCCGACGTGGTGAACGGCGTGCGCTACTACTCCTGGACGGGTACGCAGCCGGTCACGAACGTGCTCGACCCGAGCGATGCGGGCCTGGCCCTGCTGGCGCCCGTGCATGGCGAGGCGAACGACGGGCTGGTGTCCGCCTGCTCTTCGCGGCTGGGCCGGCACCTGGGGGACTACCGGCAAAACCACCTCGATGAAATCAACCAGCTGGTAGGGCTGCGGGACCTGTTCTCTCCCGACCCGGTGACGCTCTATCGCCAGCACGCCAACCGGCTGAAGCTGCAGGGGCTCTGACCGATGGCTGCGGCACGCGGGCGGATGGCGGCTGCGCTGCTGGCGGCCGCGGCGCTGGGCCTGGCCGGCTGGTGGGTACAGCGCTCCACGGCGGGCGGTGCCGGCGAGGCGGGGGGGCGCCCTGCATCCCGCCCGGCGGCGGACGCCTCCACATCCGCGCTCCGGCCGTCCGGCGGGCCCGATCCGCGGTTCCTGGCGCCGCGCTCCGCGGCCGAGCTGGAAGTGCTCCAGACCGACCCGCTGCTGGGCGCGGGCCTGCGCGACACGCTCGAAACCTTGCTGCAGGAAGCCCTGGACGCCGGGCCGACCACCGACGCGGCCACGCTCAAGCGCCGGCTGGAGGGCCTGGTGGACCGCCATTTCCCGGCGGCGGTGCGTGAGCGTGCCCTGGCGCTGGCCGGCCGTTATGTGGACTACCGCGCGGCACTCGGCACGGTGACGCCGCCTGCGGACCTGTCCGACCCCAGGGCGCTGCGGGCATCCATGGAGGAGCGCGACCGGCTGCGCGAGCGTTTCTTCGAGCCTGGCGAAGCGGCCGCCTTGTTCGGCGGCGAAGCAGAGCTGGACCGCCACACGCTCGCGCGGCTGGAGATCCTGCAGGACGCCAGCCGCTCTCCGCAGGAGAAGGCCCGGGCGCTCCAGGCCGCCGAGGATACATTGCCCGCCGGACTGCGCGCCGCGCGGCAGGCCTACGCCACCCCGCAGGCGGTGGCGGAGCAGACGGCCGCGCTGGATGCCCGCCAGGCCGACGACGCGACGCGCCATGCGGAGCGCAGCGCCCGCTATGGCGCGGCGGCGGCCGACGCCCTGGCGCGCCTGGACGGCGAGGAGCGCCAGTGGCAGCAGCGGCTGGACCAGTACCAGCAGGCCCGGGTCACACAGGGCGACGGCCCGGCCCTGCAGAAGCTGCGCGAGCAGCTGTTCACGCCCGAAGAGCGGCTGCGCGTGGAAGGGGCCCTGGCGCTGCGGTCCACGCGCCCCGGTGCGGCGGGCGGGGGCTGAGCGCCGGCTCTGGTGGCCGTACGGCCGGGCGCAGGCTGCGCACTGCGCCGCCATGGCGCAGTTTTCCTGCACGAAGCTGGAGCCGCCGCGATGTTTACGCCAGAAACATGAGCCTGCGTGCGCCTACAGTGGCATGACGCAGATCAACGCGCCAACCCGGAGACAACGCATGAACACCCCACTGCCCCACCCCGCCGTCCAGGACACCGCCGCCTGGGAGAACCCGATGGGTACCGACGGCTTCGAATTCATCGAATACGCCGCCCCCGATCCGCAGGCCATGGGCCGGGTGTTCGAGGGCATGGGCTTCAAGCCCGTGGCACGCCACCGCCACAAGAACGTGACGCTCTACCGCCAGGGCGAGATCAACTTCATCATCAACGCCGAGCCCGACAGCTTCGCGCAGCGTTTCGCGCGGCTGCACGGCCCCAGCGTCTGTGCCATCGCCTTCCGCGTGCACGATGCCAAGGCCGCCTACGAGCGTGCACTGAACCTCGGCGCCTGGGGCTATGCCGGGCAGGCCGGCCCGGGCGAACTGAACATTCCCGCCATCAAGGGCATCGGCGACAGCCTGATCTATCTCGTGGACCGCTGGCGCGGCAAGAACGGCGCGAAGCCGGGCGACATCGGCAACATCGGCTTCTTCGATGTCGATTTCGAGCCGCTGCCCGGCGTGACGGCCGAGGAGGCGCTGAATCCCAAGGGCCATGGCCTGACCTACATCGACCACCTGACGCACAACGTGCACCGCGGCCGGATGATCGAATGGGCGAACTTCTACGAGCGCCTGTTCAACTTCCGCGAGATCCGCTACTTCGATATCGAAGGCCAGGTGACCGGCGTGAAGAGCAAGGCCATGACCAGCCCCTGCGGCAAGATCCGCATCCCGATCAACGAAGAGGGCAAGGAAAAGGCCGGCCAGATCCAGGAATACCTGGATATGTACAACGGCGAGGGCATCCAGCACATCGCCATGGGCTCGGACGACCTCTACGCCACGGTGGACGCCCTGCGCGGCGCCGGCGTGCGCCTGCTGGACACGATCGACACCTATTACGAACTGGTGGACAAGCGCATCCCCGACCACGGCGAGAGCGTGGAGGAACTGCACAAGCGCAAGATCCTGATCGACGGCAAGAAGGACGCGATCCTGCTGCAGATCTTCAGCGAAAACCAGCTGGGCCCGATCTTCTTCGAGTTCATCCAGCGCAAGGGCGACGACGGCTTCGGCAACGGCAACTTCAAGGCGCTGTTCGAGAGCATCGAACTCGACCAGATGCGCCGCGGGGTGCTCCAGGGCGCTTGAAAGAACGCCTAAAGCCACCTGCAAGCCGATTGACGTAACCAACTGCATCGGCATGGCACCCGTCTCTATACTGCGCCCTCCCAATGAGCACGGAGAGAGAGACACCCATGTTGCGTCGCAGTTACCTTTTGGCCGTCCTGCTGGCGGGAGGGGCCTGGAGCGTCCAGGCCCAGAACGCCTCGGCACCGCTGACCATCATTGTTCCGTACCCCGCCGGCGGGCCCGTGGACGCGTCCGCCCGCATCGTGGCGGAAGGCGTGCGCGGCGCGCTGGGCCCGGTGGAGGTACAGAACAAGCCGGGGGCTGGCGGCACGACGGGCGTGGCACTGGTGGCCAAGGCCCCGAAGGACGCCAACTGGCTGGTGATGGGCGCGGTGGCGACGCACGCGGTGAATCCGTGGCTGCAGAAGGCTTTCCCGTACGACCCGCTGAAGGATTTCAAGCCGATCGCGCTGGTGGCGCGCACGCCCAACGTGCTCGTCATGGACGCGGAGCATGCCAAGTCGCTGGGCATCCGCACGACCGGGGAACTGGTGCAGTACCTCAAGAAGAACCCCGACCAGGTGCGCTACGGATCGGGCGGCAACGGCAGCATCGGCCACATCGCGGCCGAGATGTTCAAGTCGCTCACCAATACGCGCGTGGCGCACGTGCCCTTCCAGGGATCCGCGCCCGCGCTCAAGGCCCTGCAGTCGGGAGAGGTCGCGTTCGTGTTCGACAACCTCGCCTCGTCGCTGCCGCTGATCAAGGCCGGCAAGCTCAAGGCCCTGGGCGTGACCACCCTGGGCCGGGACGACGAGTTGCCGGACGTGCGCAGCATCAACGACGAGGTGCCGGGATTCAACGTGGTGACGTGGTTCGGGCTGTTCGCTCCGGCCTCGCTGCCCGACGCCGACGCCCGCCGCTATGCGGCGGCCATCACCGCGGCGATGAAGGTGCCTGCCAGCGAGCAGAAGCTCAAGAAGATGGGCATCGACGCCGAGGACCTGACGCTGGAGTCCTTCGGCCAGTTCGTGCGCGCGGAGCATGCGAAGTACGGCTTCCTGATCAAGGCCGCGAAGATCAAGATGGACTGACAGCGCGGGGCGCCCTGGCATGGGCATTCCCGTGCATTGCATAACGAGGAGACATGCCATGGGACAAGCCCCCGTCGTTTACGGCCAATCCGACCGCCCGCCGCGCGGCGACTACGCCCGCGCCGGCAGCGACTACACCTGCGCGCAGGACTATGCGGCCTATACGCCGCAGGACCACGAGACCTACCGGCGGCTGTACGCCCGCCAGTCGGCGCTGCTGCCCGGCCGTGCGAGCGAGGCCTTCATCGCCGCCCTGCCCTCACTGGGCGCGAGCGACCGCATCCCCCGCTTCGACGAGATCAACGAGCGGCTGCAGCGCGCCACGGGCTGGGAGATCGTGGGCGTTCCGGGCCTGATCCCCGAGGTGCCCTTCTTCACGCTGCTGGCGAACCGCAAGTTCCCGGTGACGGACTGGATCCGCACGCCCGAGGAGTTCGACTACATCGTGGAGCCGGACATCTTCCACGACCTGTTCGGGCACGTACCGCTGCTCTTCAACCCGGTGTTCGCGGACTACGTGCAGCGCTACGGCCAGGGGGGCCTGAAGGCGCACGGGCTCGGTGCCTGCGAGATGCTGTCGCGCCTGTACTGGTACACGATCGAGTTCGGCCTGATCCGCGAACGCGGTGCGCTGCGCGCCTATGGTGCGGGCATCCTCAGTTCTTCCGGCGAACTGGAGTATTCGGTGAACAGCCCCGAGCCGCAGCGCCTGCCGCTGCAGCTGGAGCGCACCATGCGCACGCGCTACAAGATCGACACCTACCAGCAGACGTATTTCGTGATCGACAGCTTCGAGCAGCTGTTCGCGATGACGGAGCCGGATTTCGGGCCGGTGTACGAGCGCCTGCGCGGGCAGGCCGAGTTCGCCGCGGACGAACGCGAGGCGGTGGCAGCCTGACGACCTGAGGGGCCGGCCGATCGCTCCGGCCGGCTCTCAGCCGCGCCGTGCCACGGCGCGCACCGCCAGTTCGGTGCGGCTGCGGGCATGCAGCTTTTCCATGATGCGGCTCACGTAGTTCTTCACCGTGCCTTCGGCCAGGAACACGGCCGCGCCGATCTGCTTGTTGCTCAGGCCGTCGGCGATGAGCTGCAGGATGCGCTCTTCCTTGCCGGTCAGCAGCTCCTCCAGCGGATCGGCCGCCGGCCGGGGCGTGGCGGCGCCCGATGTAGCCGGCGACGCCGGTGGCGGAGCCAGGCGCCGGAATTCCTCCATCACCTTGCAGGCCACGGCCGGCGACAGGCGCGATTCGCCACGCTGCACGGCGCGGATGGTCTCCAGTACCTCGTCCTCCGCGGCGTCCTTGAGCAGGTAGGCGCGCGCGCCGGCGCGGATGGCCTCGAACACGAGATCGTCGTGGTCGAAGGTGGTCAGCACCACGACCCGCACCGACGGCAGCCGACCGGTGATCTCGCGGGTGGCGACGACGCCGCTGACGCGCGGCATCTGCAGGTCCATGACAACCACGTCCGGCGCCAGCGCGACCGCCTGGTCGATGGCGTCCTGGCCATCCACGGCCTGGCCCACGACCTCGATGTCGGGCTCCATGCCCAGCGTCATGGCCAGCGCGCGCCGGATCAGCGGCTGGTCGTCCGCGATCAGCAGGCGCAGGCTGCCAGCGCGGGAAGGCGTGGATTCGCTCATGGGGAGTCTTTCGGGTCCTGTGGGGAAGTAGAGGCATTCTGCCGCGACAGCGCATCGTCCCGCAGGCGCGTGCCGAGGCGCTCGTGCAGCTCCCCGACCCAGGCGGACGGCAGGCGCGCCGTGAAGAAGCGCAGCACCGCGGCCACCGCCAGCGCGGCCTGCTCGGGCGTCAGGCCGGCGGCAGCGCCCACGGTACGGATCAGTTCCTCTAGCATGGCAAGATGGTCCTCGGCTCCAATGTAGGGCGCGCATACGCGCGTGCACAGTGACGACCGGCACCATGACGTCATCTTCTGTTCCCGATTCCATCCCGCCCTCGCGGGCCGCGGCCTGGCTCGGCAGGCTGCATCCGCGGCGCAATCTCGCGGCAGCCATCGGCTGGTCGATGCTGGCCCTCGTCGCTCTGGCCTCCCTGGTGGCGGGCCAGCTGGCCGCCGCCGATGCAGAACGGGCCGAGCGGGCCGCCACCCAGCGCCTCATGGCGCAGTTCGCCACCCAGGTCCGGAGCGGGCTGGACATGGGACTGCGCCTGCGGGTGGCGGTCCTTCAGGTCACGGCATCGCAGATCGCCGTGTCCGGCGACCAGGGTGCGCAGCCGCTGCGGCTGCACCTGGAGGCCCTGCGCGCGCAATTCCCCGAATTCGCCTGGCTCGGCGTAACGGATGCCGGCGGAAGCATCCGCGCCGCGGCCGGCGTGCCCCAGGGCGCAGGTCCGCCGACGTCGCCGCAGGCACAGGCGGATGCCCTCGCGGAGCCGTTCCTCGGCGGTGCCTCCGGCCGCGACGGGTCCCGGGGCCGCGCGCTCGATGCCGCCCTGCCGATCGCGCACGGCCAGGTGCTGGTCGCGCAGCTGTCCCGGGACTGGATCGGACGCTTCGGGCACGACCTGCTGGCAGGCCTGGGAGCCCAGCGCCCGCCCGAGCTGCTGCTGATCGGCCCGGACGGCTCCGTGCTGACCGGGCCCGCCGGCTGGATCGGGCGCGACGTGGCCGGCATGGACCTGACCGAGGGTGGCCGTTTCGTCGTGGGCCGCCATGGCCCCGCCCTGCCGGAGGGCCGCGCCGGCTGGTCGGTGGCGGTGCGGCAGCCGGCGGACATTGCGCTGGAGGGAGTGGAGCGACTGCGCAATACGGTGCTCCTGACCGTGCTGCTGGCCGGCCTGCTGGCAGCGCTCTGCGCCCCGCTGCTGACGGGATGGCTGACGCGCCGGCTGAACGCGCTGGCCCAGCAGGCGCAGGAGATCAGGGAAGGCCGGCGCGGCGACATCGTGGCGCCGCCGGGCCGGGACGAGGTCGGCCGCATCGGCGCGACCCTGGCCGCGCTGGTCGCGCAGCTGCAGGCGGAGAAGGCCGCGCTGGCCTCGCTGAACGCGGTGCTCGACCAGCGCGTCGCAGAACGCACCGCGCGCATCCAGCGCATGTCCGAAGAGGCACGGGCCGCCGCAGTCACCCGCGAGCGGCTGCGCCTGGCGCGGGACCTGCACGACACGCTGGCGCACTCGCTGATGGCCCTGCTGCAGCAGATCCGGCTGGTGCGCAAGCTGGGCGACCGGATGGGTCCGGAGGACCTGGCCGCGGAGCTGGGCCGCGCGGAGGAAGTGGCCGCTTCCGGGTTGGCGGAGGCACGGGCAGCGATCACGCAGATGCGCCACGGCAGCGTGCGCGAGAAGGGGCTGTCCGCCGCCCTGCGGGATCTGCTGGCCCGCTTCGGCGAGCGCACCGGACTGGCCACGGAGTTCACCGCGACGGGCGCCGCGGCCGATCTTGCCGACGAGCGCGCAGAGACGCTATACCGCATCGCCGAGGAGGCGCTGCGCAACATCGAGCGCCACGCACAGGCCCGCACGGCCGCGGTGGACCTGGCGGACGAAGCGGGCCAGGCCGTCCTGCGGGTGCGCGACGACGGCCGGGGGTTCGACCCGCAGGCACCGTGCGCCGGCCACTACGGGCTGGTGGGCATCCGCGAACAGGCGGCCCTCGTCGGTGCCGCGCTGTCGATCGGCAGCCGCCCGGGCGCGGGCTGCGAACTGCGCGTGGCCTTCGCGCCCTGACGTCCGGCACCACCAGATCGTGACCCGGCAGTGACCGTGGGCACTGCCGGGTGCCGCGACCGGAGCCTAGATTGCACCCCGTGGGCAGGCGGTGCGATGGGCGCGCCGCCCCGGCCCCGGATCCATGCCAAGGAGTGCACCATGCGTACCACCAAGACCACCTCCCGCCACGCCACGCTGGGCGCCGTCGCCGTCGCCGTGCTGATGGCCGCCGCCACCCTCCCGGCCCGGGCGCAGGATGAACTGGTCCTGCTCGAGAAGGAGCGCACCACGCTGTACGAGAACGGCGGCATCGGCCAGACCGAGCAGGCCAGGATGCGCGCCACCGCGCAGGACTGGCCGCTGCGCATGACCTTCTCCGAGCACAAGGACAACGAGTTCACCGCCGACGTCAAGCTGCTGGTGACCGACCAGCGCGGTGCGCCGATGCTGGTGCTCAACAACGCCGGGCCGATGACCTACGCGATGCTGCCCGCGGGCAAGTACCGCGTGACGGCCACCCAGCATGGCGTGACCGAGTCGCGCGAGGTGACGCTGGACGGCAAGCACGGCCGCGACGTGTACTTCCACTGGACCGGCACGCCGAAGGTCGCTCCCTGGAACGGACAGTCGGCCGGCGCCGTCGCTCCCGCCGGCTGACCGCCTCGGAGCTCCCCCTGCCCACGCGACCGGCACGGCCGGTGGCATGCTCCCGCCCCGCCCCGCCCAGCCCTGCACCGCGGGGCTTTTTTGCGTGCGTGCGCGGCGCAGGCCGCTGCCACCACTACCGTGCCGCTCGTGGTGCCCGTGACGCTGCCGTGACCTTCGGCACGCCTCGGGCCATGACGACATGCACTGGGCGCGCGCGCTTCCCGTTCCTACAGTGAAGACACACCGGCAGCGGGCGTTGCCGGTCCCCCCATCACAGGAGCCACGCCATGAACGCCATCCACCGCAACCAGGCCAACAGCATCGTCGTCGCCGTCTACGAAGCGCATCCGCAGGCCGAAGAGGCCATCCGCAAGCTCGCGCAGGCCGGGTTCGACATGAAGACCATCTCCATCCTCGGCAAGGACTACCACACGGAGGAGAACGTGGTCGGCTACTTCAATGCCGGCGACCGCGCCAGGTTCTTCGGCACGCTCGGCGCCTTCTGGGGCGGGCTGGCGGGCATGCTCTTCGGATCGGCCCTGATGTTCGTGCCGGTGGTCGGCCACATCGTGGTGCTGGGCCCGGTGGCCGCCACCATCGCCAGCGGCCTCCAGGGCGCCGTGCTGGGCGGCGGCTTCAGCGCGCTGGTGGGTGCGTTGACCTCGCTCGGCGTACCCAAGGATTCGGTGCTGCGCTACGAAACCGCCCTGAAGGCCAGCAAGTTCCTGGTGCTGGTGCACGGCGATGCCGGCCAGGTCCACCGCGCGCAGCAGGTGCTGGCCGCCGGCAGCAGCGACGTGCAGATCCACGGCGCCGAAGCCCCCGCCATCGCCGATGCCGCTGCCTGACGGCACCCGCGCCTTCGTCCACCCCTGCCCTGTCATACCGAAGGAGATCCACCATGAACCCGCGCCGCTACCCCGTCGCCATCGCCGTCCTGGCGCTGCTCACGCAGATGCCGCTGGCTGCCCTGGCCCAGGCCCCTGCCGCCGGCACCGCTCCGGCAGTCACCGCCCCAGCCAAGGCCGATGCCGCCGCTCCGGCCGCCGGGACTGCGCCCGCCGACTGGATCCAGTACGACGACATCAGCGTCACGCCGGTGGTCGACGGCGTGAGCCACGCGATCGCCGACGCGCGCGCCGCGCTGGCCGCGCACGACCACGCCAAGGCCGCGGATGCACTGCAGGCCGCCGCACGCACGCTGCAGACCCAGGCCGACCAGGCCACGCGGCAGGACCGCACGCAGGCCGCGGCAGACGCCAGGGATGCCCGCACCACGCAGGTCCGCATGGCGGCGCTGGTCCGGCAGCTCGACCGGACGGCCGCCCAGGTCCGGGCCGGAAAGATCGCCAGCACCGCGGACCTCGACCGCACTTTCGACAAGGCGCAACGCGCCGACCTGGACCGCCGCTGGGTGCTGACGGACGTGCAGACCTGGTATCCGCTCACCCGGGAGCCCCAGCGCAACTTCGTCGCCGCGCTGGGCGACTACGCCCACCAGGACTACCGGGCGGCGGCAGTGAAGGTGCGGCAGGCGGCGGCTTATGTCCGCCTGGAGGCCGGGCGCGCGGACGGCGACGCCCGCAGGGCGCTGGAGCGCACCGGCGCGGAACTGGACCGGACAGCCGCGGCGCTCGACCGCGGCGGCGTCAAGACCGAACAGGATCTGCACACGACCTTCGCCCGGGCCGACCGCACCCTCGCGCTGGCCCACCGCGAGGAGGCCGCCGAGTCCTGGGCCCGGAAGGCCTACGACAGGGCTGGCTACGAACTCAAGGCGGCAGCGCAGGGCATGGAAAACGCCGCGGCATGGGGCAGCACGGACGTGCGCGCCGCGGCGGCCTCGGCGGCGTCGGAAGCGCGCACCGTCGGCGACAAGCTCGCCAGCGGCGCCCATTGGACGAAGGACGAGGTGGGCCGCGGCTTCGACGCGGTCCGGCACGGCCTCGCCCGGCTGGAGCCGACGGCCCATGCCACCGCGCCCGCCGCCACGCCCGCGAACCCGGGTTGAAACCCCCAGCCCTTGACCCCCGAGAGATACCGCCATGACACACAACGCATCCCGCGCAGCCGCCGCACTCGTCGCCGGCGCCGTCCTGTCCACCCTCTGTGCCTGCAGCACCCTGTCCACCGGCATGGGAGGCGGCGATCTGCAGCGCAAGGGCCAGCCCGGGGAACCGGTGCTTTTCTCGTGGAAGAGCCGCGACGGCGGCATGAGCGGCACGATGGTGGGCACCCTGCCGAACGCCACCTACCAGGGCCCCTTCTTCCAGATCACGCAGCAGACGGAGCGCGAAGCCGTCGTTCCCCTCTGGGATGGATGGGCGCAGGGCTGGACCGACTGGCCCTACTGGGGCTGGGAGGGAGACTCCGGTGCCTATGTGTGGCACCAGTTCTCCACCCGCTACACCGGCAAGGTGCTGGCCAACCTGCGCTCCGATGGCGGCCAGTACATGCGCTGCCGGCTGCACCTGGCCGAACCTGCCCGTGGCATGGCGGGCGGTGGCGAGGGCGAATGCCAGCTGCAGGGCGGCGGCACGGTCCACGCACGCTTCTGAGTTCTGCCCCGGCCCTCATCCTTCGCGCCGTGGCGGGAGGGTTCGCATGCTGCAGGCGCCGGAGCCCTCGGCGCTGCGAGGATCGGCCCAGATCCATCCTGCCGGCCACCCGCTCCGGACGCCACCATGGCGGGCGGCCGGCCCCAACGCACGAGGAGCCGCACCATGTCGCGTGTCAACGGCATCACATCCCACCTGCTGCGCCCGCCCCCGGGGCTGTCGCCGGCTTCGCTGGCAGGCGCCGTCGCCCCCGTCGCGCCGCTCGTCCGGCGCTTTCCTTCGCCCGCGCCCGAGCCCACGGTACCGGGCGTCGCGCGCCGCACTTCGTCGGCCGCCTCGATGCCGCCCCGTGCCGCTGCCGGCCTGCTGGCCGGACCGGAAGGGTTCGCCCGGCATGGCCGGCTGCCGCCGCAGTTCCGCGCAGGGGGGCAGGCCCGGGCCTCGCGGCAGGCCACCCATGGCACGCCGCTCTGGAGCCCGCGCCCGGCGGCGGAGGCGCTTGTGGCGGCACGCTCCGGTACGCTGCTGCACCGGCAGCCCCTCGCCGCCTGAAACGCACCCGCTCCGAGAGAGGCCGCCCGTCAGGGCTGCCCGGCGATCTCCAGGCAGGCGCGCACCACGTCCGGATGGAATGCCATGTGCACATGGGCTGCGCCCGCCACGAAGCGGTTGTCCGCCCCGGCCAGCATGGCCGTGCTGGCGGGATAGACCACGTTGTCGCAGTCCGAATGGAAGCAGGTGAAGCGCGCGCGCACGGACGGCGGCTCGGATGCATCCAGGGCCTGCAGCCATGGGTGCCCGGGCACCATCTGCCGGCCGTTGTCGGAGCGGCTGAGCCGGGCCGCCTCCGTGCCGCCATGCGGCGTGCCGAGCGTGACCACGCGGTGCACCCGGCCGATGCCTGATTCGCCGCAGGTGCGCAGCCAGGCCCGGACCGCGAGGCCGCCCATGCTGTGGCCGATCACGAGCGGGGGCCGTCCCGTGGCTTCGGCCACCCGCTGCACGGCCGCATCGATGGCGGCGGCGTAGCCGTCGATCGCGCCGAAGGGTGGCTCCAGGGTCACGGCCACGAACGCATGGCCGCGGCGCCGCAGCAGTGCGAACCAGGGCATCCAGAAGCCGCGGTTGCACAGGAAGCCATGCACCAGCACGACCCCGCGCGGCGCCGCGGTGGTACCGCCCGCCACGGGCGAAGGAAGCCAGTCCGGCACGGCCGCATGGCGAAAGGGCTGCCACCAGCCGAACACCCAGCTCGCCCACCGGGTTTCCGCCCACCAGGCACGCAGCACGCGCTCCGCCGAAGGGGACGGTACCGGATCCTCCCGGTTGGCATGCAGCATGACCAGGAATTGCAGCCCCAGCCAGAGACGGGGCCCCGCCAGCCAGAGGGCGGCGCCGGCCAGCGCCCACGCGGGTGACCGGGGCCAGAGCCAGGCCAGCCAGCCCGCGGCCAGCGCGAGCTGCGCCACCACCATCCACCGCTGCCACCTTGCATTCGTCACATCGATCCTTTCCGGTACCGGGGCCGATCGTGCCCCCGTCCAGCCCCGATCCTGTCACACAGGAGACGTGAAGCCATACACCCTGGGACTGACCCGATGGACAGGCGCGCAGGGGTTTCCACAATCGTCGACGGCCCCTGCCAATCGACCCTGCGCCCCTGCAATGCCGCATCAATCGCCCGCTGCCCGGCGGAGCGCGAAAGGAAGACGAATCCATGGACCGGATCTGGCTGAAGAACTATCCCCCCGGCGTGCCGCACGCAGTGGACCCCGAAAGCTACCGCTCGGTAGCGCACCTGCTCGAGGAGTCGCTGCGCCGCCATGCCGACCATCCCTTCTCGGTCTGCATGGAGCAATGGATGGGCTATGCAGAACTGGACCGCCTGAGCACCCGGCTGGGCGCCTGGCTGCAGGCCCGGGGACTGCCACAGGGAGCGCGCGTGGCGATCATGCTGCCCAACGTGCCGCAGTTCGCCGTGGCCATGGCCGCGGTGCTGCGCGCCGGCTACACCTGCGTGAACGTGAACCCGCTCTACACGCCGCGGGAGCTGGAGCACCAGCTGCGCGACTCGGGCGCGGAGGCGATCGTCATTCTCGAGAATTTCGCGCGCACACTCTCCGAGGTGGTGGAGCGTACGGCCGTGAAGCACATGGTGATCACCGCGCTCGGCGACCTGCTCGGACCCGTGCGCGGGCGCTGGATCACCTTCGCGGTGCGGCACCTGGCGCGCATGGTGCCGGCCTTCGACCTGCCCCTGTCGGACGGGCGCAGCGTGACGACGCTGCCCGCCGCCCTGGCGGACGGCGCGCGGCACACGCTCGCGCCCAGCACCGCGACGCTCGATTCCGCCGCGTTCCTGCAATACACGGGCGGCACCACGGGCCTCTCGAAGGGCGCGGTGCTCACGCACCGCAACATCGTGGCGGCCACCCTGCAGGCAGAGGCCTGGTTCACTCCGGCCCTCGCCCGCATCGGCGACGTGCGCCAGGCCAACAGCATCGCGGCGCTTCCGCTCTACCATATCTTCGCGCTCACGCTGTGCCTGCTGGCCATCCGCCAGGGTTCGCACCTCACGCTGATACCGAACCCGCGGGACATCCCCAAGTTCGTGGCGGTGCTGAAGAAAAGGCCCTTCCACATGATGCCCGCGGTGAACACGCTCTTCAACGCGCTGCTGCAGAACGCGGAGTTCCGCGCACTCGATTTCTCGCACCTGTGCGTGTCGCAGGCAGGCGGCATGGCAGCGTCGGAGAGCACCGCACGGCAATGGCAGAAGGTGACGGGCAGCACCATGATCGAAGGCTGGGGCATGAGCGAGACCTGCGCCATCGGTACCAACAATCCCGTGGACAACACGGAGTTCACCGGCACCATCGGCCTGCCGCTGCCCGGCATCGACATCGCGATCAAGGACGACGCGGGCCAGAGCCTGCCCGTGGGCCAGTCCGGCGAGATCTGCATCCGCGGCCCGAACGTGATGGCGGGCTACTACCAGCAGCCGGAGGAGAACGCCCGCGCCTTCACGCCCGACGGTTTCCTGCGCACGGGCGACATCGGCGTGATGGACGAACAGGGCTACACGCGCATCATCGACCGCAAGAAGGACATGATCCTGGTTTCCGGCTTCAACGTGTTCCCCAATGAACTGGAACAGGTCATCGCCCTGTGCCCGGGCGTGCTCGAGTGTGCCGCCGTCGGGGTGCCCGACGAGAAGCAGGGCGAGGCGATCAAGGTCTTCGTGGTGCGCAGCGATCCGACACTCACCGAGGAAGCCGTGGCGCGGTACTGCCACGAGCACCTGACGGGGTACAAGTGCCCGCGCCACATCGAGTTCCGGGACGCGCTGCCCAAGACGAACGTGGGCAAGATCCTGCGGCGGGAGTTGCGGGCGCCAGCTCCCTGAGACCGGCCCGCTCCGGACGCCCCCTCCCGTCGGAAACCCGGCCACGGCCGGGTTTTTTGCATCCGGATGTAAACAATCCCGAACCTATCCCAAGAGAAGCTTATGCAGAACCCCTGCTGAATGGATGAGCGCAAACGTTTGCGCAAACGTTTTCTTTCGCTACCATAGCAGCCCCCGCAGGTCCTCTCGCCGCGAACGGCGCATGGCCTGCGGCCGACTATTCTCTTTACGCCCACAACCAGGAGACCTCCATGTTCTTGAACCGCCGCACCCTCCAGACCGCCGCCGTGCTGGCACTCGCCGGTGGCCTGTTCGCGCAGCCTTCCTTCGCGCAGGACAAGCCGAAGGTCGCGCTGGTGATGAAGTCGCTCGCCAACGAGTTCTTCCGCACCATGGAGGACGGCGCCAAGGCGCACCAGAAGGCGCATGCCTCGGAATACACCCTGGTGGCCAACGGCATCAAGAACGAGACCGACACTGCCGCGCAGATCAAGATGATCGAGCAGGCCGTGGCGCAGAAGGTGAACGCCATCGTGCTCGCGCCCGCCGATTCCAAGGCCCTGGTGCCGGCCGTGAAGGCCGCGGTGGACAAGGGCATCCTCGTGGTCAACATCGACAACCGCCTGGATGCCGACGCGCTCAAGGAAAAGAGCCTGAACGTGCCCTTCGTCGGCCCGGACAACCGTGCAGGCGCCAAGCTGGTGGGCGATTACCTGGCCAAGCAGCTGAAGGCCGGCGACAAGGTCGGAATCATCGAGGGCGTCTCCACCACGTTCAACGCGCAGCAGCGCACGCTGGGCTTCCAGGACGCGATGAAGGCCGCCAACATCAACGTGGTGGGCGTGCAGTCCGGCCAGTGGGAAATCGAGAAGGGCAACACCGTGGCCGCCGGCATGCTGCGCGAGCACCCGGACCTGGTGGCGCTGCTGGCCGGCAACGACAGCATGGCGCTGGGCGCCGTGGCCGCGGTGAAGGCCGCCGGCAAGGCCGGCAAGGTGCAGGTGGTGGGCTACGACAACATCAACGCCATCAAGCCCATGCTGGCCGACGGCCGCGTGCTGGCCACGGCCGACCAGTACGCCGCCAAGCAGGCGGTGTTCGGCATCGAGATGGCGCTGAAGGCGCTGGCCGCCAAGACGCCGCAGGCCCAGCTGCCCGCCGAGGTCAAGACCGAAGTGGTGCTGGTGACCAAGGGCACCGGCAAGTAACGCAGCGGCGACGCGCGAGGGCACGAGGCACCGCAGGGCGCCGCGCCCAGCTTCCGCGCACCGCATGGCCGACGCCGCGCGCAACCCGCGCGGCATTCCTCTTTTTTCCGGGTTCGCACACCGTGGCCGACCATTCCTCCCCCATCGCCGCCGCGCCGGCGCCCGTGCCTCTGCTGGAAATGCTGGGCGTGGGCAAGGACTACGGCCCCACCACCGTGCTGCACGGCGTCACGCTGTCGCTGCATGCCGGCGAAGTGCTCGCGCTCACCGGCGAGAACGGCGCGGGCAAGAGCACGCTGTCCAAGATCCTGTGCGGGCTGGAGCCCGCCACGCGCGGCAGCCTGCGCCTGGCGGGGCAGCCCTATGCGCCATCCTCCCGCCGCGACGCCGAGCACCAGGGCGTGCGCATGGTCATGCAGGAGCTGGGCCTCGTGCCGACGCTCACCGTGGCCGAGAACCTGCTGATGGGCCGGCTGCCGCACCGCATGGGCTGGCTGCGCCGGGGCGCGCTGCACGATGCCGCGCGCACGCAGCTCGCCAAGATCGGCCTCACGGGCATCGATCCGGCGACCCCCGTTTCCCGCCTGGGCATCGGCCAGCAGCAGATGGTGGAGATCGCCCGCAACCTGCAGGACGACACGCGCATCCTCGTGCTCGACGAGCCGACGGCGATGCTGACGCCGCGCGAGACCAATTACCTGTTCGAGCAGATCGCCCGGCTCACGGCCCGCGGCGTGGCGATCATCTACGTTTCCCACCGGCTGGAAGAGCTGCGGCGCATCGCCGACCGCGTGGCCGTGCTGCGCGACGGCGCGCTGGTGGACGCCCGCCCGATGGCGGGGCTGTCCGAAGCCGATCTCGTGCAGCGCATGGTGGGCCGGGCGGTGAACGACCTGGAGCACCGCCCCCGCCGCACGGCCGGGCCCGTGGTGATGCGGGTGGATGGCATCGGCCGGGGCACCGCCGTGCAGGACGTGAGCCTGGCACTGCGGGCCGGCGAGGTGTTCGGCATCGCGGGCCTCGTGGGCTCAGGCCGCACCGAGTTGCTGCGCCTGCTGTTCGGCGCGGACCGCGCCGACCGCGGCAGCGTGACGCTGGCCGCCGGAAGCACTGCGTCCGGCACCGCCGCGGAGCGCACCCACGAGCGCGGTTTCCGTTCGCCGCTGGCGGCGATCGCCGCAGGCATCGGGCTCGTGAGCGAAGACCGCAAGTCGCAGGGCCTGCTGCTCAGCCAGCCGATCCGGGTGAATGCCACGCTGTCGGACCTGTCCGCCGTTTCGCGCGCGGGCTGGCTGCGCCGCGCGCATGAGAGCACGGTGGTGCAGGGCTTCATCCGCACGCTGCGGGTGCGCTGCCGTGGGCCGGAGCAGCCCGTGGGGCAGCTTTCCGGCGGCAACCAGCAGAAGGTGGTGTTCGCGCGGTGGCTGCACCGCGACGGCCGCGTGCTGCTGCTGGACGAGCCCACGCGCGGCGTGGACGTGGGCGCGCGCGCGGACCTGTACACCGAGCTCGACCGCATGGCCTCGGAAGGCCGCGCACTGCTCATGGTGTCGTCCGACCTGCGCGAGCTGATGGCCATGGCCGACCGCATCGGCGTGATGAGCGGTGGCCGCCTGGTCGCCGTGTTCGAGCGCGGCGAGTGGACCGAGCAGTCGCTGCTGGCCGCCGCCTTCTCCGAGGCCGAAGACCGCCCGCGCGCCGAAGGCGCCGGTTCCGCATCCTCCCATTCCCCTGCTTCCGCATGACCGCCACCACGTCCCCCTCCTCCGCTTCCGCCGCGCCGTCGGTGCCGCTCTGGCGCACACAGCTGGGCACCTACCTGGGCCTGGCCGCCGTGCTGGTCGGCATGGTGGCGCTGTTTTCCTGGCTGTCCGATTTCTTCTGGAGCGCCGAAACCTTCGTCACCATCGCCAACGAGATTCCCGCGCTGGCCGTGATGGCGGTGGGCATGACGTTCGTGCTGATCATCGCGGGCATCGACCTGTCGGTGGGCTCGGTGATGGCGCTGTCGGCCGCCACCTCGGCCGCGGCCATCCTGCAATGGGGCTGGAGCGTGCCGGCCGCCGCGGCCCTGGCGCTGGCCACGGGCCTGGTCTGCGGCACCATCACGGGCGCCGTGTCGGTGGCCTGGCGGCTGCCGTCGTTCATCGTGTCGCTGGGCATGCTGGAGGCGGTGCGCGGCAGCGCCTACCTGGTGACGGATTCGCGCACGCAGTACGTGGGCGACGCGATCTCCTGGCTCGCCGCGCCCGTGGCGGCCGGCGTCTCGGTAGCTTTCGGCATTGCGCTGCTCATCGTGGTGCTGGCCCAGCTCGTGCTGTCGCGCACGGTGTTCGGCCGCTGCATGGTGGGCATCGGCACCAATGAGGAAGCCATGCGGCTGGCCGGCGTCGATCCACGACCCATCCGCATCGCCGTGTTCGCGCTCACCGGCCTGCTGGCCGGGCTGGCGGGCCTGATGCAGTCGGCGCGCCTGGAGGCGGCGGATCCGAATGCCGGCGCCGGCATGGAGCTGCAGGTGATCGCGGCCGTGGTGATCGGCGGCACCAGCCTGATGGGCGGGCGCGGATCCGTGGTGACCACGGCCTTCGGCGTGCTCATCATCGCGGTGCTGGAGGCGGGCCTTGCACAGATCGGTGCGAGCGAGCCGAGCAAGCGCATCATCACCGGCTGCGTGATCGTGGCGGCCGTCATCATCGACACGCTGCGGCAGCGCCGCGCCGCGGTCTGACGCCGGCGCGCGAAGACATGGCGACCATCAAGGACGTCGCGCGCGAGGCCGGGGTGTCGGTGACCACGGTCTCGCACGTGCTCAACGGCACGCGGCACGTGAGCGACGACGGGCGTGCCCGCGTGGAGAACGCCATCCGCCAGCTGGGCTACGTGCCCAGCGCGATCGCGCGCAGCCTCAAGAGCAACCACACGCGCACGCTGGGGATGCTGATTCCCAACAGCTCCAACCCCTACTTCGCCGAAGTCGTGCACAGCGTGGAGAACCGCTGCTTCGGCGCGGGCTACAACCTCATCCTGTGCAATACGCACGACGAGGCCCAGCGGCAGAGCTCGTACCTGCAGGTGCTGGCGGAGCGGCGCATCGACGGACTGATCGTGGTCTCCACCGGGCAGGACGCGGCGCTCGCGCGCCAGCTCGAGGGACTGGGCGTGCCCACCGTGCTGGTGGACCGCGAGATCGAGGTCCACCGGCAGCCCTGCGATCTGGTGGAAACCGCGCACCGCGAAGGCGGCCGGCTGGCCACGCGCCACCTGCTCTGGCTGGGCCACCGCCGCATCGCGTGCATCGGCGGCCCCCCGGACCTCGCCCCCAGTACACAGCGCATCGAGGGCTGGCGCGACGCGCTGGTCGAGGCGGGCGTGGACGATGGCGGCCTGCTGTGGCACGGCGATTTCACCAGCCAGAGCGGCTACGAGGCCATGCAGTCGGTGCTGGCCTCGCCGCGCCCGCCGACGGCGGTGTTCGTGGGCAACGACCTGATGGCCATCGGTGCGCTCTGCGCGGTCCACGAGCGCGGGCTGCGCGTGCCCGAGGCCATGTCCGTCGTGGGTTTCGACGATATCGCGCTCGCGGCCTTCACGAGCCCGCCCCTCACCACCGTGGCCCAGCCCAAGCGGCAGATCGGCGTGGCGGCCGTGGACATGCTGCTCGAACGCATCGATGGCGCGCGGCGCGAACCATGCCAGCTGCTGCTGCAGCCGGAACTGCGGCTGCGTGCCTCGACCGCGGCACTGCCCCCGGGCACCGTTTCCACCGCCGTGCCGCACGGCCGTTTCCCTTCCCGCAACCCCGAATGACCGCCTCATCCCGCTCCACTCCGGAGATCCCCTCCCGTTCCGCTCCGCCGCGCATCGCCGTGGTGGGCAGTCTCAACATGGACATCGTCCTGCGCGTGCCACGGGCCCCGGGCGCAGGCGAGACCGTGATGGCCGATTCCCTGCACCACATTCCGGGAGGCAAGGGCGGCAACCAGGCCGTGGCCTGCGCTCGCCAGGGCGCGCACGTGCACCTGCTGGGCCGCGTCGGGCACGATGCGCACGGCGCGGCCCTGCGCGCCGCGCTGGACGCCGACGCCATCGACCATGCCGGCGTGCAGACGGACCCCGAGGCCCCCACGGGCGTCGCCTGCATCACGGTGGAGTCCACCGCACAGAACCGGATCGTCGTCGTCGGCGGGGCAAACGCCCGCTTCGAGATCGACGCGCAGGCACTGGACACCGCGCTGCAGGGAGCGAGCAGCCTGCTGCTGCAGTTCGAGGTGCCGATGCCGCAGGTGATGGCCGCCGCCAGGCAGGCGCACCAGCAGGGCTGCCCCGTGGTGCTCAACCCTTCTCCCATGCAGCCGATCCCCGATGCCCTCTGGCCGCTGGTGGACACGCTGGTGGCCAACGAGGTGGAAGCCGCGCTATTCGCCGACTGCGACGTGCAAACCCCCGAAGATGCCGCCCATGCCGCGCGCCTGTTGCGGGCACGTGGCCCGCGGCAGGTGGTGGTGACACTGGGAGCGGCGGGCGCCGTGGCCTGCGACGGCAACGGCTGCCGGCACCACCTGGGCCTGCGCGTGGATGCCGTGGACACCACGGCCGCGGGCGACACCTTCCTGGGAGCCCTGACCGTTGCCCTGGCACGCGGCGAATCGCTCGACCTGGCGGTGCAGACCGGCGTCCGCGCCGCGGCGCTGTGCGTGACACGCCCGGGCGCGCAGCCATCGATCCCCACGCGCGCCGAAGTGGCCGCATCCCCCATGCCCCCTGAATGGAGCCGCATCGTATGAAACGCACCGCCCTGCTGCACGCCGATTTGTCCCGCGCCATCGCCGCCCTGGGCCATGGCGACATGATCGTCGTCGGCGATGCCGGCCTGCCGATTCCGCCCGGCCCCCTGCGCATCGACCTGGCCGTGACCCCGGGACTGCCTTCGGTCGCCGATGTGCTGGCCGCCGTGCTCTCCGAAATGCAGGTGGAGCGCGCCCTGATCGCCACCGAGGCCGTGGAGCGCGCGGGCGGGGCCCTGCCCGGCTGGGCCGGCGCGCTGCCCGTAGCCCCGCAGACCCTGTCCCACGAGGAATTCAAGCGCCTCACGCGCGATGCGCGTGCCGTGGTGCGGACGGGCGAGTGCACGCCCTACGCCAACGTGATCCTCTGCGCAGGCGTGACGTTCTGACCGGATTTCAGGTGCGCCCCAGCGGCATGGCACCGCGCGCGGACCACCACAGGCCCAGCAGGCGCAGTGCCCGCCCTGCGCTGGCTCCCGCGAAAATGCCGTAGAGCAGGCTGACCGCACCGGCGAACAACGGATCGCCCGACATCGCCGGATGCAGGGCGAGCGCCACGGCCACGGTGTACTTGGTGCAGAAGATGCCGAGCATCAGCAGGAGCGGCCGGACGCTGCCGGGCAGGTGGAAGACCGCGTCCACGGGGTCGAAGCGCGTGCCCGCCGGTACCGGACGCGACGCCACGAAGGCCGCCGCTGCCAGTGCCGCCAGGCCCCAGGCGGCCCAGGCGGCCGGCTGCCCGTGGCGCGCCGCCACCATGCCGTACAGCGAGAACGCCGCCATGGCGGCCGGCAGCAGCATGGCCCGCCCCAGGGTCCTGCGGGACGGTCGCAACTGGCGCACGCCCAGCACGGACAGGGCGGCCAGCAGCGCGAAGACCCAGGCGGGCGTCGCCTGGAGCAGGTGGGCAATGAAAGTCATCGGGATTCCTCGGCAGCGGTACGGCGATGGCGCACTGTCGGGCCTGCATGCCGCGCGGGCGAGCGCGGTGCGACGACCTGCGCCGTGGCGGCGCGAAGGGTTGCGCCGGATGGATGAACGGCGGGGGCCGGTGCCATACTTTCCCGCAGAGGCTCTTCCCATGCACATTCCCACGCCCCAGGCCCCCGTCGGCGGCACCGCGCCGCTCCTGCCGCCCGGCACCACGGTGCTCGAACGCGGCTGGCTTTCGGCCAACAACATCGTCTGCGTGGGCGAAGACGCGGCGGCGGTGGTGGACACGGGCTACTGCGCGCATGCGGCCCAGACGGTGGCGCTGGTGGCGGCCGCCCTGGAGGGCCGGCCCCTCGCGCTCATCGCCAACACCCACCTGCACAGCGACCACTGCGGCGGGAACGCGGCGCTGCAGCAGGCCTGGCCCGGGGCGCGCACCCTGGTGCCGCCCGGACAGGCCGAACACGTGCGCGACTGGGATCCGCAGGCGCTGAGCTATACGCCCACGGGACAGGACTGCCCACCCTTCCGCATGGACGGCCTGCTGGAGCCGGGCCGCAGCATCCGCCTGGGCGCACACGACTGGGAGATCCATGCGGCGCCCGGGCACGACACGCATTCGGTGGTGCTGTTCGAGCCCCGGCACCGGGTGCTGCTCTCGGCCGACGCGCTCTGGGAAAACGGCTTCGGCGTGGTCTTCCCCGAGCTGGAAGGCGAGCAGGCCTTCGCGGACGTCGCGGCCACACTGGACCTGATCGCCGGGCTGGCTCCGCGCACCGTCGTGCCCGGGCACGGTTCCGTTTTCACGGACGTCGAGAGCGCGCTCGGCACCGCTCGGCGCCGGCTCGACGGGTTCGTGCGCGCCCCGGAGCGGCACGCGCTCTACGCCGCCAAGGTGCTGCTCAAGTACAAGCTGCTCGAATGGCAGAGCGTGCCGCTCGCCCGGCTGCACGCCTGGGCCGGTGCCACCCCGTATTTCGGACTGCTCCATGCCGGCCATTTCGCGGGCCAGCCCCGCGCGGCGTGGCAGGAGGCCCTGGTGCATGAACTGGTGCGCAGCGGGGCCGCCCGGCTGGACGGGGAAACGCTGCACAACGCCTGAAGGAAGCGGCAGAGGCCGGACCGGCGCTCCGCTCCGTCATCAGGGCAGCTCGCGGCTCGGGTCCGGCGTGGCGGCGTCGCGCGGGCCCACGTTGCCGAGCCGGCCCTTGAGCGACTGGGGCTGGCCCGTCAGGATCGCGGCATACATCGTGGTGTTGGAAAGCACCTTCTTGACGTAATCGCGCGTCTCGGAGAAGGGGATGTTCTCGGCCCAGATCGCGGCCTCCAGCACCGGCCCGTTGCGCCAGTTGCGCGGCCGTCCGGGGCCGGCGTTGTAGGCGGCCGCGGCCATGGACATGGAGCCGTCGAAATCGTCGAGGGCGAGTTTCAGGTAGGCGGTGCCGATGGCGATGTTGGTGTCGCGGTCGTTGATCTGGTCGGGCGTGAAATCCGCCATGCCGATCTTGCGGGCCGTCCAGCGCGCGGTGGCGGGCATGACCTGCATCAGGCCCGATGCACCGACGCCCGAGCGCGCATCCATGATGAAGCGGCTTTCCTGGCGGATGAGGCCATAGACGTAGGCCGGATCCAGTCCGATGGACTGCGCGCGCGCCACGACGGCGTTGCGGAACGGCATGGGGAAGCGCTGGCCCACGTCCGTGAAGGACTTCGTGCGCTCGCTGGTGTTGATGCAGCGGTCCCAGATCTCGCGCTGGCAGGCGAGGTCGGCGGCGGCGAGCAGTTCGCGGTCGCCCATGCCGCCCGGCGAGTGCAGGTTGGTGGTGTAGTTCCACTCGCGCACGCCTTCGTGCCGCAGCCCCAGGCCGATGGCGTAGAGGCTGCGCACGAAGCCCGGGTTCGCGCGCGCGGCAGCTTTCTCCTCGGGCGTGGGCGGCAGCGGCGGCACGGGCGGGACCACCCGCTGGCCGAGTTCCTCCAGCGCCAGCTGCTCATAGAAGCCGCCGGGGCCCGCGATGCGCTCGAGCAGTTCGCGCGCCTTCGCCCGGTCTTCGTCGCCCGGGCGGTTGGACAGCCAGGCCCGCGCACGCCAGTAGGTCCAGGCGGGATCCTGCCGTCCCGCCGGGCTCATCGCGTCGATGGCGCGGGCCACCTGCTTCCACTGGCCTGCGCGCAGGGCGGCGCGCACCTTCCAGCCGAGCATGTCGTCCGTCAGGTCGGCATCCTTGGAGACGTTCCCGAAATAGCCCAGCGCATCCGGCGACAGCGCCACGGCGGACTGCTTGCCGATCACGCCCCAGACCCAGTTGCGCTCCTCCGGAGTGAGCAGCGGGCCCCATTTGGAGTCCAGCAGCCGGGCCGCGGTGCCGGCATCGGACATCGCCATCTTGATCAGCGACAGCACCACCAGTTCCTGCCGCATGCGGCCCGGTGCCGTGGCACGGCTCGCGAGGAACTTGGCGGGAGCGTCGAACACCTCGCGCAGCATCGGCAGCGCCTCGGGCGCGACGATCTCGACCGCGTTGCGCGTGGCGCGCGCCCGGTTGGCCTCGGCCGCCAGCCGGGCCTTGCGCCACACGTCCAGGGCCGCGATGCGCTTGTCGGCGTAGAACTCGGCCGCCGCGTGCGTGCAGCCGTCGTCGGCCTCGCGCAGCGCGTACCAGTTGCGCAGTACTTCGTCGGCCGCGCCGGAGGCCGCGGAACCCTTGATCTGGTCCACCAGCAGGGCGTAGCAGCGCACCTCGCGGTCGTCGTTCATGCGGTAGAGGGCGTGCAGCTCGCTGAACTGCGCCCAGTCCCGCCGCTGGCCGACGAGCAGCAGCCAGTCGTTGCGCAGCCGGTCCTCCTGGTAGGTGCCGGCAAAACGCTGCAGGAAGCCCGCCACCTCCTGCGGTGTCGCCTGGTCGAGACGGGCGCGCAGTTCCCAGTACGCGCCCCACGGTTCCAGCACGTGCCCGCGCAGGTCCGGCAGCAGTTGCGTGAGCCGCGCGCGGTCGCCCTTGCGGTAGGCCTGCTGCATTTGTAACAGCGCCTCGTCGCCCCGGTTTTGAGCCTGGACAGGCGCCGCGGCGGTAGCGAAGGCCACGGCGGCCAGGAGCGGTGTCAGAATCGTGAGCAATTGCATTGGGGAATTATGTGATGGACAAAGCAGCCCTGCGACGCGCATTGATCGATGAACGCCTGAACCTGCCGGACCGCCTACAGCGTGCAGACCTTCTGCAGCGCGTGATGCGCATCTGGCTGGTGGACCGCCCGGACACCGTGATCGGCGCCTACTGGCCCATCAAGGGAGAATTCGACCCCCTGCCCGCACTGCACCGCTGGAAGGAGGACGGCGAACTGCTGGACGAGCCGCAGCGCCGCCGCATCGGCCTGCCGGTGGTGAACAAGGAGCACAAGACGCTCACCTTCCACGCATGGTATCCCGGCTGTCCGATGGAAGAGGATGCCTACGGCATCCCGAAGCCCAAGGACACCGAGATCATCGTGCCCACCCTGCTGTTCGTGCCCTGCGTGGGCTACGGCCCCGGCGGCTACCGCCTGGGGTATGGCGGCGGCTTCTACGACCGCACCCTGGCCACGCTGTATCCGGTGCCGACCACCGTGGGCCTGGGGTTCACCCACGGGTTCCTGGAGGATTTCGAGCCCGAGCCGCACGACCTGCCGCTGGACGCCATCCTGAATGACAACGGCGTCGTCTGGCCACTGAAATAGGCTCCCCCCTGGGTCGCCTTCGGCGCCTTCCCCCCCAGGGGGACGACGCCGGCGGCCCGGCGAAGCCGGTTCCGCGGCGTCCGCTGGCGTGGCCTGCTCCGCGGCCTTCCGATGGCTGAGGCCGTGCAGGTTCCAGGGCCGCACGCCGGGCAACCGCCGCCCGGAGCCATCCCCACGCCAACGCACTGACGGTCAGGCAGTGACTGTCATGTCACCGTAGCCAGGTCGCTCGCGAAGGCGAAGCATTCTGCGCCGCCGTTCCGGCCGCGGCGCTTGCTGGCGTACATGGCAGCGTCTGCGGCGCGCAGCAGGGGTTCCAGGGCCCAGCCGTCGCCGGGATGGCTGGCGATGCCCACGCTGAGGCCCACGGACAGTTGCCGGCCCTCGAAGCCGAGGGGGACGGCCACGGCGCGGGCCATGGCGCGGGCCTTGTCCGCGAGGGCCTGGCGCGGCGGAGCGCCGGCCAGCAGCACGGCGAATTCGTCGCCGCTCAGGCGCGCGACCAGGTCGCCCTCGCGCAGCAGGGCGCGCAGGCGCTGCACCAGGGCCACCAGCACGGCGTCGCCCGCCGCGTGGCCATGGGTATCGTTCACGGCCTTGAAGCCGTCCAGGTCCAGCAGCATCAGCGTGAACGGCTCGCCGGCCTCCAGCGCCGCTTCGGCCCGGCGCGCCAGCCCGGCGCGGTTGGCCGCGCCCGTGAGGGCATCCGTGCCCAGCACCTCCACCAGTTCGCGGGTGCGCCGGCCGAGGGCCTGCTCCGACATGCGGAGCAGGCGCAGGCGCGACGCCATGGCGGCGGCGAAGATGACGGCTTCCGCCACGAGCGCGGCCTGGGTCAGGTCCATCTGGCCCGGCTTCCAGGCCACCCAGCCCCAGCTCGCGACGATGATCGCGCAGATGCCCAGCAACAGCAGCAGGACGCCGGCGCTGTAGAGCACGGCGGGCCAGTAGCGCCGGCGCACCGCGATCAGCGCCCCGGCGGCCAGCACCACGGTGGACACCATCACCGAGGCCTGCACGGCCCGGAACAGCCAGAGTGGATGGGGGCCGAACAGCCCGTACACGGTCGCCGCGCCCAGCGCCGCGACGAGCGCGAGCACCAGGCGGTCGATGCGCGGCGCATAGTGCGAGAGGCGCAGCAGGCTGCGCCCGAACAGCAGCTTGGACATGGCCCAGAGCGGTGGTGCGAGCGTGTAGAACAGGCCCGCCGCCGCCGGCCAGTGGGCGAACGGATAGCGCAGCGTGTGCCCGTTCAGGCTGGCGAGCGCCAGCAGGGCGCAGGCGCACGAGAGCGAATACCAGGCATAGATGCCTTCACGGAAGACCGCCAGCATCGCGAGACTGAACGCCAGCAGGCCCAGCAGCAAGCCATAGCAGGCGCCGTCGAACATGCGCTTGTCCTGGGTGGCCTGCAGGTAGTCGGCCAGGTCCCAGGCCGTGGCGGCATAGAAGCGCGCGAAGGTCGATTCCACCCGGAAGTACGCCGTGTAGGTCTGCGCATCCTGCAGCCGGAAGCGCCAGGCCATCTGTTCCGATCCCGCCGGTCGCGTGGACCACGGATGGCGCACGCCCGTCACCACCGGCGGCGCCAGCGCGCGGCCATCCGGGTCGTAGGGACCGTAGAAGCGCAGTTCGTGGGTGGACACCGTGGGCACGACCAGCAGCCATTCGCGCTGCGCGTCCGCCGGATCGGCCAGGCGCAGCTGCACGCGGAACCAGAGCACCCGGTCGGCCTCGGCGCCCCGCAGCGGATCATCGGGATGCACGAAGTGCGCCGCGTTTCCCGGCGCGAGCACGTCGCCGATGCCGAGGCGGCGCCCCGGATCTTCCAGCACCTCCATGTGGGGCACGAGCGAGACGCCGCCCTCGCGCGCAGCGAGCACTGCCGGCTCGACGGCTCCGGCGCGCGCGGCCGGGTGCACCATCGCCAGGCAGAGCCAGGCCAGGGCGGCGCGCAACAGCAGCAGGCGGAAGAACGGGAAGACCGGCACGGATCGCGAAAAAAGCTGGGGGCGGATTGTGCCGCAGGCCGCCCGGCGCTGCATTGATGCGCGGCATGTATCAATCGGCGGGACATACGGCATTGGCAGGCGCGGCGCATGGCCCTAGCATCGGCCTTCCCTTTCCACCCCCTGCGAGTGCGGCCCATGCTCCAGCTCTACATCGGCAACAAGAACTATTCCTCCTGGTCCATGCGCCCCTGGGTGCTGCTGCGCGAGGCCGGCATTCCCTTCGAGGAAGTGGCCCTGCGCTTCGACAGCTTCGAGCCCGGCTCGCGCTTCAAGCAGGCCCTGCAGGCCGTGAGCCCCACCGGCAAGGTGCCCGTGCTGGTCGATGGCGGCACCACCGTGTGGGACACGCTGGCCATCGCCGAATACGTCGCGGAACGCCATCCCGACAAGCACCTGTGGCCGCAGGACCCGGCCGCCCGTGCGCAGGCGCGCAGCGTGACCGCCGAGATGCACAGCGGCTTCGGCGCACTGCGCAGCGCCTGCCCCATGAACATCGAGGCCCACCTGCCGGAGACGGGTGCCCTGCTCTGGCGCGACCGGCCCGGCGTGCGCGCCGACGTGCAGCGCCTCGTGGAGATGTGGGGTGCCCTCCTGCGCGAGCACGGAGGCCCGCTGCTCTTCGGGAGCCAGTTCACCATCGCGGACGCCTTCTTCGCACCCGTCTGCATGCGACTGCGCACCTATGCCCTGCCGGTGCCGGAGCCGATCGCCGCCTATGTGGAGCATGTGGCCTCACGGCCCGGCGTGAAGGCGTGGATCGACGCGGCGCTGGTCGAGCAGGACTTCCTGGATTTCGAGGAACCCTACCGGCTCGGGCGCTGACGCCGGGGCCCGTGCGGCCCCGCGGCGCACTCCGGCTTCCCGGAGTCAGCCCTGGCGGAACTGCTTGCGCAGGAAGGCCCGGTGCCGCGCGATGTGCGCCATCTGCGCCGGTGCGATGGAGCCGCCCAGGTCCTCGTCCTCGGTATTGAGCACCCGGTTCGCGCAGGCCAGCGCCCGGGCCACCACCTCTTCCTGGGGCACGCCCTGCTGCGTGGCGAGTTCCATCGCCACGCTGCGCATGGCGCGCTGCGACAGCACCCACATCGCGGCGAAGGCGTCCCATGCCGCCGCCGTTTCCTTGAACCGGTCGCGTTCGGCCAGGATCTCGCTCAGCGGCTTGTCCAGCACTTCCTGCAGCGACTCCAGCCGCTGCTTCAGGGCCTCGGCCTCCTCCTCGCGGCGCAGCGCCTCCACGGCCGCGTTGGCGGCGGCATCCGGCGATTCCGGCACGGGCACGCTGCCGTCGGGGTTCATCTGGGCGATGGTGAGGGAGGAGGACAGGGACATGGCAGACGGGCAGAAAGGATCGCGCCGAATATACCGGCCGGTGCCTGCGCAGGCGCAGCGCATGCAGCAACGCCCGCCCGCCGCCGTACACTGCCCGCATGCAGATCTACATGGTGGGCGGCGCCGTGCGCGACCGGCTTCTGGGCCGCCCGGTGAACGACCGCGACTGGGTGGTGGTGGGTGCCACGCCCGACGACCTGGCCGCGCGTGGCTTCCTGCCCGTGGGGCGCGATTTTCCCGTCTTCCTCCACCCCGAAACGCGCGAGGAATACGCGCTGGCGCGCACCGAGCGCAAGAGCGGGCGGGGCTACCGTGGCTTCGTGGTGGACACGGCCGCGGACGTGACGCTGGAGCAGGACCTGTCGCGCCGTGATCTCACCATCAACGCGATGGCGGTGCGCGGCGAGGATGCTGCTGCAGGGGATCTGGTCGATCCCTACGGGGGCGCACGCGACCTGCAGGCAAAGCTGCTGCGCCACGTGACCGATGCCTTCCGCGAAGACCCGGTGCGCATCCTGCGCGTGGCGCGCTTCGCAGCGCGCTTCGCCGATTTCTCCGTCGCCCCCGAGACGATGGCGCTCATGCGGGAGATGGTCGATGCCGGCGAGGCGGGCGACCTCGTTCCCGAGCGCGTCTGGCAGGAGATCGCGCGTGGCCTGATGGAAACCGCCCCGTCGCGCATGTTCGAGGTGCTGCGCGGCTGCGGCGCTCTGGCCGTGCTGCTGCCCGAACTGGACCGGCTCTGGGGCGTTCCGCAGCGTGCCGAATACCATCCCGAGGTGGACACCGGCGTGCACGTGATGATGGTGCTGGACATGGCCGCGCGGCTGCAGGCGCCGCTGCCGGTGCGCTTCGCCTGCCTGGTCCACGACCTGGGCAAGGGCACGACGCCGGCCGACGTGCTGCCGCGCCATATCGGGCACGAGCAGCGCAGCGCCGCCCTGCTGGCCGATGTGTGCGAGCGCCTGCGGGTACCGGTGGAGTGCCGCGAGACCGCGGACGTGGTGGCGCGCGAGCATGGCAACGTCCACCGCAGCGCGGAACTGGGCGCGGCGGCCCTGGTGCGGCTGCTGGAGCGCTGCGACGCGCTGCGCAAACCTGCCCGTTTCGCCGACGTGCTGCTGGCCTGCGAATGCGACGCGCGCGGCCGGCTGGGATTCGAGGAAACGCCCTATCCGCAGCGCGCGCGCCTGCTGGGCGCGCTGCAGGCGGCACGCTCGGTCGATACCGCCGCCGTGGCCGCGAGGGCCCAGGCCCGCGGCGCCGCCGGACCGCAGGTGGGCGAATGGATCCGCCGGGCACGCGGCGACGCGGTGCAGGAGTGGATGGCGGCACAGCCACCGGCGGCCGGGGGCTGACGGTCTCCTGCCGCCGGCCTTCGGCGTCAGGCGCCGCCGGCCGTCCGCACCCAGCGCGCGATGTCGGCGGCGCCCAGCGCCCCCGAGATGCGCGCGACCTCCCGTCCCTGGCGGAACATCACCATCGTCGGGATGCTGCGGATGCCCAGGCGCGCCCCGATGGCGGGATGCGCCTCGGTGTCGAGCTTGGCGAGCCGCACGCCCGGCTCGAGCGACCGCGCCGCCTGCGCGAAGGCCGGCGCCATGGTGCGGCAGGGACCGCACCATGGCGCCCAGAAATCCACCACCACCGGAATGTGGCTGCGTTCGGTGTGGCGCCCGAAGGAAGCATCGTCGAGCGCCACGGGCTCGCCCGTGAAAAGAGGCCGGTGGCACTGACCGCAGTCCGCCTCCACCGTGCCGGGCGGCGCAGCCAGGCGGTCGGCCGCGATGCGGTTGGTGGTGTGGCAGTGCGGGCAGACGATGTGCAGGGATTCGGGCATGGCGGCAGATGCGCGGCGACACCCGTGTTTTCAAGCCGCGCCCGCGGCGGCTGCGGCGCGCCTACAGGGCGCCAGCCTCGCGGACTACAGGCTCGGCAATGCCATCTGGTAAGGTATGCGCCAATGCAAAAGCCACCGTTGCTGACCGCGCACCATGCGCTGTTTCTCGACTTCGACGGCACGCTTGCCGACATTGCACCGCACCCTGATGCGGTGCAGGTCCATCCTGGCGTGGTGCCGGCCCTGCGGGTCCTGCACGAACGCCTGGATGGCGCCCTGGCCATCGCCACGGGCCGCACGCAGGCCGATATCGACCACTTCCTCAGCCCCCTGCAGCTGCCGCTGGCCTGCGAACACGGCGCCCAGTACCGGATGGGCAACGGCGTCGTCGGCGGCGTGCCGGCGCCCGACCTCGCCCCCGTGGTGCGGGCCGTGCAGCCGCTGCTGGACCGCTATCCCGCGCTGGTGCTGGAGCGCAAGAGCGCGGGCATGGCCCTGCACTACCGCCAGGCGGTGGAACTGGAGCCGCTGTGCCGCGCGGCGCTCGAGCATGCATTGGCGCAGGCGCCCGGCCTGGAGCTCATGCAGGGCAAGTGCGTGCTGGAGATCAAGCCCTCCGGGCCGAACAAGGGCCGGGCGATCGCCGACTTCATGCGCCAGGCGCCCTTCGCAGGCCGCATCCCCGTGTTCGCCGGGGACGACGTGACCGACGAATACGGCTTCGAGGCCGCGCAGGTGCTCGGCGGCATCGGCATCAAGATCGGACCGGGCGAAACCCGGGCGCTCGCGCGCTGCGACGACACCACGGAGTTGCGTGAATGGCTGTTCCAGATGGCATCGCCGGAAGGGTTCCCCGCATGACCTCTCCCACCTCCACGCCCCCTGCGTCCCCCCCGCCCCCGGCATCCGCCGCCGCCAGCGCCGCAGCCGCCGCCGCGGCCAGCGCGCCGCCCTTCGCCGACGGCAACCTCGGGCTGTCGCACGACCCGCTGCCGCGCCCGCCGGGCTTCGCGGCCCCCGGGGAGGCCTCGCTGTCGCTCGGCATGGTGGGCAACTGCTCGGTCAGCGCGCTGGTGGACGCGAACGCCCACATCGTGTGGTGCTGCCTGCCGCGCTTCGACGGCGACCCGGTGTTCAACGCCCTCATCCAGCCCGGCGAACAGGGCAGCCGCTTCGCGATCGAACTGGAAGACCAGGTCGAGAGCCGCCAGTGGTATGAACCCAATACCGCGGTACTGCGCACGCGCCTGACGGACCGCTCGGGCAACAGCATCGAGGTGACCGATTTCGCGCCGCGCTTTTACGCACGGTCGCGCTTCTTCCGACCGATGCTGCTGGTGCGCCGCATACGCCCCGTGCAGGGCTCGCCGCGCATCCGCGTGACGGCGAACGTGCGTTTTGGCTGGGGCAGCGAGAAGCCCGGCATCACGCGCGGCAGCAACCACGTGCGCTTCGTGGGCGCGGACCAGACGCTGCGGCTGAACACCGATGCGCCGCTCTCGCACGTGCTCTCGGGCCAGCCGTTCGTCATCTCGCGCGAGTACAACTTCCTGCTCGGGGCGGATGAATCGCTGCCCTTCGGCATCGCGGACACCGCACGCTCCTACGAGCAGGAGACCGTCGCCTACTGGCGCCAGTGGACGCAGCGCCTGGCGGTGCCGCTGGAATGGCAGGACGCCGTGATCCGCGCGGCGATCACGCTCAAGCTCTCGCTCTACGAGGACACCGGTGCGATCGTCGCGGCCATGACCACGAGCATCCCCGAATCCGCCCACAGCGGCCGCAACTGGGACTACCGTTATTGCTGGCTGCGCGACGCGTTCTTCGTGGTGCGTGCGCTCAACAGCCTGTCCGAGACGGCCACGATGGAGGACTACCTGCGCTGGCTGAGCAACGTGGTGGCGGAGACCAGCAGCGGCCACATCCAGCCGCTCTACGGCATCGGCCTGGAGCGGGAATTGCCCGAGTACTTCGTGCCGCAACTGGCCGGCTACCGCGGCATGGGCCCGGTGCGCGTGGGCAACCAGGCGGCGGAGCATTTCCAGCACGACGTGTACGGCAACATCGTGCTCGGCGCGGCCCAGGCCTTCCATGACCGGCGCCTGCTGCATCCGGCCGGCCCGGCCGAGTTCGCGCGCATGGAGCAGATCGGCGAGCTGGCCGTGAAGGTATACGGCACGCCGGACGCCGGCATGTGGGAGCTGCGCACGCGCGCGCGGGTGCACACCTCCTCCGCACTCATGAGCTGGGCCGCGTGCGACCGGCTGGCCAAGATCGCCGACTCGCTGCAGCTGTCCGACCGCGCCGGCTACTGGCACGGCCACGCGCGGCGCATGAAGGAAGAGATCCTGGAGAAGTCCTGGAGCGACAAGCGCCAGGCCTTCGCGGAAAGCTTCGGCGGCAGCGAGCTGGACGCCAGCGTGCTGCTGATGGCCGAGGTGGGCCTGATCGATCCGCGCGACCCGCGCTTCGTGAGCACCGTGGACGCCATGGAGCAGACGCTCTGCGACGGCCCCTACATGCGCCGCTACGAGGCCGCGGACGACTTCGGCAAGCCCGACACGGCCTTCAATATCTGCACGTTCTGGCGCATCGACGCCCTGGCGCGCATCGGCCGCCGCAGCCAGGCCCGCGAGATCTTCGAGGCCATGCTCGCGGCCCGCAACCCGCTGGGCCTGCTGTCGGAAGACACGCACGCGCAGACGGGCGAGATGTGGGGCAACTTCCCGCAGACCTATTCCATGGTGGGCATCATCAATGCCGCCATGCGCCTGTCGGCACCCTGGGACAGCGTGATCTGACAGGCACCCGCCTGGATTGAACAACAAGGAATCCCCATGAGCCGACTCGTCGTCATTTCCAACCGCATCGCCGATCCCCGCAAACCCGCCGCAGGGGGACTGGCCGTGGCCCTGGGCGAGACGCTGAGCCGCACCGGCGGCATGTGGTTCGGCTGGAGCGGCACCATCACCGAGGACGGTGTGCCCGGCGAGGGCAAGCTGCAGACGCGGCAGGCGGGCGGCGTGACGCTGGCCACGGTGGACCTGTGCCAGGAAGACCACGACAGCTACTACGCGGGCTACAGCAACAGCGTCCTGTGGCCGGTGTTCCACTACCGGCTGGACCTGGCCGATTTCAATGCGGGCTACATCGCGGGCTACCGGCGCGTGAACCAGATGTTCGCGCGCAAGCTGCTGCCGCTGCTGAAGGACGACGACATCCTCTGGGTGCACGACTACCACCTGATCCCGCTCGCGGCCGAGCTGCGCGCACTCGGCTGCAAGCAGCGCATCGGCTTTTTCCTGCACATCCCCGTGCCGCCGCCGCTCATCATGGCGGCCATCCCGCAGCACGAATGGCTGATGCGCTCGCTGTTCGCCTACGACCTCGTGGGCCTGCAGAGCGAGGCGGACGTGTCCCACTTCACGCAGTACCTGAGGACCGAAGGCGGCGCCGAAAGCGTGGGCCCGCAGCGGCTGCGCGCCTTCGGCGGCACGGTGCAGGTAGGGGCCTTCCCGATCGGCATCGACGTGGACGAGTTCTCGCGCCTCACCGCCGCACCGGACGCCGTGCAGACCTACGAGGCGATGAAGAACGAGTATTCGCGCCGCCGCCTGCTGATGGGCATCGACCGGCTGGATTACTCCAAGGGCATTCCGCAGCGGGTGCGGGCCTTCCGCGAACTGCTGGCCCGCTATCCCGAGAACCAGCACAGCGCCACGCTCATCATGATCGCGTCCCCGACGCGCGACAGCGTGAACGCCTATGCCGACCTGCGGCACGAACTCGAGGGCCTGTGCGGAGCCATCAACGGCGACCACGGCGACCTGGACTGGATGCCCGTGCGCTACATCCACCGCACCGTGGCCCGCAAGCGCGTGCCCGGGCTGTGCCGGGCCTCGGCCGTGGGGCTGGTCACGCCGCTGCGCGACGGCATGAACCTCGTCGCCAAGGAATACGTGGCGGCGCAGGATCCGGAAGACCCGGGCGTGCTCGTGCTCTCGCGCTTCGCGGGTGCGGCGGAGCAGATGAAGGAGGCGCTGCTGGTGAATCCGTACGACACCCAGGGCATGGCCGACTGCATCCAGACCGCGCTGCGCATGCCGCTCGCGGAGCGCCAGCAGCGCCATCAGGCCCTGATGGACCGCATCCGCCGGCACGACATCCACTGGTGGCGGCGCACCTTCCTGGAGGCGCTGGAGAAGGCACAGGACTGAGCCGGCCCGCGGCACAATGCGCGCATGGCCCAAGGCAAACGCATCTCCGTGGACATCTCCGAGGACGCCCTGCAGGCGATCCGTGCCCTGGGCGCGGCGGCGAAGCAGGCGCGGCTGGCGGCAGGCGACGGCCAGGCCGCGGCCGCCGCGCGGCTCGGGATGCATGTGCAGACGATCGGCCGTATCGAGTCCGGCGAACCCGGTGTCGCCATCGGGCACGTCATGGGTCTGCTGGCGCTCTACGGGGTCGCCGTCGCCGCCGGCACCCCGGCCGCCGGGCCCTGAGCCTGCGCTCAGCCGGCCATGGCGAGCGCTGCGTAATCGCCGATCTGGTGCCCCAGGCCGGCCGGCACCACCAGCACGCCGCCGGTGAGCGCGGGCAGGCGGCCCGACACTTCCGCCTGCAGCCGGGGCAGCAGGAAATCCTGGTGGTGCAGGAACACGCTCCCGCCGACGCTGATGCGCTGCAGGTCCAGGATGGCGACAAGGTTGTAGAGCATGCGGCCGAGCACGCGGCACATCTGTGCCACGGCCTCGGCGGCGGCGGCATCGCCCTCGCGCGCGGCACCGATCAGGCCGCCGGCATCGCGGCCCCAGCGGCGCGGGATGGCATTGCCCGCCACCAGCGATTCCACGTCGCCCACGTTGCCGCAGCCGCAGGTGGCCTCCGGCGGACCGTCGCTGGAAAAGCTGTGGCCCGCATGCCCCGCGTTGCCGTTCTTGCCGCGCAGCACGCTGCCGTCCACGCACAGGCCCACGCCGACGCCGGTGCTCCAGGTGACGTAGGCGCAGTGGTCCTGCCCCTGCAGCGCACCCCAGCGGCGTTCGGCCACCAGCGCCGCCACGGCGTCGTTCTGCACGTTCACGCGGCCCAGCGCCTCGGCCAGTGGGGCCTGCAGCGGGATGCGCGTCCAGTCGTTGGGCAGCAGGCTGCGGTCGGCCCCGGGCAGTCCTCCGCAGATGTTGGGGGTGGAGACCTCGACCATGCCGTCCTGCAGGACGAAGGGCCCGCAGCTCGCCACGCCGGTGGACTGCAGTTGCGCACGCGATATGCCGGCCTCGGCACAGGCCTCGTCCACCATGCGCAGGCACTGGCGCGCGAGCGCGTCGGGCGGCCCTTCCTTCACGGTCGGCTCGCTGCGCCGCGCCACGAGCGCGGCCCGGTCCGTTCCCGCGGGCGCCAGCGCCACCGCGACCTTCGTTCCCCCTATGTCGATACAAGCTCTCATCGCCACCTCGGTCGATCGGAAAAGGCGGCTCACCATGCCGGCGCCCGCCGCGAAACATCGAGCCGGCAGTATGGGCGCAACCGGCCGGCCTGCAGTGTAGGCCGGGGGCGCCCGGTGGTCACAGCGAGTAGCCGAGCATCATCGCCACGCCCGCCTCCTTGTTGGGGCGGTTGAAGCTCTCGCGCGTCAGGCGGCCCACCGGGATGGATATCTGGTCGTTCAGGAACCACTTCTTGTAGATGGGATCGATCTCGCGGCTGGTGTAGAGCTTGCCGAGCGTGCGGTCCACCACGGCCATGAGCGCGGTGTCGCTCTTGCGCGTCATGATGGCGTAGGGTTCCACGGACAGCGCGAAGTTGCCGAGCGCCAGGGCACCCTGCGCCTTGTTGCGGGCCACCAGGCCGAGCAGCAGCGAGTCATCCTGGGCGAACGCCTTCACCGTGCCGGCGCGCAGGGCCTTGAACGCCTCGTCGTTGTTGTCGAAGACCTTGACCGTGGCCTTCACCTCGTTCACGGTGAGCTGGGTGAGCAGCTTCTCGGAGGTGGATCCCTTGCTCACGGCCACCGTCATGCCGGCGAGGTCCTGCACCGTGTCGGCCTTGGTGCCCTTGGGCACGAGCACGCGGATGCCCGCCACGAACATGGTGGGGCCGAAGGCCACCCGCTCCTGCCGCGCCTTGGTGTTGGTGGTGGAGCCGCACTCCAGGTCGATCTCTCCCGCTTCCAGCTTCGGGATGCGCTCGGCGGCGCTCACCGTGCGGTACTTGACCTCCAGGTCCTTGAGCTTGAGCGTGTTCTTGATGTCCTCGACCACCGCCTGGCACAGGTCCACCGAATAGCCGGCCGCCTTGCCGCCGTTCTGGGCGTCCACGAACGAGAAGGGCCAGGCCGATTCGCGCACCCCCAGGGTGATGGTGCGGGTCTGCTGGATGCGGGCCATCGTGTCGGCAGGCGCCTGGGCCAGGACGGGAGCGGAAAGGGCGGAAAAGGCCGCGGCGAGCGCCAGCAGCCGGAAAGAGCGGCGGATCATGGGAAAGGACCGGATCGAGGAGGAGGGAAGAAGGGAAGAGGAAGGGACGGTGGAGCCAAAAGCGAGGCAATCACTGTGCCAGGGAAAAACGCCGTGCATGTGACGCCCTTGCCCGTGCTCAGATCCACCGGGCGATCAGGCTGGCCACCGCGCTGAGCAGCAGGGTGCTGGCCAGGGGCAGGTGCCACTCGCGCCCGAAGAGGCGGAAATGGAAATCCCCCGGAAGGCGCCCCACGCCGAGCCGCTGGAGGAACGGCGCCAGCCCCTGGAGCAGCACCAGGGCGAGGAAGACGACGATGAGCCAGCGCAACATGCCGCGAGTGTAGGTGCAGAGCCGGCTGGCCGCATCCCCCCGGTGCGCCGGGACAACGGATGGGTGGGCCGGGTTTTCCGTGTGCGGGAATGCGGGCCGCCCTCAGAGCGAAGGCAGCACGCCGCTCACGTGGTCCGAGAAGGCCTGCGCCAGCGGCGTTGCCCGCCCCTGGGCGAACGCCAGGCTGATGCCCAGCCAGGGCAGTTCCGGCAGGGCCGCATCGGCGGCCAGCACCTGCAGGTCGGGTGGCACCGCGCAGCGCGTGAGCACGGCCACGGCCGAGCCTGCACGCACCACGGCCGTCAGCCCGGTGAGGCTGCCGCTGGCGTAGGCCACGCGGTAGGCGCGGCCCTGGGCCTGCAGGGCATCGCAGGCCGCGCGGTGGTCCAGCACGTCGGGATCGGAAAGGGCCAGCGGCAAGGGATTCCAGTCCGCCACCGCCATGCCGGAGCTGGCCACCCAGACCAGGGGCTCGCGCCGCAACGGCGCCAGCGTGCCGGGTGGCGGCGCATCGCCCCAGGGCAGCGAGACCAGGGCCACGTCGAGCGCGCGCGTGGCCAGGCGCTCGCGCAGGCGCGGCGTGGGTGCACATACCACGTCCACCCGGGCCAGCGGGTGCTGCTGCGCGAAGCCGCGCAGCAGGTGGGGCAGAAAAGCGGCAGCGTAATCGTCCGGGCAGCCCACCGCCAGTGCGCCAGCCAGGCCCGTACCGACGAGGTCCGCCAGGGCCTCGTCATGGTGGTGCAGGATGCGCCGCGCATGCACCAGCAGGCGTTCGCCATGGCTCGTCAGGCGCACGCCGCGCCCCGTGCGGTGCAGCAACGGCTGGCCGCAGGCGCCCTCCAGGCGCTGCATCTGCATGCTCAGGGCGGATTGGGTGCGGCCCACGCGCGCGGCGGCCAGACCCAGCGTGCCGGTCTGGGCCACGGCAGCGAAGCTGCGCAGCAGGTCGATGTCGAGGATGGACGGCAAGATGTCAAGAAAATTGATTTCAGATTTTAAAAGTATTCGTTTTACTGAAGTCTGGCAAATCCCTAGAGTTTCCTCCGGCCCCCTCCCTTCCTTCCACCGCCTTTCCAGTCCGACAGGAGCCCCGCATGTCCCGCAACGAAGACCCCGATTTCTGGAACCGCGCCCGCCAGCACCTGGTGCGCTACGGCGGCAGCTTCGCCCCCATGGTGATCGAGCGCGCGGCCGGCAGCTTCGTCTACGACGCGGACGACCGGCCCATCCTGGACTTCACCTCGGGCCAGATGAGCGCCGTGCTCGGCCACTGCCATCCGGAGATCAGCGCCGTCATCGGCGACTACGCCCATCGCCTGGAACACCTGTTCAGCGGCATGCTGTCACGCCCGGTGGTGGACCTGGCCACGGCCCTGGCCGGCGTGGCACCCGGTGCCCTGGAGCGCAGCCTGCTGCTGACCACCGGCGCCGAATCGAACGAGGCCGCCATCCGCATGGCCAAGCTGGTCACGGGCCGCTTCGAGATCGTGGGCTTCGCCCAGTCCTGGCACGGCATGACGGGCGGCGCGGCCTCGGCCACCTACAGCGCCGGGCGGCGCGGCGTGGGCCCGGCGGCGGCAGGCTCGCTGGCCATCAACGCGCCCTTCGGCTTCCGGCCGCGGTTCTTCGACGCCAGCGGCGCCTACGACTGGCAGGCCGAGCTGGACTACGGCTTCGACCTGGTGGACCGCCAGTCCTGCGGCAGCCTGGCCGCCTTCATCGCCGAGCCCATCCTCAGTTCGGGCGGCATCATCGACCTGCCGCCGGGCTACCTGGCCGCGCTCAAGCAAAAGTGCGAGGAGCGCGGCATGCTGCTGATCCTGGACGAGGCGCAGACCGGCGTGGGCCGCACCGGCACGATGTTCGCGTGCGAGCGCGACGGCGTGGTGCCCGACATCCTGACCCTCTCCAAGACCCTGGGCGCCGGCCTGCCGCTCGCGGCCATCGTCACCACGGCCGAGATCGAGGAGCGCGCCCACGAGCGCGGCTACCTGTTCTATACCACCCACGTGAGCGACCCGCTGCCCGCGGCCATCGGCCTGAAGGTGCTGGAAATCGTGCAGCGCGACCGCCTGGCCGACCGCGCCCGGGTGGCCGGCGCACGGCTAGAGGCCGGCCTGCGCGCGCTGCAGGAGCGCTACGACTGCATCGGCGACGTGCGCGGCCGCGGCCTGCTGCTGGGCCTGGAGGTCGTGAAGGACCGCGCCACCAGGGAGCCGGCCGACGGCCTGGGCACGGCCATCACGCGCGAATGCATGCAGCTGGGCCTGTCGATGAACGTGGTGCAATTGCCCGGCATGGGCGGCGTGTTCCGCATCGCCCCGCCGCTGACGGTGAGCGACGCGGAGATCGACCTGGGGCTGGACCTGCTGGGCCAGGCGATCGCGCGCTGCGCTTGAGCCGGCATTGCAGGCAGGGCGGTACCCGCCCCTACCGCTGCACGCCCCAGCGCCGCACCGTGAGCCGCTCCAGCGTCTGGAAACCCAGCCCTTCCACCAGCAAACCGATCAGGATCACGAGAACGAGCCCGGCGAACACCTTGTCGGTGTAGAGCTCGTTGCGGTTCTGGAAGATGTACCAGCCCAGGCCGCCCCGCCCCGACGAGGCGCCGAACACCAGTTCGGCCGCGATCAACGTTCTCCAGGCGAAGGCCCAGCCGATCTTCAGGCCCGAGAGGATGGCGGGCAGCGCGGCCGGCACGAGGATCTGCAGCACGTAGCGGATGCCCGTGAGGCCATAGTTGCGCCCGGCCATGCGCAGTGTCTCGGGCACGGCCTGGAAGCCTGAATACGTGTTGAGCGCCAGCGGCCACAGCACCGAGTGGACCAGCACGAAGACGAGGCTGCCCTGCCCCAGACCGAACCACAGCAGTGCCAGGGGCAGCAGCGCGATGGCCGGCAGCGGGTTGAACATGGAGGTGAGCGTGCCCAGCAGGTCGCGCCCGAACTGCGTGGAGACGGCCAGCGTGGTCAGCACGAAGGCACCCCCGATGCCGGCCAGGTAGCCCTTGAGCAGCACCGACAGCGAGATGGCCGTCTTCGCCACCAGCTCGCCCGACGCGAGACCCTCGCCCAGCGCGCGCGCGGTCTGCAGGAAGGTGGGCAGCAGCAGGTCGTTGTTCTGCCAGCGCGCCACGAGTTCCCACAGCACGGCGAGCACCGCCAGGATGGCGAGGCGGCGCACGGCACCCTGCTGCCACACGCGGGTGGCCCAGGGCAGGGGCTGCTCGGGGGCGATGCCGTCCAGCGGCGGCAACGCATGTTCGACGTCCGGCCGGAAGGGCGGCTCGCGGCGACCGGCCGCCGCAGCCACGGCATGGGCTGCCGAGGGATGGAGAGGGGTCGGCGGGGTCATGTGGCGTTCCGGAAGGGCAGCAGGTTGCCGGCGGGCTGCCGGCGGGCGGGCACAGCGGCACCGGGCACGGCCCCATCGCCCTCCTCCGGGGCTGGCTCATCGAACAACAGGCGATGGATGCGCTGTGCGGTGGCCTGGAATTCGGCGCCGCCCAGGCTGTGCAACCCGAACTGGTGGCTGTTGATCTCGGCGCGCAGCCGGCCCGGGTGGGGCGAGAGGATGGCCACGCGGCTGCCCACCACCAGCGCCTCCTCGATGGAATGGGTGACGAAGATCAGGGTGAAGCGGAACTCCTCCCACAGCGCCAGCAGCTCTTCCTGCATGCGGCGGCGCGTGAGCGCATCCAGCGCGGCGAAGGGCTCGTCCATCAGCAGCACGCGCGGCTGCATGGCGAGGGCCCGGGCGATGGCCACGCGCTGCTTCATGCCACCCGAGAGCTGGTGTGGATGCACGTCGGCGAACTTCGAGAGGCCCACCTTGTCCAGGTAGAGCGCCGCGCGTTCGGCCGCCTCGGCACGGCCCGCGCGGCGCGCGGCGAGCAACGGGAACATCACGTTCTCGCGCACCGTCTTCCAGGGCGGCAGCTGGTCGAACTCCTGGAAGACGACCACGCGGTCCGGGCCGGGCTTCGTCACCGCCTGGCCGTCCAGCAGGATGCGCCCTTCACTGGGCGTGATGAAACCCGCGATGGATTTGAGCAGCGTGGACTTGCCGCAGCCCGAGGCGCCGAGCAGCACCAGCCGCTCGCCCTCGTGTACGTCGAAGCCCACGCGGTGCGTGGCGCGCACGGCGCGCTGCGGCGTGCGGTAGTCGATGCTCACGCCGTCCACGCGCAGCAACGGCGCTGCGGAGCCCGGGTGCGCGGGCACCTGCCCGGCCCCGGAAGCGGGCACCGATGCGAGCGCCCGGGCACGTGCGCGGGCAGGCGAAGGAGCAGGTGGCGATGAGGGCCAGGCCGGCGCGCCCTCCACTCCACCGGGCTCCGCCCAGAGGCCCCCGCCACCCATCTCGTCCTGCACACGCGCCAGCAGCGCGGAAGAAAGGCTTCCCATGCGTTTCATGCTGCGCTGCCCCGAAATCGCCGCCGGTCAGCTGCCGCGCGCGGTCAGCGCGTCGTCGAAGAAATAGTCCTTGAGCGCCTCGGGCCTGTTCCTGATCGCGCCCACGCGCTGCAGGAACTGCCCCAGGCCGAGCGTGTTCTCCGGCTGCACCTTGAACTGCACCTCGGGGTTCTGGATGATCTTGAGCAGCAGCGCACGGTCGGTTTTCGCGCCCGTCACCTTCAGGTAGATGTCGGCGGCCTTCTCGGGGTTCGCGGCGACGAACTGCGCCGCCTCGTTCAGCCCCGCGAGAAAGGCCTGGTAGGTCTTGGGGCTCTCCTTGCGGAATTTCTCGGTGGCGTAGAGCACCGTGGCGGACGCGGGGCCGCCCAGCACATCGTAGGAGTTGAGCACGATGCGGGCATTCGGATTGCCGGCCAGTTCCTGCTCCTGGAACGGCGGGTTGCCGAAGTGGCCGGTGATCTCGGTCCCGCCCTTGATGATCGCGGCGGCGGCATCGGGGTGCGGCACGGCGACCTGGAGCTTGTCGAGGCGGTTGAACTCCTTGTCGCCCCAGAGCCTGGCGGAGGCGTACTGCAGCACGCGGGACTGCACCGATACGCCCACCGCCGGTACCGCGATGCGGTCCTTGTCGGTGAAGTCGGCGATCGTCTTCACGGCCGGGTTGTTGCTGACGAGGTAGTACGGGAAGTTGCCGAGCGAGGCCACGCCCTTGACGTTCTGGCGCCCGCGGGTGCGGTCCCACAGCGTGAAGAGCGGCCCCACGCCAGCCCCCGCGATGTCGATGCTGCCCGAGAGCAGTGCATCGTTCACGGCGGAGCCGCCCGACAGCTGGAGGAATTCGACCTGGATGTCCACGCCCGCGGCCTTGCCGTGCTTCTCGATCAGCTTCTGGTCCTGCGCCACGTTGAGCAGCAGGTACACGATGCCGAACTGCTGGGCGATGCGCAGCCTGCCTTCCTCGGCCCGGGCCATGCCGGGTGCCGCCAGGCCCCCGGCCATGAGACCGGCTGCCGTGGCGAGGGTGGCGGCCTTGCGCACGAAGGCGCGGCGCAGGAGGGAGACGGTGGTGGAACGTGGCATGGATCAGGCTTTCCAGTGGATTTCAAAAATGAAGGTGCGCGTGCTTGTCGAGAGGCCGCGGAGCAGGCCAGGCCAGCAGACGCCGTGGAACGGGCTTTGCCCGGCCACCGGCGGCCAGCCCCCTCGCCAGAGTCGAGGGGCGTTCGCCCCGTCCATGCCCGCGCAGGCGGGCATGGAGCCGCGGGCCTCACCCCCTCCCACGCGCAGCGTGAGAGAGGGGGTGAAGGCGCGCAGCGCCTCAGGGGGGTGCTTCCTATTACAGGGGGAGGTCCCCTTCCACCGTCGTGCGATAGAGCTTGCGGCGCTCGCTGTCCGGCGTGCCCGCGGCCAGGTGCTGCACGGAGCGGTTGTCCCAGAACACGAGGTCGTGCGGCTGCCACACGTGGCGATAGACGAATTCCGGTTGCACGGCGGCGGCGAAGAGTTCGGCCAGCAGGCTGCGGCTTTCGTCCTCGGGCAGGCCGACGATGCGGGTGGTGAAGTGCTCGTTCACGAAGAGTGCGCGGCGCCCCGTCTCCGGGTGCGTGCGCACTACCGGGTGCACGGCGGGTGCCACCTCGGCGATCTGCGCGGCCGTGAGCGCGGGGCGCCAGGGGCTGCGCGCGCGCAATTCCTCGTACTTGGCCAGGTAGCTGTGCTCGGCCCGCAGCGGGGCGATGGCACGCCGCAGCGCTTCGGGCAGTGCGTCGTAGGCCGCATGCTGGTCGGCGAACAGCGTGTCGCCGCCCTCGCCGGGCAGTTCCTGCGCGTGCAGCAGCGAACCCAGGCTGGGCCGCTCCTTGTAAGACAGGTCCGAATGCCAGTAGTGGCCGGCGTCGCCCAGCCCGATCGGCTGGCCGCTGGCGTCCTTGATGTTGGAGACGATGAGGATTTCCGGATGGTCCGCCAGCTGGAAGTTCTTCAGCACGTGGATCTGCAGTGGCCCGAAGCGGCGGCTGAAGTCGATGTGCTGGCGCGGCGTGATGCGCTGGTCGCGGAAGACCACCACGTGGTGGTCGAGATGGGCCTGGTGTAGCCGGGCGAAATCCGCATCGCCGAGCGGGCGCGAAAGATCCAGCCCCAGCACCTCGGCGCCCAGCGGCGCGCCGGCCAGCGGGCGGATCTCGAAGCCTTGCGGCGGTGCGTCACCCGACGGGAACGGAAGCACTTCGGCGGCACGGGACAGGACTGCGGACATGGCGTGGGATCTCCAGGTGGCACCCGCCGGGAACTCACCGGACGGTGGGCGGCGAGCGGTTCATGGCCACTCTATGCACGATCGCTCATGCCTGGAACGAATGGTTTGTCAGTTGTTTACTACCAAAACAGCTAAGAACCACTTCCATCTTCTGCAGGAGGCCCTGCGCCAATCAATGCCCCCTTCTTTACCGAAATGCCCTGACGCACCCGCTCATCCGCCATCGGCCTTCCAAACACCGGCTTTTCAGAACGCTTCAGCCCGTTTCAGCAGCATTCACGGCGCCTTCAGCCGAAAAAGCGGAGAACCCGGCAAGAATCCACTTGCCCATCCACGAAAGGGATCGGCACATCATCAACATATCGGAGGGATGAAAATGACGACGTATGTGATTCAAAGCCTGCAGAACACCAGCCTCTGCATTGGCGTCACCAGTGCTGCCGCCGGCTCCCTGGTGACTTTGCAGACCCTCTCGGGGGTAGGCAACAAGAACTCCCAGTGGACGATGGACCCCAACTCCGGCGTCATCGCCCTGGCGACGGACAGCAATCTGGTGCTGGACATCCAGGGTTACGATGGTCAGAAGGGCCAGGTCATCGTGGCCAATTACGTGCTCGGTCGCTCGAGCCAGACCTGGAACTGGGTCGGCAGCCCTCCCAACATTTCCAACAACCAGTATCCGCAAATGGTGCTGGACAACTCCCAGGGCACTGCCGCGCCGGGCAACCCGATTCTGATCTGGCCAAACAATGGGGGAACGAACCAGAAATGGAGCTGCCTGGCGGTGCCGGCATTGCAGCGCTCGCTCGAAACAGCTTGAGCACAGAAGCCGGGACGGCCGCCAGCCTTGAACTCGAGCGACCGCATCCGGACCCGGGGCCATTCAGCCATTCAGAGGTGGCGCTGCGGTCCTCGCGCGCAAAGCCGGAGCGCTCCACCGTCCTGACCGCGTTGCGACGACCTCTGCGGAATGGAGAGCAAGCGGTCAGGCCACCACGATGCGGCAACCCGCCGCCTGCAGCGCCGAGAACCCGGGCAGCGCGCGGGCGCCCGCATCGGTCACCAGCGTGCCTACCTCGGCCAGGCCCGCGTACACCACGCGGCTCGACTGCCCCACCTTGCTGTGATCGGCCAGCAGCACCAGTTCCTGCGACTGCCCGGCCATGGCGCGGGCGATGGCCGCCTCGTGGTGCTCGAAGCTGGTGGCGCCGCCGTGCACGCTGATGCCCACGGGCGAGAGCAGCGCCACGTCGGCGCGGTAGCGGTGGATCTCGGCCACGGTGGTGTCGCCATGGGTGGCCTGCACGGCCGGGTCGGTGCGCCCGCCCAGCAGGATCACGTCGTTCCGCGAGCTGCGGCCGGCATCTGCGGCGGCCAGCTTGAGTGCCACGTTCAGCCCGTTCGTTATGACGGTCAAGCCGGACAGGCTCGACAGCTCCTCGGCCAGGATGGTGGTGGTGCTGCCGGCGTCCAGGAACAGCGTCTGCCCCGGCTGCACCAGCTGCAGCGCGGCGCGGGCGATGGCCCGCTTCTCGCGCGCGCGCACGGCCTGGCGCACGGCCAGCGGGGGCTCGGGCTCCGGACCCTGGACCACCACGCCGCCGTGCACGCGCCGCAGGACGCCCTGCGACTCCAGCGCCAGGATGTCGCGGCGCACGGTCTCGCGCGACACGTCGAGGTCGAGGGCGATGCGTTCGGTGCTCACGCGAGAGAGCGTGGACAGCAGCGTGCGGATGCGGAGGAATCGTTCTTCTTGCAGCATGGGGGCGATGTTATGCAGGTCTTGCGCGCGCGGTGCGGCGCTGCGTGGACAGGTGCAGCAGCAGCGCCAGCGAGCCCACCACCGCCATGATGCAGGTGGAGAACGCGGCGGCCTGCGAAGTGAGCCCCGCTTCGTCCAGCCGCATCACCGTGACCGCGCCCATGGGCAGCGAGGGCGTGACGAGGAAGATGACGGCCGAGAGGGTGACCATGGAGCGCATGAACAGGAACGCCAGCACGGCCAGCAGCGTGTGCCGCAGCGCCGGCAGGTACACGTCGCGCAGCACGCGCGCGGTGCCGCCGCCCAGCACGGTCGTGGCGTCCTCCAGCGTGGCGGGCACGTGGCGCATGCCGGTCATCATGGTCATGAAGCCTTGCGTGTGGTAGTGGTAGTAGTTGCACAGCGCCAGCAGCACGGCCGTGCCGTACAGCATGCCCCAGGGCCAGGTGGCGCTGTTGAAGGTGAACACGTAGGCCAGCCCCAGCACGAGGCCGGGCACGCCCACGGGCAGCGCCGACAGGGCCGTGGCCGCGCGCGCCAGCCGCCCCGGCATGCGCCGGATGCCGAAGCACAGCACGAACAGCATCGCCGTGCCCAGGCAGGCAGCCAGGGCCGACACCCACACCGAGGTCCAGAGCGGCGCGTAGCCGCCCGCGATGGTGATGTCGTAGTGCTTGAGCGTGAGATCCAGCCGGTACGGCCACAGCCGGATGAAGCTCGCCAGGACCACCGTGAGCACCAGGGCCGCGATGCCGCCCGCGATGGCCATGCAGGCGAAGAAGAACGCGGCATCGCGCCCCGGGCGGCGCACGGGCGTGGGCGGCAGGGCCGACTCGGCGCCCGCGCCGGCACGCTGCGCGGCCATGCGCTCGATGAACACCGACAGCGCCGCCGGCGCCAGCAGCAGGATGCCCACCACCGCGCCCATGCCGAACTTCATCTGCCCGCTGACCTGGTTGTAGATCTCCGTGGCCAGCACGGCGAAGTCGCCGCCGATGACCACGGCGTTGCCGAAGTCGGTGATGGTGATCGTGAACACGACGAAGCCCGCGCTCAGCAGGCCGTAGCGGGCCTGCGGCAGCGTGATGTCCAGGAACTGCCGCCAGGGCGTGGCACCCAGCACCTCGGCCGCGTCGTACTGGCGGGCGTCGCCCTGGCGCAGCGCGGTGCGCACGATCAGCACGGCCTGCGGCAGCGCGTAGAGCACGTCGGCGATCAGCAGGCCCCAGAAGCCGTAGATTTCGGGCCGCACGCCCAGCATCTTGCCCACGATGCCGTTGCGCCCCAGCAGGAAGATCAGCCCCAGGCCCAGCACGAGCGAGGGGGCCAGCATGGGCAGCGCCAGCGCCCCGGCCACGAAGCGGCGCCCTGGCATGCAGGTGCGCTCCAGGCCGTAGGCCACCACGAAGGCCAGCACCAGGGTGACCAGCGTGGTGGCGCCGCCCAGCAGCAGGCTGTGGCCCAGCGCCCGCCATACGCCGGGAGTGTCCAGCAGCGCCAGGTAGTTGCCCCAGCCGATGCCGCCGCCGTCCTGCACCAGGCTGCGCCAGGCGATGGCTAGCATGGGCACGCCGAAGAACAGCACCAGCGCCGCCAGCGGCAGCACCAGGCAGGCGCGCAGCAGCCAACGCTCGCCCGCGTGCATGGGCGCGAGCTGCGGGGTGGAGGCCGCCGCGCTCATGCCTGCACCCAGGCGCAGTCCTGCGCGTTCACGGAGACGTCGACGGGCTGGCCCGTCTCCCAGGTGCCGGCGCTGCTCGATTCGGCCAGCAGGTCCAGGCCGTTCCAGTGCAGCTGCACGCGCTGGATGCTGCCCAGGAAGGTGGTGCCGGTCACCCGGCCCGCGCCTTGGGGACTGGGGTCAATGCGCAGCCGTTCGGGGCGGATGCACAGCAGCGCGGAGCCGGCGGCCATGTCGTGCGGCGCCTCGCCCAGGGCGGGCAGCAGCTGCCGCGCCTGCGCGGGCGACAGCAGGTTGCTGTGTCCCATGAAGTTGGCGACGAAGCGCGTGCGGGGCGTGAGGTACAGCTCGCGCGGCGAGCCCGCCTGCGCGATGCGGCCGCCCTGCATGCACACGATGCGGTCGGCCATGGCCAGGGCTTCCTCCTGGTCGTGCGTGACCATGATGGTCGGAATGCCCAGCCGGCGCTGCACCTCGCGCAACTCGTGCCGCAGATCGGCGCGCACGCGCGCGTCCAGCGCCGACAGGGGTTCGTCGAGCAGCAGCAGCGAGGGATTGACGGCCAGCGCCCGCGCGATGGCCACGCGCTGCTGCTGGCCGCCCGAGAGTTGCGCCGGGTAGCGCGCGCCGAAGTCCGCCAGCTTGACCATCTCCAGCAGTTCGGCCGTGCGCGCGGCGACCTGCGCGGGCGGCGTGCTGCGGATGGCGAGGCCGTAGCCCACGTTCTGCGCCACCGTCATGTGCGGGAACAGCGAGTACGACTGGAACACGATGCCGAAGCCGCGGTCGCGGGCGGGCAGCGTGGCCAGGTCGCGCCCGCCCAGCGCGATGCGCCCGCCGTCGCCCGGCAGCAGCCCGGCGATGATGCGCAGCAGCGTGGTCTTGCCACAGCCGCTGGGGCCCAGCAGGCACACGAACTCCGATGCGCCCACGGTGAGGTTGATGCGTTCGAGCGCGACCTGGCCGTCGAAGCTCTTGTGCAGGTCGGTGATCTGCAGGGACATGGTGTGCTTGCCTGTGGTGCGTGGGGTGCGTGGGAATGAGGTCAGCGGCCGATGGTCTTTTGCCAGGTGCCCAGGATGGCGTCGCGGTCCTTGGCGGATTTGGCGAAATCGACGGGGTAGAGCACCTTGGAGAGATCCGCGGGCAGGCCTGCCGCTGCCGCAGCCTTGGATTGCGGCACGCCGGGCATGGTGACGATTTCCTTGTACTTGGTGTAGAGCTGGGCCGCCTGGGGCGAAAGCATCCAGTCCAGGAACCGCTTGGCGTCGGCCTTGTTCTTCGACGCGGCCATCAGGCCGGAAGCCTCGAGCTCGTAGCCCGCGCCGTCGCTCGGGATCACCATCTTGATCGGGTAGCCCTCGTCCACCGACTGCATGGCCGCGAACGCCAGCGAGGTGCCGATCGCGAACTCCCCGGCGCGCGCCGCCTTGCAGGGGCGCGAGCCCGACTTGATGTACTGCGCCACGTTGGCGTCCATGGCCTTGATGAGCTTCCAGCCCTCCTCGTTGCCGCGCGACTGGAGGAGCGCCGCGATCTGCAGGTAGCCCGTGCCCGAGGACACGGGGTTGGGCATGACCACCTCGCCCTTGTAGACGGGGTTGGCAAGGTCTTTCCACGAGGTGGGCATGGGCAGCTTCTTGGCCTTGAGCACCTCGGTGTTCACGCAGAACGCGGCCATGTAGCCCGTGGTGGCGAACCATTTGCCATCGGCGGCCTTGTCCTTGGCGGCCAGCTTGTCGCTGCCCTTGGGCTGGTAGGGCTCCAGCAGCGCGGTGATGCGGGGGTCCAGCGTGTTGGTCAGGGCCCAGCCCCAGATCACGTCATGCTGCGGATTGCCGGCCTCGGCCAGGATGCGCGCGCCCAGGTCGCCCGTGGAGAGGCGCAGCACCTTCACGTCCACGTCGGGCAGGTCCTTCTTGGCCGCTGCGAGGTATTCCTTGATCTCGTCTTCTTCCAGGGCCGTGTAGGCAACGACGGTGCCCGCCTGGACGGCGGACCAGCCGCAGGCCAGCGCGCCCAGGACGGGCAGCAGACGCAGGGCAGCGAAAAGAGGGGAGCGATTGCGCATGAATTTCTCCAGAACGGTGCGGGGCCGAAAACGGTGCGGGATCGCCTTGGGCCGGCAGATACCGATTCACCAGAAATGTGCGTTTTATTGCACTTGTGCAAATTATTGTTTTTGCACGAAAATCCACAAGCACTAAATATGCCAACCCGGCCGCACTGCCCGCCGTCCCTCTTCCCTCACTTCCTGGACGTTTTCATGAATACTCCGGTCACCCTTTCTTCCGCTCTCGCATCCCTGGCCCAGGCCATGGCCGACGCGGCCCGCGTCCCTTCGCTGCGGTACTTCCGCACGCGGCTGGATGTCCTCACCAAGGCGGACGAAAGCCCCGTCACCGTGGCCGACCGCGAGGCCGAACTGGCCATGCGTGCACTGTTGCGGGGCCAGGCGCCCGCGCACGGCATCCTGGGGGAGGAACATGGCCGCGAGCGGCTGGACGCCGAGTACGTGTGGGTGATCGACCCGATCGACGGCACCAAGAGCTTCATCACCGGATCACCCCTGTGGGGCACGCTCATCGCCCTGCTGCACCATGGCCGTCCGGTGCTGGGCCTGATGGACATGCCCGTGCTGGGTGAGCGCTGGCTCGGGCTGGCCGGCCAGGGGACGCAATGCAACGGCCAGTCGGTACAGGCCAGCGGCTGCACGCAGCTGGCGCAGGCACGCATCTACACCACGTCGCCCGATGCCTTCGTGGCCGAGGACTGGCGGCGCTTCGATGCCCTGAGCCGCGCCTGCGCCCTGCGGCGCTTCGGCGGCGACTGCTACGCCTACGCCCAACTGGCGTCCGGCCATGTGGATCTGGTGGTGGAAGCCGGCCTGCAGCCCTACGACTATCTGTCGCTGGTGTGCCTCGTCGAAGGGGCGGGAGGCCGCATCACCGACTGGCAGGGGCGCGCCCTGACGGTGGAATCGGACGGGCGCGTGGTGGCCGCCGCCACGCCCGCGCTGCATGCCCAGGCACTGGAGAGCCTGGCCACGCCGTGAGCGGCCGGCCGAGTGCTCAAGCGAGTCAGAGCCGATGCGTGCGGTCGCCGCGCGCAAAGCCCAACGGCGTCCACACCGGCACGCCAGTGCCCACGGCCAGCACCTTGAAGAGCTCGCCCATCTCGTGCTCCATCATGAGCTTGGCGGCCTGCGCGCGCTCCGCCTGCGGCAATGGCTCCAGCAGCGCGAGCAGGCCGCAGTTGATGAGGAAGTGCGCCTGCGTGGTGTAACCCAGCACGTCCAGCCCCGCCTCCTGCGCGGCCACGGCCATGGCGGTGAAGTTGACGTGGGCGGTGATGTCCTTCGCGCCCACGTCGGAGAGCGGATCGGAATCGACCTGGTGAGCCCGGTGGCACACCAGCGTGCCCATGTGGCGCTGCGGGTGGTAGTACTCGGCCTCGGGGAATCCGTAGTCGATGAGGAAAGCCGCTCCGCGCGCGAGGCGCTGCCCCAGCATGCGCAAAAAGCCCTCGCCCTGCGCGTGGATCTCGGTCAGGTAGTCCTGCGGGCCCTCGGGCTCGACAGGCGGGCGCAGGGCCGTGGGGCGGTCCTCCCAGGCGAAGCGGGGGACGCCGCCGTCAGCACCTTCGACGACCACGCCGCGCTCGTGCCACGTGCCACCTTCCGCCCCGCCGTGGCGGGCCAGCAGCTGGACCGGCATGGCGTCGAGCACCTCGTTGCCCACCACCACGCCCTCGATGCGCTCCGGCAGGGCCTGGGCCCACTGCACGCGGTCGCCCCAGGGCGCGAGCCGCTCGCGCTGGCGCTGGCGCAGGCTGCCCGACAGGTCCACGATGGTGTAGCGGTGCACGCGGTCGCCCAGCGCCTCCAGCAGCTGGGCGGCCAGCGCGCCCGAGCCGGCGCCGAACTCCCATACGTCGTGCGTGTCGGTGGCGTCCAGCGCCTCGCGCACCTGCCGCGCCAGGGCCTGGCCGAACACGGGGGACATTTCCGGCGCGGTCACGAAATCGCTGCCGGACTGCGGCAGGGCACCGAACTTCGGCAGCGCGTTGGCGTAATAGCCCAGGCCGGGCGTGTAGAGGGCCCATTCCATGAACCGGTCGAAGCCGGTCCAGCCGCCGGCCTCGGCGATGCCATCGGCGATGCGCCGGGCCAGGGCGCTCGATAAACTGGGGGGCTGTTCTGTCGTCGTCACGACCCGATTGTCCCCCATGCCCTCCTCCGCTTCCCTCCGTACCGTGCTGGTCACCGGCGCCGCCCGGCGCCTCGGCCGCGAGATCGCCCTGGCGCTCGCCGCCGCGGGCTGGCGCGTGGCCGTGCATTACCGCGGCTCGCGCGAGGATGCCCTGCGCACCGCCGCCGACTGCGCCGCGCTCACGCCGGGCAGCGCCGCCTTCGATGCCGACTTCCACGACGAGGCCGCGGTGCGCGCCCTGCTGCCGCGCGTGGCCGCGGAACTCGGCACCGTGGATGCCGTGGTCAACAGCGCATCGCTCTTCGAGCACGACGATGTGGCGAGTTTCGGCTTCGATGCCCTCGAGAAGCACCTGCGCAGCAACACCGCCGCGCCCATCCTGCTGGCGCAGGCGCTGCATGCGCATCTGGCCTCGCGCGACGGCGCGCCAGGCCACCACCCGCAGGGCGCCGTCGTGAACCTGCTCGACCAGAAGCTCTGGAACCCGAACCCCGATTTCCTGAGCTACACGCTCTCCAAGGCCGCGCTCGAATCGGCCAACACCCTGCTGGCGCAGGCCCTGGCCCCGCGCGTGCGCGTGGTGGGGGTGGCGCCCGGGCTCACGCTCACCAGCCACATGCTGTCCGACGAGAAATTCCGCGAACTGCACCGGCAGAGCCCCCTGGGCCGCTCCTCCACGCCCGAGGACGTGGCCGCCGCCGTGCGCTTCGCGCTGGAGAACCGCTCCATCACCGGCACCACGCTGCTGGTGGACGGCGGGCAGCACCTGATGCGCTTCGAGCGCGACTTCTCGCTCATGTGAGGCGCGGCGCGCAGGCCCCGCACCCATCCCCTTCATCGCTTTTTCTTCAGCCACCATGCCCATGCACCCCGACGGCGGCCTCCAGATCCTCACGCTCACCGGTTTGCGCTTCGACGCCAACCTGGGCATCCTCGACCATGAGAAGACCGCGCCCCAGCCCATCCAGGTCGACGCCGAATTGAACCAGGGCCGCCAGCCGCTGCTGCCGCACGACGACGACATCGGCCACGTGCTGGACTACCGCAAGGTGCGCCAGATCATCATCGACGAATGCACGGCCGAGCACGTCAACCTGCTGGAGAGCCTGATCGGCAAGCTCACGCGCCGCCTGATGCAACTGCCCGGCGTGCTCGGCGTGCGCGTGAAGATCGCCAAGCTCGAAATCTTCGACGACTGCGAGGTGGCGATCCGGATGGAGTGCGGGGAGTGGTGACCCCGGCGGCCTGACCTTCAGCAGCAGCGGCCGATGCGCCCGTTGCCGCCATAGCGCGCGTCCTGGCGCTCCCGGAAGAACTCGGCGTAGCTCATGACCGGCTCTCCGGGATGCGTGCGCTCGCGGTGGGTCAGGTAGGCATCGTAGTCGGGCAGACCCACCATGAGGCGCAACGACTGCGCCAGGTAGCGCCCGCCCGTGGCGACGGCCTGCACGGCCCCGCGCGCGGCCTGCAGCGGCCGGCCCGCGGCGCTGCGGGCGCCGCCTCCATTGCCGCTGCCGTCGGCCGCCGGCTTCACCGTGCGCCCTCCGGCAGGGCTTCGAACGGCGTTTCCTGCGCCGTGGGGCGGTTCGCGGCGCGGGCCTGCAGGCAGGCGCGCACGCTGTAGACCAGCACGCTCAGCACCACGAAGATGAACAGCGCGCACAGCCCGGCGTTGATGCGGTCGTTGAGCACGATGCGCGACATGGCCTCGGCCGTCTTGGCCGGCGCGATCACCGTACCCTGGGCGATGCCCTCGGCGTACTTCGCGGCGTGCGACAGGAAGCCGATCTTCGGGTCGGCCGAGAAGATCTTCTGCCAGCCGGCCGTGAGCGTGCACGCCAGCAGCCACGCGGCCGGGGCGATGGTCACCCAGGCGAAGGCCTCGCGCTTCATGCGGAACAGCACCACGGTGCCCAGCATCAGCGCCACGGCGGCCAGCATCTGGTTGGAGATGCCGAACAGCGGCCACAGCGTGTTGATGCCGCCCAGCGGATCGACCACGCCCTGGTAGAGGAAGTAGCCCCAGGCGCCCACGCACAGCGCGGTGGCCACGAGGTTGGCCGGCAGCGAGTCGGTGCGCTTGAGCGCGGGCACGAAGCTGCCCAGCAGGTCCTGCAGCATGAAGCGGCCCGCGCGCGTGCCGGCGTCCACCGCGGTGAGGATGAAGAGCGCCTCGAACAGGATCGCGAAGTGGTACCAGAAGGCCATCATGGCCGGCCCGCCCACCACCTGGTGCAGGATGTGCGCCATGCCCACGGCGAGCGTCGGTGCGCCGCCGGCGCGGCCCAGGATGGTGTGCTCGCCCACGTCCTTCGCGGTCTGCACCAGCATGTCGGGCGTGATCACGAAGCCCCAGGTGGAGAGCGTCTGCGCCACCGCCTCGGGCGTGGTGCCCACGAGCGCGGCGGGGCTGTTCATCGCGAAGTAGATGCCGGGGTTGATGCACGAGGCGGCCACCAGCGCCATCACGGCGACGAAGGATTCGGCCAGCATGCCGCCGTAGCCGATGTAGCGGGCATGGGTCTCGTTCTCCAGCATCTTGGGGGTGGTGCCCGAGGAGATCAGCGCGTGGAAGCCCGAGACCGCACCGCAGGCGATGGTGATGAAGAGGAACGGGAACAGGCTGCCCGACCACACCGGGCCGTTGCCCTGCGCGAACTGCGTGATGGCCGGCATCTCCAGCGTGGGCGCCACCACCACGATGCCGATGGCCAGCGCCACGATGGTGCCGATCTTCAGGAAGGTGGAGAGGTAGTCGCGCGGCGCCAGCAGCAGCCACACCGGCAGCGAGGCGGCGACGAAGCCGTAGCCGATCAGCATCCAGGTGAGCGTGGTGCCCGAAAAGGTGAACATCGGCCCCCAGGTGGGGTGCGCGGCCACGGCCTGTCCGCCGAAGATCGCGGCCATCAGCAGCACGAAGCCGATGACGGACACCTCGGCGATGCGGCCCGGGCGCAGGAAGCGCAGGTACACACCCATGAAGAGCGCCACGGGAATGGTCGCCGCCACGGTGAACGCGCCCCAGGGCGATTCGGCCAGCGCCTTGACCACGATCAGCGCCAGCACGGCCAGGATGATGATCATGATCATGAAGGTGCCGAAGAGCGCGATCAGCCCCGGCACGGTGCCCATCTCCTGCTTGACGAGGTCGCCCAGCGAGCGGCCGTCGCGCCGCGTGGAGATGAAGAGCACGATGAAATCCTGCACCGCGCCCGCGAACACCACGCCTGCGAGCAGCCACAGCAGGCCCGGCACGTAGCCCATCTGCGCGGCCAGCACGGGGCCCACCAGCGGACCCGCACCCGCGATGGCGGCGAAGTGGTGGCCGAACAGCACGTGCTTGTTGGTGGGCACGTAGTCCAGTCCGTCGTTGTGGCGCCATGCCGGCGTGGAGCGCCTGGCGTCCAGCCCCAGCACGCGCTGGGCGATGAACAGGCTGTAGTAGCGGTAGGCGATGAGATAGACGCAGACCGCCGCGACGACGATCCAGAGCGCGCTGACGGCCTCGCCGCGCGTCAGCGCGACGGTGCCGAGCGCCCAGGCGCCGAGCACGGCGATGCAGAGCCACACCAGGTGGCGGCGGATGAGGGGCATGGGACTTGTCTCCTGAATGCGGGATCGGCCCCGGTGGTCCGGGGGCAGGCCAGTATCCCGGCCAGGGGCGCCGCGCGCATCCGCCCTGCCACGTAGGTGGCCCGGGTGGAATTTCGTAAGGGACAACCCTAGGGACTGTCGACAGGCCCCGGGCGTCAGCGACCCGTGTCGAAGCGCTTGGCGTGCTCGACGGCATAGCGGATCAGCTCCGCCAGGCTGCCCAGTTCCAGCCGCCGGCGGATGTTCTGCCGGTGCGCCTCCACCGTGCGCACGCTCAGGCCGAGATCGCAGGCGATCTGCTTGCTGGACGCGCCGCGGCCCAGCGCCGCCAGGATCTCGCTCTCGCGCGGGGTGAGCAGCGGCTTCGGGGCCTGGTTGCGGAAGAGCCGCTGCGACACGGCCGGGCTGAGGAAGGTGCCGCCCGCGGCCACCGCCTCCAGCGCCGCGACCAGCTCGGACGCCGGCGCATCCTTGAGCACGTAGCCGCTGGCGCCCACCTGCAGGGCGCGCTGCACGTACTCGGGGTTGTCGTACATGCTGAGCATGAGCACCCGCGGGGCGCCGTCGCCGGCCAGCAGGCGGGCGGCGAAGTCCAGCCCGCTCACGTCCTTCATGCCCACGTCCATGAGGACGATGCCGGGCGCCAGCCGCGCGATCAGCGGCTCCGCCTCGTCCGCGCCGGAGGCCTCGCCCACGATCGCCACCCACGGCAGGCTGCCCAGGCGCGCGCGCAGGCCGTCGCGCACCAGGGCATGGTCATCGACGAGAAAAAGGCGGACGGGGCGCTCCAGGGGAGCGATGGCGGGCGCGGTCATGCGGGCTCCATCCTATCCGCGGGCACCTCGGCCACCACGCGCGTGCCGCCCGCGCCCGAACGCACCTGCAGGCGGCCGCCGATGGCCGCCATGCGCTCGTGCATATTGCGCAGGCCGATGCCGCGCCGCGGATCGTGCTGCAGCGCCGCGGGATCGAAGCCCCGCCCGTCGTCGCGCACCTCCAGCTGCACGCCGCCGCCCACGCATTCCAGCGTCACGTGCACCTGCCGCGCCTGCGCGTGCTTGCGCACGTTGGTGAGCGCCTCCTGGGCGACGCGGAACAGCGCGGTGGTGACGTCCTGCGGCAGCGGCCCCGGCGGCTGGGCCACGTCGGCGGCGGCCGCCACCGGGCCGTGTTCTCCGAAGGCGCGGGCCAGGTGCTCCAGCGCGGCGGGCAGGCCGAGGGTGTCCAGCAGCGCCGGGCGCAGCTCGTGCGACAGGCGCCGCACCTCGCCCAGGGCCTCGTTGAGGTGCTGCAGCGCGGTGCCGAGGGTGGCCGGCGCGGGGCGCTCGCGCTCGATCTCCTCCACCGCCGACTCGATGAGCAGCTTGGCGGAAACCAGGGTCTGGCTGGTGCCGTCGTGCAGTTCGCGCGCGAGGTGCCCGCGCTCCTCCTCCTGCGACTGCACCACGCGGCGCGCGAGCAGGCGGAGGCGGGCCTCCGACAGGCGGTGCTCGCTGAGGTTGAGCAGCAGCCCGCAGGCGCTGATCGCCGCGAAGCCCAGGGCGGCGAAACCCGCGATCCACCACATCGTGGTGCCCACGTTGGAGCCCACCTGGCGCTCCAGGCCGGCCTGCGTGGCCTCGATGTCGTCCAGGTACAGCCCCGTGCCGACCATCCAGTTCCAGTGCGGCAGGGCGATCACGTAGCCCAGCTTCGGCGCGAGCTGCCCCCCGAGGGAGGGCTTGGGCCAGGAATACTCCACGAAGCCGCCGCCGGCCTGCGCCTGCGCGATGAGCTGCTGGATGGTCGGCCGCCCCTGGGGGTCGCGCAGGTCCCACAGCATCCTGCCCACCAGTTCCGGCTGGCGCGAATGCATGAGGGAGCGGCCCTGCAGGTCATACACGAAGAAGTAGCCGTCGCTGCCGTAGTCCAGCGCGGCCAGGCGGCGCATGGCCTCCTCCCGCGCCTTCGGGTCGTCGCCGCCCGCCTCGTAGAGCGGCCGCACGGTGCTCACCGCCAGGTCCACGTAGCTGCGCAGCTCGCTGCGGCGCTGCTCCAGGTACGACTGCTCCACCAGGGCGCGCTCGCGCCGAGCGAGATCCTGTGCCTGGTGGCGCACCAGGGCCGTCACCAGCGCCAGGGTGACGAGCAGCGGCACCACCGCCAGCGCCACGATCTTCGTGCGCAGGCGGGCCGCAGGGTCCGCCGCGCCGGCCGCGGCCGCACCGTCCGGCGGGGCTCCACGAAATACGTCCTTGCCTGTTCCCATGCGCCTTCCATCCGTCCCGGAAATGCGTTCCCGCCGTAAAATCGGCGGTCACCCGCCCCTTGAACGGGCGCCGCCGCACGGCTGCGCCGCGCGGCAAGCGGGGGGGGCGCCGCGCAGCCGCGCCGTGCCCCTTCCTGCTTCCGCGACCCGATTGTCTCCCCTCCCATGACCGCCCTGCCCCAAGACACCGACTGGACCGCCGACGCCTCCCGCCCCGCGCAGGCCCGGATCGAACGCGAGGCGCACAAGCTCGAGAAGCGCCTGTGCCGCGAGGTGGGCCGCGCCATCGTCGATTACCGCATGATCGAGGAGGGCGACAAGGTCATGGTGTGCATGTCCGGCGGCAAGGACAGCTACACCCTGCTGGACATCCTCGTCAAGCTGCAAAAACGCGCGCCCATCCACTTCGACCTGGTCGCCGTGAACCTCGACCAGAAGCAGCCGGGCTTCCCGGAGCACATCCTGCCCGAGTACCTGGCCACCACCGGCGTGCCCTTCCACATCGAGAACCAGGACACCTACAGCATCGTCAAGCGGGTGGTGCCCGAGGGCAAGACCACCTGCGGCCTGTGCAGCCGGCTGCGCCGCGGCATCCTTTACCGCGTGGCCGACGAGCTGGGCTGCACCAAGATCGCGCTGGGCCACCACCGCGACGACATCCTGCAGACGCTGCTGCTCAACATGTTCTTCGGCGGCAAGATGAAGGCCATGCCCCCGAAGCTGGTCAGCGACGACGGCCGCCACGTGGTGATCCGCCCGCTGGCCTACGTGACCGAGAAGGACACCACCCGCTGGGCGCAGCAGCAGCAGTTCCCGATCATCCCGTGCAACCTCTGCGGCAGCCAGGAGAACCTGCAGCGCAAGCAGGTCGGCGAGATGCTGCGCGACTGGGACAAGCGCTTCCCCGGCCGCGTGGACAACATGTTCAACGCCCTGCAGAACATCGTGCCCTCCCACCTGCTGGACGGAACGCTGCACGACTTCCAGCATCTGAAGGCCACGGGCGTTCCGAGCGACGACGGCGACAAGGCCTTCGACGCGGAGGAATTCCCCCCGGCGCCCGCCCTGCCGGGCCTGCAGGTGGTGCAGATTTCCTGACACGCCGCGGCCCTCCGAGCGACCCGTGAAGCCTTCCCCTTCGTACCGGATTCCAGGAGACCGCCCATGAATGCCGCCACCGCCGGACTGCCCCGGCTTTTCCGCTGCCTCTGGCTGCTGCTGGCCACCGCCGTGCTGGCCGGCTGCGCCAGCACCCGCACGGTGGACAGCACCGTGTCCACCTACTCCACCCTGCCCGGGCTGCCCTCCCCGCCCACCTACCGGCTCGAGCGCCTGCCTTCGCAGCAGGCGCAGGCCGCGCAGTTCGCACCCATCGAGGCGCTGGCCCAGCAGTCGCTCGCACGCGTGGGCCTGCAGCGCGACGACGCCAACGCCCGGCTGGTGCTGCAGATCGGCGCCAGCGCCAGCACCACCTGGCCCGCCTCCTGGCCCTACTACGGACCCGCCTACCCCGGCTGGGGCTGGGGGGTGGGCTGGGGCGGCCGCGGCGGATGGGGCTGGGGCATGGGCTCCGGCTGGATGATGGACCGCCCGCCCACGCTCTACCGCCGCGAGGCCAGCCTGGTGCTGCGCGACGCGGCCACGCAGAAGATCGTCTATGAAACCTCTGCCATCTATGAGGATGTCTGGGTGAACGATCCGGCCATCTTCGGCATCCTGTTCGACGCCGCACTCACCGGATTCCCGGCACCGCCCGCCGGGCCGCGCCAGGTGCGCACCACGTTCGCCCCGGCCGGCCAGGGGCCTGTCCCCGCCCCCGCCACCTCCGCCGCGCCCTCCGCACCCGCCACGCCGGGGGTGGTCGTGCCCCCCGATCCGGGCCGCGCCCCCTGACCGCCGCATGCAGCAAGCCACCCGCATCATCGCCATCCGCCACGGGGAAACCGCCTGGAACGTGGACACGCGCATCCAGGGCCACCTCGACATTCCCCTGAACGACACCGGGCTCTGGCAGGCCCGGCAGCTGGGCCGTGCCCTCGCGGACGAGCCCGTGGCCGCGATCTACGCCAGCGACCTGCGGCGCGCCCATGCCACGGCCCAGGCCGTGGCAGACGCCACGGGCGCGCCCCTGGCCACCGACGTGCGGCTGCGAGAGCGCGCATTCGGCCTCATGGAGGGACGCACCTTCCGCGAGATCGAGGCCGAACTGCCCGAACAGGCCCGCCGCTGGCGGCAGCGCGACCCGGATTTCGAGCCCGAAGGCGGCGAATCGCTGCTCGCCTTCCGCGAGCGCATCACCGCGGCCACCCATGCACTCGCCCGCCGGCACCCGGGTGAACTGATCGCGCTCGTGGCACACGGCGGCGTGATGGACGTGCTCTACCGCGCCGCCACCGGCCAGGAACTGCAGGCGCCGCGCACCTGGCTCCTGGCCAACGCCGCCATCAACCGCCTGCTCTGGACCGAAGACGGGCTCACCCTGGTGGGCTGGGCCGACACGCAACACCTCGAGGATGCCGCCCGCGATGAAAACCATGCCTGATCCCGCCACGGCGCTGCTCGCCACCATCGGCCAGCGGGTGGACCTGATCGACACCCCCGCCGCGGTCGTGGACCTCGACGCCATGGAGCGCAACATCCAGCGCATGGCCGATTTCGCTCGCAAGCACCAGGTGCGCTGGCGCCCGCACGCGAAGATGCACAAGTGCGCCGAACTGGCGCTGCGCCTGCAGCAGGCCGGGGCCGGCGGCGCCTGCGTGCAGAAGGTGTCCGAAGCCGAGGCACTCGCCGCCGGGGGCGTGACGGACATCTACATCAGCAATGAAGTGATCGCGCCGGCCAAGCTGCAGCGCGTGGCGCGCCTGGCCCGGCAGCTCGCCGGCCTGGGCGGGCGCCTCGCCATCGCCGTGGACAGCCTGGAGGGCATCGCCCGCCTGGCCGAGGCCATGGACGCTGCCGGCCCGGACGGCGCCGGCATCGACGTGTTCGTGGAGATCGACGTGGGCCAGGGCCGCTGCGGCGTGCCACCGGGCGAGGCGGCGGTGCCGCTCGCGCAGGCGGTCGCCCGCCATGCCCGGCTGCGCTTCGCCGGCCTGCACGCCTACCACGGCCGGGCCCAGCACCTGCGCGGCGCGGCCGAACGGCGCGATGCCATCGCCGCCGCGGTGGAGGCCGCCCGCGCCACGCGCGATGCCATCCAGGCGGCGGGCCTGCCCGTCCCCCTCGTCACCGGCGCGGGCACGGGCACCCTGGTGCACGAGGCCGCGAGCGGCGTGTACGGCGAACTGCAGGCCGGCTCCTTCCTGTTCATGGACGCGGACTACGCGGCCAATGAACGCGAGCCCGCGCAGCCGGCCTTCGAGCATGCGCTGTTCATCAAGACCCAGGTCATCTCCAGCCGCGATACGCATGCCGTCTGCGATGCGGGCCACAAGAGCCATGCCATCGACTCCGGCCTGCCGCAGGTCGCCTTCCTGCCGCCCGAACGCGCGCTGCGCTACGCCAACGGTGGCGACGAGCACGGCCTGCTGTTCGCGGATGGGGAGCGGGCCCGTCTGCCCGCCATCGGCCGCATGCTCTGGCTCGTGCCCGGCCACTGCGACCCGACGGTGAACCTGCACGGCCACCTCATCGGCGTGCGCGGCGGGCTCGCGCACGGCGTGGTCGAGCGCATCCTGCGCGTGGACGCACGCGGCGCGGTGACCTGAAGCACCCTCAATCGGGCCGGGGCGGGAACAGCCCCTGCACGCAGATGATGAAGGCCACCGTCAGCGAAGGCTGGAGGGTGCCCATCGTCCCGGACGCCGCCACCGGCAAGGCCAGGGGCTGCTGCGCGCCCACCGGGACGACGGACACAGGGGCGTCGAACGGCTTGAGGTTGGCATTCGGGGCATCGCTCGTCCATTCCTTGACGTCGAAGTTGCCCCCCTTGCCCTTGCTCTGCACGGACCCGGGACCGGGCGTTTCGGTCACGTTGGCCAGTGTCGGCGCGCTGTTCGCGGGAATGCCCAGGGATGCGTTGCCACCCACCGGAGGCAGCTGGCTGGCGGAGATCATTCCAGTCGCCGCTCCGGTGAGCACCACGGGATGCGACGCGGCCCCTGTCGGGCCGGGCGGCTGGTCGGCCGTCTGCAGGCCCATGGGTACGCGGTTGCGCAGGTCGGGCAGCTGGAAGGTGGTGCGCCCGTCGCCGCCGAAGCGGTTGCCCAGGATCGCGAACAGCGCGGGGTTCTGCGTGATGTTCAGGACCGACCCGTCGCACAGCGCCCAGCCGCGCGGCACGAAGGCCGCCGTCCACAGCAGGACGGTGCCGATGTAACTCTCATCCATGATTTCCCTCTTTCCTCAAGATGTCTGGAACGGTCCGCGGGCATGGCGGACGGATCAGGGCCGGTCGGGGTAGAGCCCCAGCAGGCAGATGATGAAGTTCAGCGTCAGCGATGGCTGGAGGGTGCTCACCTGGCCCGACAGCGACACCGGCAGCGACAGGGGCTGCTGCGCGGAACCCGCGCTGATGGTGACGGGTGCGTCGAAGGGCTTGAGGTTGGTGTTGGCGGCATCGCTCGTGTAGATCTTCGCGCCGAAGTTGCCCGCCGTTCCCTTGGCCAGCACGCCGGTGGGGCCCGGGACGTCGGTGAGGTTCGCCGCGACCGGCGCGTTGTTCACGGGGATCGATACGGATGCCTTGCCGCTCATCGGGGGCAGCTGGTTGGCGACGATCATGCCGGTGGCGGCACCGGTCACGGTCAGGGCCTGCGACGCTGCGCCCGTGGCGCCGGGCATCTGCGAGGCCGCCTGAAGCCCCATGGGCACCCGGTTGCGCAGGTCGGGGAGATTGAAGGTGGTGCGCGCATCGCCGCCGTAGCGCACGCCGATGAGCGAGTACAGCGCCTGGTAGTCCATGATCTTCAGCTGCGTTCCGTCGCACAGCGCCCAGTTCCTCGGCACCCAGCTGCCGGCCCACAGCACGATCGTGCCGATATACGCTTCATCCATGGTTTCCCTCACTTTCGGTTGGTGACTGCTTTGAATGGACCCGCGCGCATGGCGCGGGACGCACCGCTCCGCAGCCCCGCGCAGGAGGCTGAGAGCTGGCGAATGGTCGCGATGGAACGCACCGCCGCTTCCAGCCGGGCTGGAAAGCCGCGGACGCGGCCCCTCAGTTGCGCGAGGGGTAGATGCCTTCGGTGGCGATGATGAAGTTCAGCGTGATGCCGGGCTGCAGCGTGCTCACCGTGACGGGGATGCTCACGGGTACCGCGGGCGTGCCGGACGCCTGCGCCGTGAGCACGGGCAGGTCCACGTCGAAGGGCTTGAGCGTGGTATCGGCGGCCGTGGCGCCGTAGATCTTCGTGGGGAAGTTGCCGGCGGTGCCCTTGCCGAGCACGAGGCCGCTGGCCGGTGCGGCGGTGTCCGCGGCCGCGCCGGCATTCGCCGGAATGGCGACGCTCAGCTTGCCGCTGCCGGCGGCGGTCACCGCATGGGTGTGGGGCGGCAGCTGGCTCGCCGCGAGCGTGACACTGGCGGTGGTGGAGGCCGTGGCCGCACCGCTGGTGATGGCCACGTTCGTCGCGTTCTGCGAGCCCACGGGCACCCGGTTGCGCAGGTCCGGCAGAGCGAAGGTGCTCACCCCGTTGCCGCCGTAGGACGTGCCTATCAGCGAGAAAAGCGCCGCATTCTGCTGGATGTTCAGCAGGGTGCCATCGCAGATGGCCCAGCCGCGCGGAATCCACGGCGTAGCCCACAGAATGATCTGTCCAAGGATCGGATCCATCGTAATTTCCCTCTCATCCGTTCGTCGTTTGCTTTGAACCCAGCCTTAGCGCGATGCATTGTTTTCAATGCATCGCATAGCGGCTGGTTATCGCAGTAGACACCATGCGCATGACGAAGCGCACGGGATTTCCCCGAATGACGCCTTGCGGCAACACCGTTTTCGGAACGCTTGCGGGAGGGCCGCGGTGGCCTCAGGATGGAAGGCGGAAACCGCTATGCGGGCCGGCTCAGGCAGCGCCGAACAGGTCCGTGTGCTGGCGCGAGGGCGCCACGCCCAGGTGGCGGAAGGCCGCCAGGGTGGCGATGCGGCCGCGCGGCGTGCGCTGCAGGTAGCCCTGCTGGATGAGGTAGGGCTCGATCACGTCCTCGATGGTGCCGGGCTCCTCGCCGATGCTCGCGGCGATGTTGTCCAGCCCCACCGGGCCGCCGTCGAAGCGGTGCACCACGGCCTCCAGCAGCTTGCGGTCCATCACGTCGAAGCCCTGCGGATCCACGTCCAGCATGGCCAGCGCGCGCTGGGCGATGTCCTGCGTGATGCGGCCGTCGCCCTTCACGTCGGCATAGTCGCGCACGCGGCGCAACAGGCGGTTGGCGATGCGCGGGGTGCCGCGCGAGCGGCGCGCGATCTCGAAGGAGCCCTGCGCATCGATGGGTGCGTTCAGCAGCCCGGCCGACCGCGTGACGATGCGCGACAGCTCTTCGGGCGTATAGAACTCCAGCCGCGCGACGATGCCGAAGCGGTCGCGCAGCGGGTTGGTGAGCATGCCGGCGCGGGTGGTGGCGCCCACCAGGGTGAAGGGCTGCAGGTCGAGCTTGATGCTCCGCGCGGCCGGCCCTTCGCCGATCATGATGTCGATCTGGTAGTCCTCCAGCGCGGGGTAGAGGATTTCCTCCACCACGGGCGAGAGGCGGTGGATCTCGTCGATGAAGAGGACGTCGTTCCTCTCCAGGTTGGTCAGCAGCGCGGCCAGGTCCTTGGGCTTTTCCAGGACCGGCCCGCTGGTCTGCCGCAGGTTCACGCCCAGCTCGGCCGCGATGATGTGGCTCAGCGTGGTCTTGCCCAGCCCGGGCGGGCCGAACAGCAGCACGTGGTCCAGCGCCTCCTCCCGCTTGCGCGCGGCCCCGATGAAGATCTCGAGCTGCTCGCGCGCCTTCGCCTGGCCGACGTATTCCTGCAGCAGCTTGGGCCGCAGTGCACGCTCCAGCGCCTCCTCCTGCGGGGAGGCGGGCGCGGCGGAAACCACGCGCCGGGGCGGCGCGGGCGCGAAATCGTCGGTCTGGATGCTCATGGGCGCGGATGCGTGTCGGGAAGGAGGTGCCGGGCCGTCAGTTCGTCCAGGCGTAATACGCCACGCCTTCGTACTTGAAGACCGGGTAGGTCGCGATCACGAAGTCGCGCTCGGCCTGGCTGATCGTGTAGAAATGCGTGCTGGTTTTCGTGTTGAAGAAGCGGTACATCGCCGTGGAGCCGTTGCCGGCGCCCGTCTGGGCATACCACACGGGCCCTTCGTACTTGAAGACCGGGTAGTTGGCGATCACGGAATCGCGCTCGTCGGCATTGATGGTATAGAAGTGCGCGCCCGTCGAGGTGTTGAAGAAGCGGAAGACCGCGCTCTGGCCGGCCGTGGCGCCGCCGTAGGCATAGAAGCCCACGCCCTCGTAGCTGAACGCCGGGTAGGTGGCGATCACGAAATCGCGCTCGCTGGCGCTGGAGGTGTAGAAGTGCGCGCCCGTGCTGCCGTTGAAGAAGCGGTAGATGGCGGTGCGCCCGCTGGTGCTGACGGCGGGCGAGAGCCACTGCTGCAGCGCTGCGCCGTAGGCGACATCGAAGCGGCCGTAGAAGTCCGATCCACCGTTGCTGGTGCAGGAGATGCTGCCGCCGTACAGCGTGCCGACCAGGGCGCCGTTCACGAACACGCCCGATCCGCTGCTGCCGCCTTCCGTCACGCCCTGGGTCCAGTTCACGCGGTAGAAGTTGCCGGAGGTGCCGCTGCACGAGAAGGTCGTGCTCGAATCGGTCAGGGCGCTGCAGGAGGACAGCGCCGCGATGCTGCCGAAGGAAATCTTCTGCAGGTCGCCCTTGGGATGGTGGATGCCCACGGAGGAGGCGCCCATGGCCTGGGTGCCCGCGTTCCACGCGGCGAACACGGCGCCCGCGGGCGGCGTCTCGTTGAGGCGCACGAACAGCGTGTCGGTGCTGGAACTGGCATACAGCAGCGTGGCGCCGCCGGTGCGGGTCACGGAACTGGACGACAGCGCATTGCTGTTGCAGCTCGGGGAGCGGTAGAACCAGTCCGTGCGCAGGCTGGACGCCACGGTCTGCGACGAGAAGCAGTGGTTGGCCGAGATGAAGTACGGCGTGCCCGTGCCGTCGCGGTCATTGAGCAGCGTGCCGGTGCAGAGGTAGGCATTGCCGTCGGTGCGCACGAAGACCATGCGGGCCACGGCGTTGCGCTGGCTGGCATAGGCGTCGTAGCAGCTGGAGTCGAGGTTGCAGGAACCCGACTGGCCGATCTTGGCCTGCTCTCCCTCGTCCGCCGTCGGCAGGGAGAGGTTGGTGAAGATGTGCGACACCCGCGGGATGGCGATGTCCAGGGCGCTGGCGGGCGTGCCGGGGGGCAGTTCGATCTCGAGCGTGGCCTCGTCGCCGCCGGTGTCGGGCGTCCACCACGTGCGGCCCGCGTCCGACGTGTCCCCGGCCGCGATGTTGCGGTCGATGGTCTGCAGGACTTCCTGGCCGGAAATCTCGTACACCGCGGACTGGCGGTCCTGGCGATAGACGCGCAGCTGCGCGCCGCCCGGCAGGGCATGCACCAGCACGCCCAGGCGCAGGCCGTGCGCGTCCTGCGCCGTGAAGCTGATGGCGGCGGCGAGGCCGCCGGCCGCGGTGGGCGTCCAATGCAGCTGCCCTGCCAGCGCGGCGGGCGTGGCCGTGGCCTCCACGGAGCGCGCGGCACCGATCTGGCGCGGGCCGACGGCGGCTGCGGCCGCCTCGGCGCGCGACTCCAGCAAGGCGCCCAGCGAGACCTGCGCAGGCGCCAGCGCGGGCCGCGCGGCCAGGTCCTTGACCCTGACGGCATCCTGCGCGGCCGTGGCGGGCTGCTCGCGCGACTCCACGCTCAGCACCGCCGCCCTGGGCAGGGCCGTGGCGGAGGCGGAAGGACCCGCCCCTGCACCGCTGCCACCACCGCCTCCGCAAGCCGCCAGGAGCGCGGCAGCCCCCAGCACCATCACCGCTCGAACCCTTCGCAGCCTGAAATCCATGGCCTCTGCTCCTGTTGTGGCTCCGGCGGGCACCATGCCCGCCGCTGCCCGTCAATGTGCCACGGCCGCGTCGCCCTGGGCGAGCGCGGCCGCAGCAAAACGATCCTGCCCGGCCGTTCCGTTGCGGGCGGCACACGCCGGCCCGGCCGGCGGCCGGGCGCGCATCACCCCTGCGCCACGGAGGCGGCCTCCTGCGGAGCCTCCGGCGTGCCGTGGCCGCTGTGGCCGTGGTGGGGCAGCACGCGGGGCTGGTGGCCACGGTGGCGGGCGGGGGTCGCCGGGGACAGCCATTGCTTGAGCGCCGCCTGGTAGGCGTGGTCGAAGCGGCCATACACCCGCACCCCGTCCAACGAGCATTGCCCGTCGCCCGAGAAGCCGTAGAGCGTGCCGATCACCCGGCCGCCCTGGAACAGCGCCGCGCCGCTGCTGCCGCGCTCCACCGTGCCGCGGTCCAGGCCGACATCGTAGTAGTTGGCTGCGTCACCCGTCGCGGAGTCGCAGGTCAGGCTCTCGAGGTCGCCGGAGCAGGCGAGCGTGCCCATGATGCTGCCGAAACTGATCCTCTGCAGGTCGCCGCGCGGATGGTGGATGCTGGCGATCGCGGAGGACTCGGCCTGCAGGCCCGCATCCCATGCCGCGAACACGGCGCCGGGCGGCGGTGCGTCGTTGAGGCGCAGGAAGGCCGTGTCGGTATCGGCGCCCGAGTAGAGCAGCACGGCACCGCCCGTGCGCGTCGCCGCGTTCGGCGACAGCGTGCGGTTGTTGCAGGACGACGACCGGAAGAACCAGTCGGTCTGCAGCGTGGACGCCACCGTCTGGGACGGGATGCAGTGGTTGGCGGTGAGGAAGTACGGCGTGCGCGTGCCGTCGCGGTCGTTGAGCAGCGTGCCGGTGCAGAAATGCGCCCCCGTGGAGTCCACGAAGACCATGCGCGCCACCGCGTTGCGCTGCTGCGCATAGTCGTCGTAGCAGGTGGAGTCCAGATTGCAGGCCACGGCGTCGCCGACGTTCTTGGCGACCGGCGCATCATCGCTGCCGGAAGACAGCGAAAGGTCTTCCTGGATGTGCACCAGCGACGGGATGGCGATGTCGAGCGCATCGGCAGGGGTACCGGCCGGCAGGTCGATCTCCAGCGTCGCCTCGCTGCCACCCGTATCGGGCGTCCACCAGGTTTTCGCCGCGTCCGACTGGTCGCCGGCGGCCGCGTTGCGGGCCAGGATCTGCAGGACGTCGCTGCCCCGCGTCTCATAGGCGGCGTCCGGCCGGTCCTGCCGGTACACGCGCAGCAGCGCCGACCCGGGCAGCCGGCGCACCAGCACGCCCAGGCGCACGCCGTAGGCATCCTCGGCCGTGAAGCTGATGGCGGCCCGCAGGCCACCGTCCGCCGCCGGCTTCCATTGCAGGCGGCCGGCCAGTCCGGCGGCCGAGGCCGTCTCGGGCACGGTGCGCAGGGTGCCCACCTTGCGCGGGCCGCCGCGCGCCCCCGTTTCCTCCGCCTGGGCGGACTGCAGTGCCGCCAGCGCCACCCGCACGGGCTGCGGCCCGGCCTCGGAGCGTGCCGCCGCGCGCGACGGCGCGGCCGCGTCCGCGTCCGCGGGCTGCACCGCAGACTCCACCCGCAGCACGGTCTCGGCAGACGAGGATGCAGTGGCGGTGGAGCCGCCCCCGCCGCCGCATCCTGCAATGAGCAATGCCGCCGCGATGCCGGCCAGTGCACCGCCCCGGCGCGCGATCTTCCCTTTGGAAACCCTGTGATTTTTCATGTTTTGGTTCATTTTTTTCGCCCCTCCCCCAGCGTCCGGCACTGGCGTGCCGGGACGGGCCTAACTTCACTTCGCCAGTGCCTTGAGCGCCAATTTGATGCCCTCGCTGACCCCCACGTCCTTCGGCAATGCCTTGAGCGCGGAGGCGCCTTCCCTATCGTTGTATCCCAGTGCCAGCAGGGCCTGCAGGATGTCGGCCTGCGCGTCGTTCGCGGCCTCGGGGCGGGCACCGATGTCCACGCCCAGCTTGCCCTTGAGTTCCAGCAGCAGGCGCTCGGCGGTCTTCTTGCCGATGCCGGGCACCTTCACGAGGCGGCCGGCCTCCTGCAGCGACACGGCCTGGGCCAGGTCGTCCACGCCCATGCCGGAGAGGATGGACAGCGCCGTGCGCGGCCCCACGCCGGAGATCTTGATGAGTTCGCGGAACGCCTGGCGCTCCGGCGCGCTGCCGAAGCCATAGAGCAATTGCGCATCCTCGCGTACGATGAACTGCGTGAGCAACTGCACGCGCTCGCCCACGGCGGGCAGGTTGTAGAAGGTGCTCATGGGCACCTGCACTTCATAGCCCACGCCATGGCAGTCCACCAGCACCTCGGGCGGGTTTTTCTCCAGCAGCGTGCCGGTGAGTTTGCCTATCATCTTCGTCCTGTCTTTTTGTCCTGCTGAAGTCCAACCGGAATTATCCGCGTGATCCTGCGCCATACATTCACTCCCCACAACAACACCCGGCTCACGCACCTGTGCGGGCCCGCCGATGCCCACCTGCGCACCATCGAGGCGGCGCTGTCCGTCGGCATCGCGCACCGCCACGAGCAGTTCAAGGTGGACGGCCCCAAGGCGCGGGCCACCCAGGCGATGGAACTGCTGCAGGCGCTCTACGAGATCGCCGAGCGGCCCATCACCGAGGAGCAGGTGCAGCTCATGCTGGCCGGCGACGGCGCCATGCGGGAGGCGGCCGACGGGGCCGTGGTGCTCACCACGCGCCGCGCCGACCTGCGCGCGCGCACGCCCACCCAGAGCGTGTACCTGGACAACATCGCCAGCCACGACATCACCTTCGGCATCGGCCCGGCCGGCACCGGCAAGACCTACCTGGCCGTGGCCTGCGCCGTCGATGCGCTGGAGCGCAGCGCGGTGCAGCGCATCGTGCTCACCCGCCCGGCCGTGGAGGCGGGCGAGCGCCTGGGCTTCCTGCCCGGCGACCTGACCCAGAAGGTGGACCCCTACCTGCGCCCGCTCTACGATGCGCTCTACGACCTGATGGGCTACGACAAGGTGCAGAAGGCCTTCGAGCGCAATGCGCTGGAGATCGCGCCGCTGGCGTTCATGCGCGGGCGCACGCTCAACAACGCCTTCGTCATCCTCGACGAGGCGCAGAACACCACGCCCGAGCAGATGAAGATGTTCCTCACGCGCATCGGCTTCGGCGCCCGGGCCGTGGTCACGGGCGACGTGAGCCAGATCGACCTGCCCAAGGGCGCGATGAGCGGCCTGATCGACGCCGAGCGGGTGCTCAAGCGCGTCAAGGGCATCGCCGTCACGCGCTTCACGAGCGCCGACGTGGTGCGGCATCCGCTGGTGGCACGCATCGTCGATGCCTACGACGCCCAGCGCAGCAGCCGCTCCCCGGCGGCATGATGCGGCACATGCCGCGCCGATCCATCCCATGGCCCTGAACCAGCTCTCCCTTTCCCTGCAGTTCGCGCGGTTTCCCGGCGTGGAGGCGCACCGCGCCGCCCTGCCCCGGCATGCCGTCGCCCGCTGGATCCGCCACGCGCTCTCGCTGGACGCCGAGATCACCGTGCGCATCGTCGATGCCGAGGAGGGCCAGGCCCTGAACCGCGAGTACCGGCACAAGGACTACGCCACCAACGTGCTCACCTTCGACTACGCGCAGGAGCCGATGGTCATGGCCGACCTCGTGCTCTGCGCCCCGGTGGTCGAGCGCGAGGCCCGCGAGCAGAACAAGGCGCTGCACGAGCACTACGCCCACCTGCTGGTGCATGGCACCCTGCACGCCCAGGGCTGGGACCATGAGACCAGCGCCGAGGACGCGGACGAGATGGAGGCCTACGAGACGGCCATCATGGAGGAGCTGGGCTTCGCCGACCCCTACGCCGGCTGAGAACGACTCACAGAGCCGTTCTAGGAGCCGTTAGGGGGTACCCGGCGGGGCGATCCGCAGCGGGATCGTCACCGGCCCGTCGTTGACGAGGTGCACCTGCATCTCGGCCGCGAAGCGCCCCGTCTCGACCACCGGGTGCAGGGCGCGGGCACGTTCCACGAAATGGCCGTAGAGCCGGCGGCCGTCTTCCGGTGCGGCCGCCTGCGTGAAGCTCGGCCGGTTGCCGCCGCGCGTGTCGGCCGCCAGGGTGAACTGGCTCACGAGCAACAGGCCGCCGCCCGTGTCCTGCACGCTGCGGTTCATCTTGCCAGCCTCGTCGGCGAAGATGCGCAGCCTGAGCAGCTTGTCCAGGAGGCGGTCGGCCTCCGCTTGCGTGTCGCCGCGTTCGGCGCACACCAGCACGAGCAGGCCGGGGCCGATGCGGCCCACGGTCTCTCCGTCGATCTCCACGCGCGCCTCGCGCACGCGCTGCAGCAGGCCCATCATGGGTGCAGGCTCCTCGTTGCGTCGTCTTCCATGGGGGTGGCCACGGCTTCCATGCCCGTGGGCAGCAGCTCGATGGTGGCGCGCAGGCCGGGCACGGCATCCACCAGCGCCTGCTCCACCGCGCCGCGCAGCCGCGCGGCCTCGGACAGGCTCCAGTCGCCGGGCACGTGCAGGTGCAGGGATACGTGCCGGCGGCGCCCGGCACGGCGCGTGGCCACATGGTCGAAACGCACGCCGGGCTGGCGCCGGGCGAAGGCGGCCAGCGCCGCGTCGATCGCCACGCGCTCCTCGGGCTCCACGGCTTCGTCCATCAGGCCCTGCGATGCGCGCCATACGAGGCGGGAGCCTTCCCGCATGATGTTCAGCGCCACGGCGATCGCCACCACGGGATCGAGCCAGAGCCAGCCCGTGGCCATCACGCCGAGGATGCCCGCCACCACGCCGGCCGATGTCCAGACGTCCGTGATCAGGTGCCGGGCATCGCCCTCCAGCGCCACGGAGCGGTACGCCCGCGCCGAGCGCAGCATCATCCAGGCGAGCAGGCCGTTGAGGGCCGAACTGGCCACCGACAGCGACAGGCCCCAGCCCAGCTGCTCGATGGGCGCGGGCACCAGCAGCCGGTGCACGGAGGCCCAGAGGATGGCCAGCGCCGCTCCCAGCACCAAGATGCCCTCGAAGCCGGAAGAAAAGTATTCGGCCTTGTGGTGGCCGAAGGGATGGTCGCCGTCGGCCGGGCGTTCGGCCACCGTGACCATCATCAGCGCGAACACGGCGCCCGCCAGGTTCACGAACGATTCGAGCGCGTCCGACAGCAGCCCGACGGAGCCGGTCAGGTACCAGGCGGCGCCCTTGAGGCCGATGGTGGCGAACGCCACGCCGACGGAGATCCAGAGCAGCGTGCGCGGCGGCAGGGGCTTCATGCGCGGCCCCCGTGGCGTGCGGTGCGGCGCAGGCGGGGCGGGAGCAAAAGGGTCTGGATCATGGCCGTCGGGAGAGTCTGCCCGGATTCTGCCCCAGAGACATTTCATCCGGGCCTGGAAGGGTCCGCCATGCGGCTCATCCCACCGAGATCCTTCGCTCGCGGACCACCTGGGCCCACTGCGCCTGCTGCGCCTGGATGAAACTCCCGGCGCTCGCCTGCGAGGCGTCGGCGAACACGTCGCCGCCCAGGGCCTGCACCCGCGCCAGCACCCCGGGATCGGCCAGCGTCTTGCGGATGGCGTCCACCAGCGCCTCCCGGGTGTCCGCCGGCAGCCCCGACGGTGCCAGCACGGGGTTCCATTCCAGTACCTCGTACTGGGGAACGCCCACCTCGGCCATGGTCGGCACCGCGGGCAGGGGCCGGGCGCGCACCGGCGCCGTCACCGCGAGCGCGCGCAGCCTGGCCGCCTGGATATGGCCGAGGGCGGACGCCACGTTGGCGAAGAACAGCGGCACCTGCCCGCCGATGACGTCTTTCATGGCCGGGCCGCCGCCGCGGTAGGGAACATGCGAAAGCCTGACGCCCGCGCGCTGCTCGAACAGGGCGCCGGCCAGGTGCTGCGCCGAGCCGTTGCCCGACGACGCATAGGCGATGGCCCCGGGCCGCCGGCGCGCCATGCGGACCACGTCCAGCACCGTGCGCGCCGGGAAATCCGCCGAGCACACGAGCACGTTCGGAAAGGTGGCCAGCACCGCCAGCGGCGTGAAGGCCTTGCCGCTGTCGTAGGCCATCTTCGGATAGAGCGACGGGTTCACGGCGAACGACGAGGCATCAACCAGCAGCGTGGCGCCGTCCGCCTCCGCGTTCGCCACGAAGGCCCCCGCGACCTGGCCGCTGGCGCCGGGCTTGTTGTCCACCACCACGCCCTGGCCCAGCGCTTCGCCCAGGCGCGGCGCGATGATGCGGGCCATGAGATCGGCACCGCCGCCAGCGGGGTAGGACACCACCAGGGTGACCGGGCGCCCGCCCGCGACGGGCGCGGCGCGGCTGGTGCCCCAGGGAGCGCAGAGCGCGCCGGCCGCGGCACCGAGCACGATGCCGCGGCGCGAAGCCGCCCGGCGGAAACGGGGCCGGCCAGCGGCAGGGAGGCATCGGTCATGGGGGCGGTCTCCTCAAGGCGTTTCATACGGGCGTGAAGAGTGTGCGGAAAGGGTCAGGCGTCGCCGTCCTCGACCAGCCGCGCCTTGACGCTGCGGCCCTTCACGCGGCCGGACGAGAGCCGCTGCGCGGCCTGCCGGGCCACGCTGCGCTCCACCGCCACGTAGGTGGAGAAGTCGTTCACGTTGATCTTGCCCACCTGCTCGCGCGTGAAGCCCATCTCGCCGGTGAGCGCGCCCAGCACGTCGCCCGCACGGATCTTCTCCTTGCGGCCGCCGATGATCTGGATCGTGGCCATGGGCGGCTGCAGCGGCCCGCCCGGCGCGGGAGCGAGGCCGGAGAGCGGATGCCACTCCGACGGCCGGCCCTGCAGCACCTCGATGCGTCCCACCTGCCCCATTTCCGGCAGGCTCGCGAGGCTGAGCGCCAGGCCTTCCGCGTCGGCGCGGCCGGTGCGCCCGATGCGGTGGATGTGCACCTCCGGGTCGGGCGCCACGTCCACGTTGATGACCGCCTGCAGGCCGGCGATGTCGATGCCGCGCGCGGCCACGTCGGTGGCCACCAGCACGCTGCAGCTGCGGTTGGCGAACTGCACCAGCACCTGGTCGCGGTCGCGCTGCTCCAGGTCGCCGTGCAGGGCCAGGGCGCTGAACCCCTGTGCGCGCAGCACTTCCACCAGATCGCGGCACTGCTGCTTCGTATTGCAGAACGCGATGGCGGATTCCGGCCGGAAATGGTTCAGCAGCTGCGAGACGGCATGCAGGCGCTCGCGCTCCTGCACCTCGTACCAGCGCTGCTCGATCTTGCCTTCGGCATGCTGGGCCTGCACGGCGATGCGCTGCGGGTCTTTCATGAACTGCCGTGCGATCCGCTCGATGCCTTCGGGATAGGTGGCCGAGAACAGCAGCGTCTGGCGGGTGTCCGGGCAGCGGCGCGCCACCTGGGCGATGTCTTCGGAAAAACCCATGTCGAGCATGCGGTCGGCCTCGTCCAGCACGAAGGTGGCCAGCGCGCCCAGGTCGAGCGTGCCGCGCTCCAGGTGGTCCATCACGCGGCCGGGCGTGCCGACGACGACATGCGCTCCGTGCTCCAGGCTCGCGACCTGCCCGCGCAGCGGCACGCCGCCGCAGAGGGTGACCACCTTGATGTTCTCCTGCGCGCGGGCCAGCCGGCGGACCTCGGCCGCCACCTGGTCTGCCAGTTCGCGGGTGGGGCAGAGCACCAGCGCCTGCACGGCGAAGCGGCGCGGATTGAGGCGCTCCAGCAGGGCCAGCCCGAAGGCGGCCGTCTTGCCGCTGCCGGTGCTGGCCTGAGCGATCAGGTCGCGGCCCAGCAGGGCGGGCGGCAGGCTGGCCGCCTGGATGGGCGTCATGCGCTCGTAGCCGAGCTGGCGCAGGTTGGCCAGCACCTCGGGGGAGAGCCCGAGGGCGTCGAAGCCCGCGGAAGCCGCGGCAGCCCGGGGAGCCGGGGAAGAGGGAGAGGGTTGCATCGCCCGATTATCCCGGTCCGACCCCTTTCCCGGCGCACCATGCGGCGGGCGTGGACAATACGCCCATGGCCCAGATACCAGAATTCACAGAGCCCACCTTCCACACCGATCCCGCCGACGCGCTGGCCCAGGTCCAGCGCATCTACCAGGAGCAGATCGGCCACCTGAGAAACGCCATGCAGCGCTTCGTGGCCGGCGAGACGCCGAGCGGCCACGTGCGGGCCTTCTACCCCTTCGTGCGGGTGCAGACCACCACGGTGGCGCGCGCGGCGACGCAGCTGGCCTACGGCTTCGTGGAGGGTCCGGGCCGCTACGAGACCACCCTCACCCGCCCCGACCTGTTCGCGCGCTACTACGCCGAGCAGTTCCGGCTGCTGCGCGCCAGCCACAACGTCGAACTGGAGGTGGGCATCAGCAACCAGCCCATCCCCATCCACTTCTCGTTCGCCGAGCACGACCACATCGAGGGCACCCTCTCGGCCCAGCGCCGCATGCTCATGCGCGACGTGTTCGACCTGCCCGACCTCGCCGCCATGGACGACGGCATCGCCAACGGCACCTGGGAGCCGCGCGCGGGCGAGGCGCAGCCGCTGTCGCTGTTCACCGCCCCGCGCGTGGACTATTCGCTGCACCGCCTGCGCCACTACACGGGCACCGCGCCCGAGTGGTTCCAGAACTTCGTGCTGTTCACGAACTACCAGTTCTACATCGATGAATTCGTGCGCCTGGGCCATGCCGAGATGGCGAACCCCGACAGCGAATACGTCGCCTTCATCGAGCCGGGCAACGTGGTCACCCGCCGCACCGGCCTGCCCGCCGAACCGGGCGACGACCTCGGCTCGCCGCCGCCGCGCCTGCCGCAGATGCCCGCCTACCACCTGGTGCGCGCCGACCGCAGCGGCACCAGCATGGTGAACATCGGCGTGGGCCCGTCCAACGCCAAGACCATCACCGACCACATCGCCGTGCTGCGGCCGCACGCCTGGATGATGCTGGGGCACTGCGCGGGCCTGCGCAACAGCCAGCAACTGGGCGACTACGTGCTGGCGCACGCCTACGTGCGCGAGGACCACGTGCTCGACGAGGAACTGCCCCTGTGGGTGCCGATCCCCGCGCTGGCCGAGATCCAGCTCGCGCTGCAGCAGGCGGTGGCCGACGTGACCCAGGTGCCCGAGGACCAGCTCAAGCGCATCATGCGCACCGGCACCGTGGCCAGCACCGACAACCGCAACTGGGAGCTGCTGCCCGACAACATGCCCCAGCGGCGCTTCAGCCAGAGCCGCGCCGTGGCGCTGGACATGGAAAGCGCGACGATCGCCGCCAACGGCTTCCGCTTCCGCGTGCCCTACGGCACGCTGCTGTGCGTGTCCGACAAGCCGCTGCACGGGGAGATCAAGCTGCCGGGCATGGCCAACCACTTCTACCGCGAGCGCGTGGACCAGCATCTGCGCATCGGCATGCGCGCCATCGACATCCTGCGCGACGGCGGCGTGAGCCGCCTGCACAGCCGCAAGTTGCGCAGCTTCGCGGAAGTCGCCTTCCAGTAGCGGAGCGCCACGGCGCCGACAACGCACGATGGCGCTGGATTTCGTCACGCTGCTGGCCGTCACGGCCACCAACCTGTTCATGCTCTCGATCGCCCTGCCGCTCATCATGGGGCGGGAGGTGAGCCGCGCCGCGCGCTTCACGCAGGCCAGCGTGGCGCTGCAGGCCCTGTCCTGGGCAGCCATCATCGCCTCCTCCCGGCTGTGGGACCAGGCGCTGTCCACGCTCGCCATCGGCTGCGCGGCGGCGGCGCAGTGGGCTCTGTTCGCCGCCCTGCAGGAATGGCTGGGGCCGCGCCCGGGGCGGCGCTGGCTGCCCTGGCTGGTCGCCGCGATACCGCTCGGCTACACCCTGGGCTTCGGCAGCTACCCCTTCCGCGTGGGCTGGGCCAACCTGCTGCTGGCCGTGCTGCTGGCCACCGTCGCGCGGGCCACGCTCGTGCCCTGGCGCCCGTCGCCCCGGCACTGGCGCCTGCTGCTGTGCGCCTGCCTCGTCGCGATGGCCGGCTTCACGGGCGCGCGCGGCGTGCTCGGCGCCTTCACCGACGCGTATCCGAGCTTCCGCACGCCGCATCCGGTCAACATCGCCGCCGCGCTCGCCACCAACGTGACCCTGGTGCTGGGCACCATGGCCCTGCTCGTGGCCTGGCGCACCGAGGCCGAGGACAAGCTCCGCGCCCTGGCCAAGACGGACGCGCTCACCGGCGTGCTCAACCGGCGCGGCTTCGATGTGCGGGGCCGGGCGCTGCTGGCGCATGCGCTGCGGCACGGCCTGCACGTGACCGCCGTGATGCTGGACGTGGACCACTTCAAGCGCGTGAACGATACGCATGGGCACGGTACGGGCGACCACGTGCTCGCGTTCTTCGCGCGGCTGCTGCAGGACGCGACGCGCACGGGCGACGTGGCGGGCCGCATCGGCGGCGAGGAGTTCGCCGTGCTGCTCGCGCATGCCCCGGGCGACCGCGCCGCCGAGAGCTTCGACCGCCGGCTGCGCGCGCGGCTGGCCGCCGAAAGCCCGCAGGCCCTGGGATTCCCGGTCGGCTACAGCGCCGGGGCCGCCACCCTGGGGGCCGGCCTGCCGGCCCCCGGCACCGCGGCCGCCGCCCCGCTGCTCGCGGACCTCATGGCGCGTGCCGATGCGGCCCTCTACGAGGCCAAGCGCGCGGGGCGGGGGCGGCTGCAGGTGCAGGCGCCGGCACAGGACGCGCCGGGCTGAGCGCCGTCCGCCGCCGCGACGGCCGGCGGCCACGGCGGCCGAGCGGTCAGAACCGGTGGCGGATGCCCACAGCCAGCGTGGTGCCGCGGTCCAGGCCGGAAGCCTTGTCGAAAAGCGTCGCCACATACACGTCCGTGCATTTCGACAGGTCGTGGTCGTAGCCGAGCGCGAACGAGGTGCGTTGCTGGTCCTGCGCTGCCGCCTCGGTCTTCTCCGTGCGCGCCACGCTGGCCAGCACCTTGCCGGCGCCCAGGGGCACCGCGGCCCCCAGCTGGGCCGTCTGAAGGCGGACCTTGCCCCCGGTGCCTTCCAGGCGCGCATGGCGGTACTGTCCGAACAGCTTGACGGCGCCGAAGTCGTAGCTGGCCCCCACGGTGGCATGGGTGAAGTCCCGCAGGGTGACCACGCCCGCGGCGGGATCGGACACCGGATTGCGGCGCGGGAACGTGGCCGCGGCGCCGCCGGTCTTCTCGTAGCTGACCCCCACGGAAAATCTCGATGCGGGCGCGCCGTAGAGGGCACCCAGGCCCAGACGCCGGCCGGCGCCCGAGCCCTCGCGGGCCGCGTACTGCACGCTGGCCGTCACGTCGGCGAAGGACGGGCTGGTGTAGGCCACCGAATTGCTCCAGCCGGAATCCAGGAAGCCGTCGGACGTCATCAGGGACTGGGACGGGCTGGGCAGGTAGTTGTGCAGCAGGAAGGGGCTGAGCACCGCCGAATCCCCGAAGGGGTTGAACCGCACGGCCTGCTGGAAGCCGTTGGTGGGAATGCGGCCGAGGCGGACGGAACCCGCCGTGGCCGACCCGAGCCCCACCCAGGCGGCACGGGCCCAGTACGGCTCGGTCGCGGACCGCCCGGCGTCGCCGGTATCCACCCGGATGAAAGAGCTCAGGTCGAACTGGGCGCGCAACCCGCCTCCCAGATCCTCGGTGCCGGCGATGCCCCAGCGCGAGGTGGACAGCCCCCCGCTGGTCACGCCGCCCACGGCGGTTTCGCCAGACAGTTGCCTCCGCGTGACCGCCGCATCGACGGTGCCGTACAGCGCCACGGCGGACTGGGCGTGCGCGCCAGCGCAATGCATTGCCGCCAGGGCCATGGCGGCAGAAAGGGAATGCTTCTTCATGTCGTCGTCTCCAGGGGAATGCCGGATGGATCGGTGCTTCACTTGGACAGCAGCGCATCGCGGGGCATGGCGTCCGCTGCCGACCGGCCGTGCTGGATCAGCAGCACCGCGACCATGCCGATGACCGCGGGGATCGCGATGGCGACGAAGTTCTGCTGCAGCGGCAGGCGCATGCCCACGAGCATGCCGATCAGGATGGGTGCCAGGATGGCTCCGCTGCGGCCGACGCCCAGGGCCCAGCCCAGGCCCGTGGCGCGCACTGCCATGGGGTAGAACTGGCCGGCATAGGCGTTCGCGACGATCTGCGTGCCGATGGTGGAGGCGCCCGCCAGGCCGAGCAGCAGGAAGAGCACGGGCGTCGAGGCCGGCTGCCCCAGGAGCGTGAGCGACACCGCTGCCAGCGCATACATGCCGGCCAGCACGTACTTGATATGGAACCGGTCGGCCAGCCAGCCGCCACCGACCGCGCCCGCCACCGCGCCGATGTTCATCACCAGCACGAAATTCAGCGCGGAGCCCAGGCTGTAACCGGCGCCGGCCATGAGCTTGGTGAGCCATGAGCTGAGCGCGAACACCATGAAGAGGCACATGAAGAAGGCGATCCAGAACATGACCGTGCTGAAGCCCCGGCCGTCGCTGAACAGCTGGCGGATGGGCGCGGCGGCGGCCTTTTCGTGGGCGGGAATGGTGAAGCGGTCTCCGTCCTGCGGCATGTAGCCCGGGTCCAGCCGGGCGGCGATCTGCCGGAGTTCATCGGTACGGCCCCGGGCCAACAGGAACGGCATGGACTCGGGCAGCGACTTCAGGAGGAACGGCACCAGCAGCAGGGGCAGGCCGGCGGCGAAGAACACCGACGGCCAGCCATGGCTCTCCAGCAGGCCCTTGCCCAGCAGCGCCGCCAGCATGCCGCCGAGCGCATACCCGCTGAACATCAGCGTGACCAGGGTGGCGCGCATCTTCCTGGGTGCGTATTCCGTCATATGCGCCACCACGCTCGGCATCACGCCGCCGATGCCCAGCCCCGCCAGGAAGCGCATCACGCTGAACGACACCGGCCCCTGCGCCAGGCCGGCTCCCGCGGTGAAGACGCTGAACAGCGCCAGGCAGATGACGATGGCCCACCGGCGCCCGATGCGGTCCGCCACGGTGCCCAGCAGGATGGCGCCGAACATCATGCCGAACAGCGCCGAACTCACCATGAAGCCCGCGTGGGTGGCGTCCACGCCCATCTTGGCCATGATCGACGGCAGGGCGATGCCGACGACGGCGAGGTCGTAGCCGTCGAACACGATGATCAGCGCGCACCAGAAAAGCACCAGTGCGTGGAACCGGTTGAAGCGGGCGGTGTCCGCCAGTTGGTGGAGGTCGATGTGGCGCACGTCCGTTGTCTCCGTTGCGTTGTCGTTGGAATCCGGCGCGCGGCGGTTGCCAGCGCATCGCCCACCGATCATCTGCACGGCGGGGCACCGGGTCCAACGCATTTTCAGGATGTCCCGTATGCGCCGCGGAAATGGTGGGGCGGGTCTTCCCATGGGGCCGCGCCGGTCGGCCCTGGGCTCCGGCTGCATGCGATTGGTGAATGCGCGCTATCACGGAATTTCGTTCGACCCGCCGGTCCGCGCTCCCTACATTCCATTCGATCACCCATCACACGGCGCCCGCGAGGCGCGGCAAAGGAGACACCCATGCAGGGAAAGATCGGCCTCGAGGAACATTTCGCCATTCCGGAGACGCTGCAGGATTCGGCCGGCTTCGTGCCCGGCGACTACTGGAAGGAACTGAGCCTGCGCCTGCTGGACATCCATGAACGGCGGCTGCGCGAGATGGACGCCAACGGCATGGAGATGATGATCCTGTCGCTCAACGCGCCCGCCGTGCAGGCGATTCCCGACCCGCGCAAGGCCGTGGAGATCGCCGTGCGCGCCAACGACTTCCTGGCCGAGCAGGTGGCCCGCCGGCCGGACCGCTTCCAGGCCTTCGCGGCGCTGCCGATGCAGGATCCCGACCTCGCCACGCGCGAGCTGGAGCGCTGCATGCAGGACCTGGGCTTCCGCGGCGCGCTGGTCAACGGGTTCTCGCAGGTCGGCACGCCCGAGAACGTGGTCTATTACGACGCACCGCAATACGGCGATTTCTGGGCGGCCGTGGAATGGCTGGACGCGCCCTTCTACCTGCACCCGCGCAACCCCATCGCCAGCTGGGCGCAGATCTACCAGGGGCATCCCTGGCTGATGGGCCCCACCTGGGCCTTCGCGCAGGAAACCGCCGTGCATGCGCTGCGCCTCATGGCCAGCGGCCTGTTCGACCGGCACCCGGGGCTGAAGATCATCCTCGGCCACCTCGGCGAAGGCCTGCCCTACAACATGTGGCGCGTGGACCACCGCAACGCCTGGGTGGACATGCCCAAGGGCTACCCCGCGAAGCGCAAACTGTGCGACTACTTCCACGAGAATTTCTACCTGACCACCTCGGGCAACTTCCGCACGCAGACGCTGATCGACGCCTTGCTCGAAGTGGGCGCGGACCGCATCCTGTTCTCCACCGACTGGCCCTTCGAGAACGTGGACCACGCCGCGCACTGGTTCGACGGCGCGGCCATCAGCGAGGCCGACCGACTGAAAATCGGCCGCACCAACGCCCTGTCGCTCTTCAAGCTGCCGCAGGGTTGAGACACGACGCACAGCGAGAAAGGCCCTCCATGATCGACATCGACGAATGGACCATCACCCAGGCCGTGCTGAAGGCACAGGCCGGCACGCAGGACGCGCGGCTGCGCCGCGTGCTGGACAGCCTGGTGCGGCACCTGCACGACTTCGCGCGGGAGGTGGAGCTGACCGAGGCCGAATGGGCGCAGGGCATCGACTTTCTCACGCGCGTGGGGCACATCACCGACGCCCGGCGGCAGGAATTCATCCTGCTCTCGGACGTGCTGGGCCTGTCCACCCTCGTCACGGCGCAGAACAACCGCCGCCCCGCGGGCTGCACGGAAGCCACCGTCTTCGGCCCGTTCTACGTGGCCGATGCACCCGTTGTCTGCAACGGCGACGACATCGCCAACGGTGCGCACGGGCAGCCCTGCTTCGTGAGCGGCACGGTGCGCGGCATCGGCGGCGAGCCGGTGGCCGGCGCCACGATCGACGTATGGCAATCGGACGAGGACGGCACCTACGACGTCCAGCGCCCCGGCCTGGACCACGCCGAAGGCCGGGCCCGCCTGGCGAGCGAGCCGGACGGGCGCTACCGCTTCCGCTCCATCCTCGCGGTGCCCTACCCCATCCCGCACGACGGACCCGTGGGCCGGCTGCTGGAGCGCACGGGGCGGCATCCCTGGCGGCCCGCGCACCTGCACTTCATGATCCAGGCGCCGGGCTACGAGACGCTGGTCACCCACGTGTTCCGCTCGGGTGGCGAGTACCTGGATTCGGACGCGGTGTTCGGCGTGCGCTCGTCCCTGGTGGCCGACTGGAAGCCCCACGGCCCCGGCACGGCCCCCGACGGCACCCGCATGGACACGCCCTTCCACACGCTGGACTACGACTTCGTGCTGAACCCCGCGGCCCCCGCCCCGCAGGCACCGTGAGGATGGCCATGGCCCCCCTGTCGTTCTCCTACGCCGCGAGCCCGTCGCGGATCGTCTTCGGCGCGGGCAGCCTCGAGCGCCTGCCCGGGGAACTGGACCGCCTGGGCGTGCGGCGCGCCCTGGTGATGTGCACGCCGAACCAGCGCGGGCAGGCCGAGGCCGTCGCGCAGCGCCTGCCCGGCCGGGTGGCCGGTATCTTCGACGGCGCCGAGATGCACGTGCCCATCGAGGTGGCCCGCCGGGCCCGGGCCGCAGCGGCGGCGCTGGACGCCGACTGCGCCCTCGCCGTGGGCGGTGGATCGACCATCGGCCTGGGCAAGGCCATCGCCCTGGAGAGTGGCCTGCCGATTGTCGCGGTGCCCACCACCTACGCCGGCAGCGAGGCGACGCCGATCTACGGCATCACCGAGGCCGGCCTGAAAAAGACCGGACGCGATGCCCGCGTGCTGCCACGCACGGTGGTCTATGACCCCACGCTCTCGCTCACCCTGCCCCTGCCGCTCACGGTGTCCAGCACGCTCAACGCCATCGCCCATGCCTGCGAGGGCCTGTATGCCCACGACGGCAACCCGGTCACGGCCCTGATGGCCGAGGAAGGCATCCGCGCCTGCGCCGGCGCGCTGCAGCCGCTGCACGCCGACCCGCAGGACCTGCCGGCGCGCAGCCAGGCCCTGTACGGCGCCTGGCTCTGCGGCACCGTGCTGGGGGCCGTCTCCATGGGGCTGCACCACAAGCTCTGCCACACCCTGGGCGGCAGCTTCGGTCTGCCGCATGCCGAGGTGCACTCCGTCATCCTGCCCCATGCGATGCGCTACAACGCGGCCGCCGCCCCGCAGGCCATGGAGCGCATCGCGCGTGCGCTGGGCGCGGACGACGCGCCCCTGGGCCTGCACCGGCTCGCCGCGGAGCACGGCGCGCCGCTGTCGCTGCAGGAGATCGGCATGCCCGAATCGGGGCTGGACCGCGCGGCGGAACTGGCCGCGTCGCAGCCCTACCCGAATCCGCGGCCGCTGGAGCAGGCCGCATTGCGGCAGCTGCTGGAGGCCGCTTTCCACGGCCGGGCGCCCCTGGCCACGCCGAACGCCGCCTGACGGCGGGCGATCCGCTCCGCAGGCAGGACGCGTGGAATGGGCGGCGGCATCAGCCCGGCGGGCCGGCGGGCACGTCCGCTCCCGCACTGACCGCACTGGCCGCATCCGCTGCGGCGTCCGGCGCGCGCCGCGACTTCTCGTGGAACAGGCCGAACATCAGCTCGCGCAGCCAGCGGTTGCCGCTGTCCTGGTGGAAGCGCTCGTGCCACTGCTGGCTGATCTCGAAGGGTGCCACGTCGAACGGCGCGTTCAGGATATGCAGGTCCGAGCGTGAAGCCACCATGGCCTGCGCGAGGCGCTGGGGCGCGGTCAGCACCAGCCCGGTGGTGGCGACGATGGACGACAGACCCAGCGAATGGGCGGCAGTGAGCACCACGCGCCGGCGGTCGAGCGCGCCCACGCGCTCCAGGGCCTGCTGCAGCTGGTGGTCGGTGGTGCCGCGCGGCCGGTAGGCGATGTGCTCGGCCGCGAGGTAGTCGTCCAGCGTGATGGCGTCGCGCGTGCCCAGCGGCGACGCGCGGGCCACGAGCACCACGAATGTCTCGTCGAACAGGCGCTGCTGGTAGAACGACGGCCCCATGGGCTCCCAGCTGCCCAGCGCGACATCGATCTGGCCGTGCAGCATCCGCTGGCGGGCCTCGGCGCGGGGCACGTCCACGGTCTCGAAACGGATGCCCGGCGCCAGGCCCCGGGCCAGCGACAGCAGCCGGGGCACCATCACCAGCTGCCCGATGTCGTTGACCGCGATGCGGAACAGGCGCCCGGAGCTACCCGCCTCGAACGTGCGCCCCTGGTCCACCGCCTGGGAAAACGCCGCGAGCCCTTCCTCCACCGGGCCGATCAGCCGTTCGGCCAGCGGCGTGGGCACCATGCCCTCCGCCGATCGCACGAACAGTACGTCGTTGAAGCGCTCTCGCATGCGCTTGAGTGCATTGCTCACCGCCGACTGCGTCATGCCCAGCCGCTCGCCCGCCAGCGTGACGCTGCGGGTCGCGAAGATGGCCTGGAAGACCAGGAACAGGTTCAGGTCGATCGAGTGGATGTTCACCGCACCGCCTCCTTGCCCTCGGGCATGCCGCTCACTCCCGGTCCAGCGCGGCGAGGTTGTCGTAGAGCAGTCGCAGCATGTCGCGCAGCGACTCGGCCTGCGCGTGGGTCAGCCCCCCCAGGGACACCCGCTCGTACAGCTGTGCCAGCGGAATGATGCGCAGCGTCAGGTCGTGCCCTGCCGGGGTCAGGCTCAACGCCAGCGCGCGGGCGTCCTCGCCCGAGCGGTCGCGCACCACGAGGCCGCGCTGCAGCAGCCCGTCGACGACGCGCGACAGCGTGGAAGGCTCCGTCGAGGTGTGCAGCGCCAGGTCGGAAAGCCGCTGGTGGGGCTGGTGGTGCAGCGCCACGCACACACGCCAGTCCGTGAGCGACAGCTCGAACTGCCGCAGCTCCCGGCTGAACGACTGGCCCATGCGCGAGCCCGCACGCGCCAGCAGATACGGAATGGCGCGCTCGAGGTCGAGCCGCACCTCTTTGCCTGCATTTGCAATGGATTCTGCGGCAGCGGCAGGCGCTGCAACTGCGCGCCTGAGTGCCTTGGAGGCCGCAGTTTTCGCGGTCGCCGGGATCTTTTTTCGGGTGGCCATGGCCCATCTTACCGGTGCCGGAACCGTGGGACATCCGTTTAAGCCCCGCAGGCATGCGTGAAAACCCCGAGCGTTATTTACTTGCAAATGCAAATAAAAAGCTCTCCAATGGCTTCACAGAAGACGGCTCAACCATTCCATCCGGAGACACCATGCCCACCGCCCATCCCTTCGCCGCGCTCGACCACGTGGACCTTCCCGCCCCCGGCCGCCACTCGCCCGTGGCGGGTGCACCTTCCCTGGATTCGATCGTTGCATCCGCAAGCGATCTGGTCCCCGTGCTGCGCGCACGGGCCGAGCAGACGGAGCGGGACCGCCGCGTTTCCGAAGAGACGACCCGCGCCTTCCGCGACGCGGGCTTCTTCAAGCTCATGCAGCCGGCGCGCTATGGCGGCTACGAATACGGCTTCACGGCCTTCATCGACGTGGTCAGCGAACTGGCGCGCGGCTGCACCTCGTCGGCCTGGGGATGCTCGCTGGGCGCCATCCACCAGTGGCTGGTGGGCACCTTCCCCGAGCAGGCGCAGGACGACGTGTGGCGCGACGACCCGTCGGCCATCGTGTGCGGCTCGTACGCGCCGGCCACGATGCCGCAGAAGGTCGATGGCGGCTACCTCGTGCAGGGCCGATGGCTGTTCGCCTCCAATGTGGACAACTCGCAATGGGCCCTGCTGGGCGTGCAGTTTCCGCCCGAAGACCAGGGCGCACCACCGTCCGCCGGCTTCCTGCTCGCGCCGCGCGCCGACTGGCGGATCGAGGACAACTGGCACGTCGCCGGCCAGGCGGGCACAGGCTCCAAGGCCATCGCCATCGACCAGCCGCTCTTCATTCCCGGGCACCGCAAACTGACCTTCGCGGAAGCCTCGTCCAACCAGCCGCCCGGCGCACGCGCGAACACCAACCCGATCTACCGCATCCCGTTCCTGTCGGCCGTGCCGGTGTGCCTGACCTCCCCCATCCTGGGCACCGCCCAGGGCGCGGTGGACGCGCTGATCGAGCTGGCCGGCGTGCGCGTGACGCGCGGCGCGGTCTCGGGCGGCGGGAACCGGCTGAGCGAATTCTTCCCCGTGCAGTCGCGGCTGGCCGAAGCCTCCGCCAGCGTGGATGCCGCCCGCCTGCTGATCTACCGCGACACCGCGCAGGTCGAACAGATGGCCATGGACGGCCAGGCCATCGACGTCGCCCGGCGCATACGCAACCGGCGCGACCACGCCTTCGCCGCGCGCCTTTCGCGCGACGCCGTGGAGGCCGTGTTCGCCAGCGTGGGCGGCGCGGGCCTGGCGCTGGACCAGCCCATCCAGCGCATGTGGCGCGACGCGAACGCGATCTCCCGCCACATCAGCCTGAACTGGGACGCCGTGTCCTCCATGGTCGGGCAATACCTGCTGGGCCTGGAGCCCAAGGGCCAGTACTGAACGCGACTCACAAAACCTTTCTGCCGTCGTTGCCGCATCTTGTCGTAGCGCTGCTACTGCCTGCGATGCGGCGCCTCGCCAGAACCGCTTCGCTGCAAAAACACGAGAACGGAGCTACGCGATGTATTCCTGGGCCCTCATCACCGGCGACGCGGCCGACACGGTCGATGCGCGCGCGCTGCGGCAGGCGCTCGGCGCCTTTCCCACCGGCGTATGCCTGGTCACCACCGCCACGCCCGACGGCAAGCGCGAAGGCATGACCATCAACTCCTTCGCGTCCGTCTCGCTCGACCCGCCCCTGCTGCTCTGGAGCATCCGCGACGACGCGCGCAGCGCCGACGCCTTCCTGACGGCGCGGTCCTTCAACCTCAGCGTGCTGGCCGCCTCGCAGCGCGAACTCGCCTGGCACTTCGCCAGGCCGGCGCCGGACAAGTTCGAGCGCTTCGAGGCCGGCTTCGACACCGCCGGCAACGGTTGCCCCCGCCTGCGCGAGAGCGTGGCAACCTTCGAATGCAGCACCTACTCGCGCCACCAGGAGGGCGACCACACCGTGCTGCTCGGGCGCATCGAGCGGTTCACGCGCAGCGACGCGCCGCCGCTGCTGTTCCATTCGGGGCAGATGGGGTCGCTGTGGGAACTGGCGGGGACGCTGGCGCAGCCGGCGTGAGCCGGTAGCCCGCGGGCCGGCCTCGCCCCCCGGTCCCGCTGGATCAATACTTGTGGAAGTAGGGTTTCGAGCAATCCGTCCCGCGCACCTTGCACTCGGTGCCACCGGCCTTGCGGCAATCCTCCAGCGCCCGCTCCTGCGCCGCGGGGATGCTCACTGCACTGATGATCTTGCCGATCGCGCGCCCGGAAGTGGATTTCGAGCTATCGACCACCGCGACGCACTGGTTGCGATAGGTGTGCGAGACGACGCAATCCGAGTTGCCGAGCTTGGAGCAGAGCTGCATGGCGCCCTGGCGGGCCTCCTCCTCCGAGAATTTTCCGGTGCTGCTGCCGATGTCCCCGCTGGACGAGGAGGTCGCGATGGCGCCCCAGGTCTTGATCCACTCGCCTGTAGGCCGCGGGGGCGCCTCCTCGCCGCCACCGCTCGGGCCGCAAAGCGCGCTGCCGGCCGCCACGCCCGAGGGGCATGCGGTCTGGGCGAAGGCCGCGAAGGAGAACAGGCAGGAGGCGGCGGCCAGCAGACCGATCGAAAAGGGATGTTCCATGGCGGTACCTGGATGTGTGGTTCGACGGTGTCCGTGGCTCGCGCCAGTCTCAATACTTGTGGAAGTACGGCTTCGTGCAATCCGTTCCTATCACCTTGCACTCGGTTCCACCGGCCTTACGGCATTGCTCCAGCGCGAGGTCCTGGGCCGAGGCGATGCTCCCGGCAGATGTGATCCTGCGCAAGACACGCCCGGACGCAAGCTTCTGACTGTCCACCACGGCTACGCACTGGTTGTAATAGGTGAACACGGCCGTGCAATCCGAATTGCCCAGATTGGCGCAGACCTTCACAGCGCCTTCGCGTGCTTCCTCTTCCGTGAATTTGCCAGTGCTGCTGCCGACGTCCCCGGAGGACGAAGAGCGCGCGATCGCCCCCCAGGTCTTGATCCACTTGCCCGTCGGCCGCGGAGGCGCCTCCTCTCCATCGCCGCTCGGCCCGCAAAGCGCGCTGCCGGCCACCACGCCCGAGGGGCATGCGGTCTGGGCGAAGGCAGCGAAGGAGAACAGGCAGGAGGCGGCGAGGAGGCCAAGGGACACGGGCAATTTCATGGCGACTCCCATGCAAGGCTGGAGGGAACGGTTCCAAAGCATGCTGCAAGCGTAACCGCTCAGCATCCAGGACACGGCGATCGACGCCCAAACCAGGCCCCTCGATGTATCGAGCGGCAAGGTTATGCAACGCCAGGAAACAGGTGTTTACACATCGAGCCTCGCCGATAGCATGGCCCGTTCACACCAAAGGAGGAACAGGCAAGGCATGGACATCGACAAAACCGGAAAAGTACAGCATCCGCGTGTGCGGCTGGCAATCCACGGGGCCATCCAGCGCGGAGAGATGAAGGTGATCAACGGCATCATCGTCCACCAGACGGGGGCTTCCACGGCGCAGTCGTCATTCAACAGCTACAAGACGGCCAACCCCAACGGCGCGCACTTCCTCATCGACAAGGACGGCACGATCTACCAGACGGCCTCCATCTACCAGAAGACCCACCACGTGGGTTTCATCAAGTCACGCTGCATGGAAGAGCACAAGTGCACGCTGGCCGAGGTCGCCGCGCTCAAGGGCAAGACCGTGGGCCGCCAGATCGGCACGGTGGAAAAGCACAAGCCCTTCCCCAGGCGATACCCGGACAACAGCGACTCCATCGGCATCGAGATCGTCTCGGGGGTGCAGGGCCAGAACTTCGAAGCCGTGACGGGCGCGCAGCAGGTCTCGCTGACGTGGCTGGCCGCACAGCTCACATCCACGCTGGGCATCTCCACGCGCGAGATCTACCGGCATCCCCAGGTGTCCTGGAAGAACGCAACCGAAGCGAGTACGGCGCAATGGTGAAACGACACGCAACCCTTCTCGCACTCGCCTGCTTCGCGGCATTGCCGGCCGCCACCCGGGCGGCCGAATCCTGGATGCGCGCGCAGGTGGAAGCCCTGCCCGCCTCCGTGCGCCAGGTGCTGCCCTGCGGCCAGTGGGCGGAAGCGTCCCGACAGGGCACCTACCGCGTGGTGGAGGCGAACGTGAACGAGGGCGCGGGCAGCGAGCTCTACGTGCAGTGGGTGAGCGACCCGCTGCAGGGCGACCCGTCGCGCATCACGAAGACCGTCGCCTTTCCCGAACTGAACGACGACCACAGCCAGTACCGCTTCGAATCCGTGCAGTGCCGAGCGCGCGGCGCGGCCATCGAGATCACGGTGAAGGCCCGCTACGAGCACGACGAGGACGACCGGCTGCGCACCTTCAACGTGCGCGTGGAGCCGGGCGGGAGCTACCGCCTGTTGGAAACACCGGTGCGGCGCAACCGCCGGTAGGAATGTGCCGTCAAGGTCCGGAGATGCCGTCTTAGCCTGCAGCCGCACCTCTTCGCTGCGCTACGGAGAAGTTCGCAACCCAGCGAACATGTGCATGGGCGCTGCCATACAACATGGATTTGCCATCACCTGTACCGGCGACCAGCGTGGATGTGCATCCACAGCAGGCCGCCCACAGGCACTCAAGGAAGTTCCATGGGAAATTGCATCAAGCCCCCCAGCAATACCCGGCGCTATCAGGCTAGCGCTACCGGCTCTCCCGCCCATTCATCGCCGGCCCGAACCTCTCTAAGCCACGCATCAAGTTCCGAAGGGCTCAGCTCCAGAGGCGGCAACAGCCCCGCCTACGCGCCACCACCCCGTGTCTACCTGGGAACGCATCCCGCCCATCTGCGGTACGGAGGGAACCACCCCCTGGAGCCGCACGAGATCCAGCAGGCGGCGTACCATCTGGCCGCGTATGCCGTTGGCGATGAGGTCACGAGCCCGAGACGGCTGGCTGCCGCAGGGCAAACCGTACATGACGTGCGTGCGCTGTTGAAGCACGGCCGAGGTAATGTGCAGGCAGACAACGCGCCATCAGGTGGACAAAACCAGATCGGTTCTTCGGTGGCGAAGATGGCAGCGGACGCCACCAGCATGATCGCGACGGCGGTAGCCATGGGCGCTGCAGTCTGCGATCAGATCGCACCTCTCGTCGGCATCGTCCATGCGCCGCACATGGCGCCGAACGAGCGCAGCGAAACCGTTGGAGGCACCGTCCACTTGCACGAGATAACGAACGCGGGATATGCCGTCCCGACCCGGACCGGGCACACCTGGAACGAATTGCGGCGCCAGTCGGACGGCCGCCACGGAAAATCGACCATCGTCATGGAAGCATGGGGCAATGGCCCTGCCGTTCGGCTGCAGGACAGCGCGTGGAGCCGGACCCCGATCGAAGAGCCGGTATGGGCGTTCGACAAGGACGATGCCGGACGGATGAAAAGCCGCCTCGAAGGGCTGGTTCCGCTGGTTCACCCTGACAACGACCCCTTTACCGAAAAGAAGCTGAACAGGATTCTGCGCGACCCCGTGCAGTGGGAACAATTCGTGGAACCGCAAGTGGTGTCCGGAGAGTTCGCCGACAGGGCACGCGCCGCGTTATCGAACATGCATACGGGGGAGCAGAGAGCAACGGCGTCCAGGGTGATCCAGGATACATATGGCATGGAGCCAGGCACTGACGAACACCAATATGCGGTGGAGTCCGTCGTCGCCACCGCATACCAGCTAGACGCACTGCACCGTTCTGCTCCCGTGGTTCCGTGAGAAAGCCGATGCGGCCATGGAACACTAGCCTGCATTGGCCTTCCGCTTGAGCACACCCAGCGCCAGGGCCGTCACCACGGTGCCGGCCAGGATCGCGGCCGCGTACGGCACGACATGGTTCACCGCGTTGGGAATGGCCAGCACGAACACGCCGCCGTGCGGCGCCTGCAGGCCGATGTTCCAGGCCATCGAGAGGCCGCCGGCCACCGCGGAGCCCAGCACGCAGGCCGGGATCACGCGCAGCGGGTCGCGCGCCACGAAGGGAATGGCGCCTTCGGTGATGAAGGCCAGGCCCAGCACGGCGGAGGCCTTGGAGGCTTCGCGCTCTTCGGCGGTGAAGCGGCTCTTGAACAGCCAGCAGGCCAGGGCGATGCCCAGCGGCGGCGTCATGCCGGCGGCCATGGCGGCGGCCATGGGGTTGGCCACGCCGCTGGCGATCAGGGTGGTGGAGAAGACGTAGGCCGCCTTGTTCACCGGCCCGCCCATGTCGAAGGCCATCATGGCGCCGAGGATCACGCCCAGCAGCACGGCGCTGCCGGTCTGCAGGCCCTTGAGCCAGTCCGTCAGCGCGCCCATCACGGCGGCCATGGGTGCGCCGATCACCATCATCATCAGCACGCCGACGATGGCCGCGCCCAGCAGCGGCAGGATCAGCACGGGCTTGAGCCCGTCCAGCCCGCGCGGCAGGCGGATGAAGCGGTTCAGCCAGTGCACCGCATAGCCGGCGATGAAGCCTGCCGCGATGGCGCCCAGGAAGCCCGCGCCCACGGTGCCGGCCAGCATGCCGCCGATCATGCCGGGCGCGATGCCGGGCCGGTCGGCGATGGAGTAGGCGATGTAGCCCGCCAGCGCAGGCAGCATGAGCGCGAAGCCCGCCTTGGCCCCGACCTGGAACAGCACCCAGCCGAGCGTGCCCTTGTGGGCGTCGTCATAGACGTAGATGCCGCCCAGCGCGAAGGCCAGCGCGATCAGCAGGCCGCCCGCCACCACGAAGGGCAGCATGAAGGAGACGCCCGTCATCAGGTGCTTGTAGGCGCCGGAGGATTCACGCTTGCCAGCCGTTGCCGGGGCCGCCGCCGTGCCGCCGGCCACAGGGGCGGGCGATGCGGAAGCGCCCCACGCCTGGGCCTGTGCCCGCGCCTGGGCGAAGACCGCCGCCGCATCGTGGATGGCGGCCTTGGTGGAGGTGGCGTAGAGGCGCTTGCCGACGAAGCGGTCGCGGTTCACCTGCGTGTCCGCCGCGATCACCACGAGGTCGGCCCCGGCGATCTCGCCCGCGGTGAGCGCGTTCTGTGCGCCCACCGAGCCCTGCGTCTCCACCTTGATGGTGTGGCCCAGCGCACGCGCGCCCTGCTCCAGCGCCTCGGCGGCCATGAAGGTGTGGGCCACGCCCGTGGGGCAGGACGTGATGGCGACGATGCGCAGGGGGCCGTCCTGGGGCGCGGCCGCTGCGGGTGAAGCCACTGCGGGAGCAGCGGCCTGCACGGGCGCACCGCCCGCGCGGGCCAGCGCGGCGCGCACCACGCGTTCCGCATCGGCCAGCACCTCCTGCGGGGCGGCTTCGTGCACGGGGGCCGCGGCCGTGCCCAGCAGGTCCTGGCGGTCCACGGGCATGTCGGCGGCGATGATGGCCGCCGCGGCGCCCGCCAGTTCGCCGTCGCTGAAGCCGCCCTGGGTGCCCAGGCTGCTGTGCACGCTCACGGCGATGCGGTGGCCGAGCGATTCGGCCGCGGCGCGCAGCGCCTCGGCCACCATGAAGCTGTGCGCCGGGCCGGCCTGGCTCGCGGCGATGGCGATGAGTTGGGCCATGGTGTGTGTCTCCTGATTGCTTTAGAGCGGCGTAGCCTGGATGGATGCGGCCAGGGCATCCACCTCGGCGCGCGGGGGCAGTCCCGGCGCGATGCGCTGGATGCGCGCGGCCGCGCAGGCCATGCCGAAGATCGCGGCGGCGGGCATGGCCCGGCCCTGCGACAGGGCGGCGAGCGTGCCAGCCACCAGTGCGTCGCCCGCGCCCACCGTGGTGGCGACGGGCACGCGGGCGGCCGCGGCCTGCCAGCAGCCTTCGGCCGTGGCGATCACCGCGCCGTCGCCGCCCAGGGACACGGCCAGCTGCCGCACACCGTGCGCGCGGCACAGCACGCGCGCGGCCTGCGCCACATCGGCGGGCGTGGGCAGTTCGCGGCCGGCCAGTTCTTCCAGCTCCGCCCGGTTGGGCTTGAGGAAATCGACGGGCACCACGGCGCCGCGCGCCGGATCGGCCAGCGCCTGCAGCAGTTGCCGCAGCACCGCGCCGCCCGTGTCGATGGCGATGCGCGCCCCGCGCGCCGCCACGGCGCGGGCGATGCGCTCCCACACGGCGGCATCCGCGCCGGGCGGCAGGCTGCCGGCCAGTTCGCACCAGTCGCCGGGCCGCACCTCGGCGCACAGCGCGGCGGTCAGGTCAGCCTCGGCGCGCGCGAGGGCCGCGGGCTCCAGGGCCAGGCCCGGCAGGTTGATGTCGGTGGAGTCGCCGCGCGCGGCATCGGCGATCTTGATGTTGGTGCGGGTGGATCCCGGCAGGCGCAGCATGCCGTCCGCGATGCCGCGCGCGGCGAAGGCGGCCGCGAACACCGCGTCGTTGTCCGCGCCCAGCCAGCCGGTGGCCGTCACCGGCACGCCCAGCGCCGCGAGCACGGCCGCGACACCCACGCCCTTGCCGCCGGCTTCCACCTGCTGGCCCAGCGCGCGGTGCACGCTGCCGGGCACGAGCGACTGCACGCGCACCGTGTGGTCGATGGCCGGGTTGAGGGTGACCGTGAAGACCCGGGGCGTCGCGTGATCAGCCATGGTCGGCCTCCTGCCCGGGCGCCTGCGGGGCCGGGCGCAGCGCGGCGCCCAGGGCGCGCACTTCGTCGGCCGTGTCCACGTCGAGCGCGCTGCGCGCCAGCGCCTGCAGCTCGGCCAGGGAATGGCGCCGCAGCAGCGCCTTGACGGTGCCGATGTCGCCCGCGCTCATGCTCAGCTCCTGCACGCCCAGGCCCACGAGCAGCGCCGCGCCCAGCGGCTCGCCCGCCAGGCCGCCGCACACGCCCACCCAGCGGCCGTGCCGCGCCGCGCCGGCCACCGTGCGCTCCACGAGGCGCAGCACCGCGGGATGCAGGCTGTCGGCCATGCCGGCCAGTTCCGGATGCTGTCGGTCCACCGCCAGCGCGTACTGGGTGAGATCGTTGGTGCCGATCGAGAAGAAATCCACGTGGGCGGCCAGGCGGTCGGCGGTCAGCGCGGCCGAAGGCACCTCGATCATGATGCCCACCGGTACCGCGGGCGCCTGCAGCTCGGCGCGCACGGCTTCCATGCGCGCGCGCAACTCGCGCACCTCTTCCACGGTACTGATCATCGGGAACATCACCTGCAGCGGGCCGTGCTGCGCAGCGCGGTAGAGCGCGCGCAACTGCGGCACCAGCAGGTCGTCGCGCCGCAGCGCCAGCCGCGCGCCGCGCACGCCGAGGAAGGGGTTCTCCTCCACGGGCAGGTCCAGGTGGGGCACGCGCTTGTCGCCGCCGATGTCCAGCGTGCGCACCACGAGCGGCCGGCCCTGCAGCGCCTCGACCATGCCGCGGTACGCCTGGTATTGCGCCTCCTCGTCCGGCACCGTATCGCGCTCCAGGAAGAGGAATTCGGTGCGCATCAGGCCCACGCCTTCGGCGCCGGATTCCAGCGCCTTCGCGACCTGGTCGGCGCGGTTCACGTTCGCGGCGATCTCCACCGTCTGGCCGTCGGTGGTGGTGGCGGGCTCGCGGCGGGTGCGGGCCTCCTCCTCCTGCCGCCGGGCCAGGCGCGCCATGCGCTCGCGCGCTTCCACCAGAGCGGTTTCGCTCGGCGCCACGTACAGCCGGCCGCGGTAGCCGTCCAGGATGGCCGGCGTGCCGCCCAGTGCCGGGCCCGTGCCGTCGCGCGCGGGCAGCACGCCCGGGCCGGCGGCCACCACGGCGGGCAGGCCCAGGGCGCGCGCCAGGATGGCCGTGTGCGCCGTGGGGCCGCCGCGCGCGGTGCAGAAGCCGCGCACGCGTTCGGTGTCGATCTGCGCGGCCATCGAGGGAGAAATATCGTCGGCCAGCAGGATGGCATGGTCGGGCCAGGCGGCCCCGGCCGCATCCGGCCCGGACGCCTCGCCGCCCAGGCCCAGCAGGTGGCGCAGCACGCGCTCGCCCACGTCCTGCAGGTCGGCCGCGCGGGCGGCCAGGGTGGCGTCCGGCAGCGCGCGCTGCGCGGCCACGCGCTCGTGCACCGCGTGGCGCCAGGCCCAGGCGGCGCCGTGGCGCTGCACCACGGTGCGGCTCACGGCCTGCATCAGTTCGGCATCGCGCAGCAGCCCCTGGTGGGCCGCGAAGATGCCGGCCTGCTCCGCCCGGCCGGCGGCCTTCGCCCCGGCGGCCAGTTGTTCCAGCTGCGCCTGCGCGGCGGCGAAGGCGCTGTCGAGCGCGGCGGCCTCGGCGGCCACGGAGGTGAAGCGGTCCTCCACGTCCAGGGCCGCCGCATCCGCATGCACCAGCGTGCCCACGACCAGGCCGGGGCTGGCGGCGATGCCGGTGAAGGTGTGCCGAGCCGCAGGCTGCCAGTCGCCCAGTTCACGGCCCCGGCCCTGGGCCTGGGCCTGCCGCGCGGCCGACAGTTCGGCCTGCCGCGCCTCTTCCTCGCCGAGCCGCACGATGGTGGCGGCCAGCGTGGACAGCGCGGCGGCTGCATCCGGCCCCTGCGCGGACAGGCGCAGCTGCGCGCCACGCCCGGCACCCAGGCCCAGCAGCGCGGCCACGCTCTTGGCGTCGGCCACCGCATCGCCGCAGCGCACGTGTACCCGCGCCTGGAAGCGGCCGGCCACGCGGGCCCATTCGCCGGCCGGCCGCGCATGCAGGCCACTGGGGTAGTTGAGGGAGAGCTCGCGACCGAGCGGGAAATCCTCCAGCGCCGCGCCCTGGGCGCCGGCACCCGCAGCGCCCTCCGGCGCATCGGCCGTGAGCGCCCGCACGATCTCCTGCGCGTCGCCCGTGGTGGCCAGGCGCTGCATCAGGGTGGAGTCGCGCATCACGCGGGTGAGCCGGCGCAGCACCTGGATGTGCTCGTCGGATGCCGCGGCGATCGCCACCACCAGCTTCGCCTGCTTGGCGTCGTCGCCCCAGCGCACGCCGGCCGGCACCTGCAGCACGGCCAGCCCCGTGCGGCGCACGAGGTGCTTGTCTTCCACCATGCCGTGCGGAATGGCCAGCCCCTCGCCCAGGAAGGTGTTGGCGACCTTCTCGCGCTGCAGCAGGCTGTCGACATAGGCGGGCTGGATGTGGCCGGCCTGCGCCAGCAGTGCGCCGGCGGCGCGCACGGCATCCTCGCGGTTGTGCGGGGCCGCCCCGAGGCGGACCTCGACCGGAATGGTGGACATGGACATGTCTCCTGAATTTGGTATCGATTCCAGGCTAGATTATGGAACGGTGGCTCGCGACCGGGCAACCCGCACTGCACCTCCATCGCCATGAAAACCAGGGAAAACACCTAGAAAATCAGAGGTCGCAAGCATTTCCGCGTGCATATCGATGCCGCCGGCAACCATGGGATGGAAAACGGCCGCCGCACCGCTTGCCAGATGAATCATGGAATCGTTACCATCCAACGAACCCTGTACTGGCGCCCCTGTGCCCGGTACCTGCCCCGTTATCCCAACCGCCTTGCCCAGGAGTCCGGATTGGCCAGCATCAAGGACGTCGCCCTGCGCGCCGGCGTCTCCACCACCACCGTCTCGCGCGTGCTCACGACGCCCGGCGCCGTGCGTTCCCCGCTGCGCGAGCGCGTGGAGCAGGCCATCGCCGACCTGGGGTACCGGCCCAACCTCGCGGCGCGCCGGCTGCGCCAGCGCCGCGCCTCGATCGTCGGCCTGATCGTCTCGGACATCCGCAGCCCCTTCTTCACCGATGTGGGCCGTGCCGTGGAGGACATGGCCTACCGCAACGGCCTGCGACTCATCCTCTGCAACAGCGACGAGAACCCCGCCAAGGAGCAGTCGTACCTGGAGCTGATGGCCGACGAGCAGGCCAGCGGCGTGATCCTGTCGCCCACCATGGAAGGACTGCAGCGCCTGCGGCCCGGGGACTGGCCGTTTCCACTCGTGCTCGTGGACCGCGCGCTGGACAGCTCGCGCGTGGACCGCGTGGTGCTGGACAACCACGGCGCGGCGCGCCGCGCCACGGAACACCTGCTGCAATCGGGCTGGCGGCGCATCGCCCTGCTCGCCGGCATCCACAGCACCACCGGCCAGCAGCGCCATGCGGGCTATGCCGAGGCCCTGGCGGCGCACGGCCTCACGCCACGGCCGCTGTGGCTCGACCCCACGCGCGACGCGGGCGAGCGCGCCACCGCGCAGTGCCTCGCCGCGCCGCCCGCCGAGCGCCCCGACGCCCTGCTCGCCACCAACGGGCTGCTGCTGCTCGGCGCCCTGCAGGCCGTGCAGGCCGCGGGCCTGCGCACGCCGCAGGACATCGGCATCGCCGGCTTCGACAACAACGACTGGACCGCCCTGCCCGCGCTGGACGTGACCACCATCGCCCAGCCCACCTACGACATCGGCCGCACCGCGGCGGAACTGCTGCTGCAGCGCATGCAGGACCCGGCGCGGCCTGCGCGGCGCGTGGTGCTGGAGGGAGAGCTGGTGGTACGGGGCTCCAGCGCCAGGCCCAGGGCCTGAACAGGCCCCGGCGCGCCGCCGGGCTTCGCACGCCCCGGTGCCGCTTCGCACTGCGCGCGGGGTCGGGCGGGGCGCGCGGTTACTGTCGGTGGTGACCATGCCCGCTCCACGCGGCATGGCCCGCTCCATGCTCCGTATCCAGCGAACCTTCCCGAACCCGTCCGCGCAGCACACCGCTCCGGAAGCGACCCCGGGCCCTGCCCCGGGTGCCAGAGACACGACGCCAGGCGGCACCACCCTCCGGCAACTGCTTCGCGAGCCCGAGGCGGCATCCGGGGCCCTGCCCCCCCGGCAGGCACCACCGGGGTCATCGGAACAGCCACGCCACCGACCTACGCTGTGGCAGTTGATGCACGCCGAACGCGGGAGGGTGGGCGCGGGCCTGCAGCCACCCGCCCAGGCTCTGTCGCAGCGCAAACCCGCAGCAGCGCCAGCCCCGGAGGGCGCGCCCCATGGCGAACGCCTGCGGAAATCGGCCGCCGATCTGCAGGCCGTGGACCCGGAATCGGCCAAGGCCTTCCAGCGGTGGGCCCGCGGCCTGCAGGACCAGGCCACGGTACTCGAACAGCCGTTGACGCAGGCAGACCTGGAACTGGTCGATGCCGTGGTGGCCGAGGCCCTGCGGTCCACCGCCTTCCGGCAGACCTTCACCGACTTCCTGGTGGAGCACGCCCCCGTCGATCTCCACCTGGACGGATCACCGCGCGACGAAGGTTTCCAGCGCATCGCAGGCGATGCCTGCACCGCCTATGCGCGCATGCTGGAACACCGGATCATGGGCAGCCTGGGCCAGGACGAGGCACTGCACTTGCTGCTGGACGCCTTGCGCGATCCCCGCCTGGGCCTGTCCCGGCACACCTTGCTGCACGAGACGCCTCCCACTGGAGGCCCCGAGCGGATATGGCCGCCACTGCGGGCCTATGTGGTCCTGCACGACCCGGCAGGTTCCGTAGCCCAGGAAGAGGCCGCCGACCTGGCAATCGATGCTTTCGAGCAGGCCCGGCAGGGCGGCATCGAGGACGCCGAGGCCGTCGCGCGGACAAAGGCAGCGCAAGCGCACGCGAACGGCGTGGCCGAACAGCGCGCCCGCGCACTGCTGGAGGACTGGGGTTTCGGCCGCCCCGCCCCTGCGGCGGGCGGGGCGCGCAACCCTCTCAGGGTGTCGGCCGGAACGTGATCACCATCTCCGGAGGGAACTGCCCGTTGTCGTCCGCGGGCACCCGCTTGACGCGCGCCACCGCGGCCAGCACGGCCTGGTCCCAGTCCTTGCTGCCGCTGGGCTGCACCAGCCGGTAGCTTTCGATGGCGCCCTGGGCGCTCAGCCGCAACCGGACTTCGGCGGCGGGATTGCCGGTCAAGCCCTGCGGCAGGATGATCTGCGACTGGAAGGCGTCCCGGATCCGCTGGGCGTAGTCGCGCGGCTTGACTGCGAGGCCGGTGACCGGCTTTTCCGCGGGACCGGCGGCCGGCTTGTCCGACAGCACGAAATTGAACGGGATGCGGTAGCTGGCGTCCACCGCGTACCCCTGGCTGTCCTTGGCGGGGTGGAAGGTGGCATTGCGCACGGCGGCCAGGGCCGACTCGTCCAGTTCCCGGTGGCCGGAACTCTGGGCGATGGAGACATCCCGCGCCTGCCCCATCGATCCGATGGTGGCGGAGACGACGACACGCCCTTCGTGCCCCCGGCGGCGGGCCTCGGGCGGATAGACGGGCTGCAGGGGCGCGACCGGGGTGGCACGCGCGGAGAGCGACGGCGGCACGGGCCCCGCCGGCTCGCGGGGCGACAGGCCAGGGTAGATGCCGCCCACCCCGGTCCCTGGTGGAAGGCTGCCGTGGACGGGCGCAGCCGGTGAAGGCGCCGGTCGCGGCGGATCGTTCTGCAGGCACGTCCGCAGCAGGGCCGTGAGGATCACCACGCCGAAGATGATCCACCCGTTGCCGATGCGGAAAGACGACTCCGGCACCGAAAAGGGCCTGGCTGCGGGCGCAGGCGCGGGTACCCTGGCCGGCGCATAGGTCAGCCAGCGGCGCCACCGCGGCACGGCATCCGCCCATTCGCGCCACCGCTCCACGTTGCCCAGCGCGGTGATCACGTGCAACCAGTGCGGAAACAGGCTGCGCAGGTGCAGCACCCGGGGCAGGTGCCGCAGCAGGAACCCCGTGCCCGGGCGCCTGTCGTCCCGCAGGCGGCGGATGAGGTCCCGCTGGCCGACCCGCACCTTTTTCGGCTGCGCATCGTAGAAATCGAGTTCGTCGATGGCGGACGCGATCACCGCCCCCGCGCGCCCGAACGCGGCCAGCCGGCCACGATCGCGGCGCCAGCCGAAACACTCCATCGCGGGCCCGAACAGGTACTCGTGGCCCGGCTGCCAGCCATTCGCCAGCAGGGACACCACGCCGCCCTCGAACAGGAAGCGGGCATCCATGTCGATCAGGTGCTCGCTTTCGAGCGCCTGCTGCAGCCAGGCCCGCACCTTCTCGTGGGCCCCGCGCCGCCGCTGCGGCAGCATCGCGCGCATCGCCTCGAACACCTCGCGGGCCGAGGTTTCCGCAGCCCGCGCAGCGGCCTGCCGCAGCACGGCCGCATCGCCGGTGTTGCCGCCCGGCTCCCGCCCGGCCGGCAGGGGCCCGGCGTGCGGTGGTGGTTCAGCGGGCGCTCGCGGTTCGGCGGGGGGCAGCGGTTCGGTGCGCAGCGGTCGGCCATCCGGCGAGCCGTCTCCCGCGCTGGCGGAAGCCCCACCTTCCGCGGCGCCAGCCCCGGCTGCATCCGCCTCGGCCGGCGCCGCCTGCGCCTCTTCCTGCTGCCGGTGGGCGAACCATTGCAGGGACACCTCGTACGCCTGGCGCAGTGACTGGAAACCCTCGGGATCCTGCTCCTGGTCGATCTGCTTGAGCAGCCGCGCATAGGCCCGCCGGATCGCCCGGTCGTCCGCCGCCTCGTCGAGGCCGAGGTGGGCGAGGAACGGCGGCGGCGTTCTGCTGCCCGCGCTCACGGTTCGTCGTCCGCCAGGACGGCCCCCGTGCGCTCCAGGTGGGCCAGCTGGTCCTCCAGCAGCTTGCGCGCCTTGGCGACGACGCGGCCGTCCTGGGTGGCCAGGGCCCCTTCGAACCGCAGGATCTGCTCGGCCAGCCATTCCCGCGCGCCGCCCCGCAACTGCTGGTAGATGCGCTCCGCATGCGCCATCGCGGTGCGGTTCTCCAGCGCATCGCGCGGATGGATCTTCAGCGTGCCCATCGCCTCGAGGCGTTCGGCGATCTCGGCTTCGGTCAGCAGGCCCGGGTTGCCTTCGATGACGACGCTGAAGGTCTTCTGGGTGCTGGGCACCTTCGCCTCCACCTGCAGCAGCCCGTTGACGTCATAGCTGAAGCGCACCTCCAGGGAGGACTCCTCCCGGCTCGTGCCCGGCAGTTCGATCCGCAGGTTGCCCAGGTGGATGTTGTCCTGTACCAGGCGCGATTCGCCCTGGTAGATCTCCAGATCGACGAACACCTGGTCGTCCCGGGTCGGCGCGTAGGTCTTCATGCGGCTGACCGGCACGATCGTGTTGCGCTCGATGACGGGATCGAAATGGCCTGGCGATGAGCTCCCGTCGGGCATGCGCTTGTTCACGGCCACCCCCAGGGAATAGGGCGACACATCGGTCATCACCACTTCGCTGAGGGCCGCGTCCTTCGCCTTGAGGCCGGCCTGGATGGCCGCCCCCATGGCGACCACCTCGTCCGGGTTGAAGTCGATGGCGGGAAAGCGGCCGAACATCGTCGTCGCGAGCCGCCGGACCATCGGCATGCGCGTGGCACCGCCCGCCAGCACGATGTTGTCCAGCATGACGGTGCGCAGGTTCGCGTCGCGCAGGGCCCGCTCCACCGGCAGGCGCAGCCGCTTGAGCAGCGTGGCGCAGGCGCTCTCGAACAGGGCCTCGTCCACGTCCAGGGACAAAGGCTTTCCCTTGTGCTCCACCGAGAGCACGGCCCGTGTCTGCTCGCTGAGCGCCCGCTTCGCGCGCTCGGCGGCCGCGAGGAGCCGCTGCATGAAGTGGCTGTCCCGGCGCAGGGAGTCGGAGAGCTTGAGGCGCTCGAAGAACAGGTTCACCAGGGCCTGCAGGAAATCCTCGCCGCCGAGGAAGTTGTCCCCGGCGGATGCCCGCACCTCCATCACGCCGTCGAACATCTCCAGGATGGAAACATCGAAGGTGCCGCCGCCCAGGTCGAAGACGAGGAACCGGGTCTCGCTGTCCTGCTGGTGCAGCCCGTAGGCCAGCGCCGCCGCCGTCGGTTCGTTGAGCAGCCGATCGACCCGCAGCCCGGCCAGGGCGCCCGCGGCCCGCGTGGCCTTGCGCTGCGCATCGGAGAAATAGGCGGGCACCGTGACCACCGCCTCCTCCACCGGCTCGCCGAGGAACGCCTCGGCATCGGCCTTCAGCGCACGCAGCACCAGCGACGAGAGCTCCTCGGGCCGGAACGCGCGCCCGGCCAGCACCATGGTCTTGTCGCTGCCCATGTAGCGCTTGAAGTTCGCGGCCGTCCGGTCCGGGTGGGTCTGCAGCCGCTCGCGGGCCGCACGCCCCACCAGCACCGTGCCGTCCTCGTCCAGGCTGACGCAGGACGGCGTCAGCATCTCGCCGAGCGCATTCGGGATCAGGACGGATCGTCCGTCCTTCCATGCCGCCACCAGGCTGTTGGTGGTTCCCAGGTCGATGCCGATGATCATCCTCTGCTCCATGTCCTTTAGCGTTCTGGCTTCGTTTGAACTGTGTGCGGACCGCTGCCGGTGCCGGCAGGGCGGGTTGCGGGGGAAAGCACTTTAGCTCCGCCGCTGCGCCAGCAGCAGGAATTCCACGCCCTGCGTCCGTGACGATTGCATGTCGAAATGGGTGAGGCTGGCCTGGCCCAGCAACGATGCGCAGTCCGGGCACGTCAGCGCCGGCACGCCCGCGAGTTCGAATGGTCCGACTTTCATCGAGTCGATGAGGATGCCCCTGGCCAGCATCGTCCGTCCGTCCGCGGTCCGCATCCTGACCTGGGGATCGGTCACCCGATAGACAGCCTTCGAAGCCCTCAGCAACTCTTCGCTGACGGTGGTCATGCTGGCTCCGGTATCGATCATGAATGCCAGCGGCTTGCCCTGCCCGAGTGTGACGGGTGCGAAGAAGTGGCCGCCATACACCGGGAGGCGTAGCGCCGAGCGCTCGCCGGACTGGTCCGGCCCGAGTCCGCCGATCACCGTTTCGATCGCGATTCTCTGGGCCGTGAAATATGGAGCTTCACCCTGGACGCTGCGGCGGCTGTCATAGGACTGCAGCAGCGACAGGGCCTCGTAGGGCTTGTGCGCCCTTGTCAGCAGTTGGGCAAGCCGCGCCCTCACGTCCACGAGATCCGGCGCCACCGACAACGCTTTGTAGGACCACTCGATGGCTTCCTGCCCGTGCCCCAGCCTCTCATGGCTGTCCGCGTAGTACGCGAACAGGTCGTAGGCCCCGGTGCCCAGCTCGATCGACCGCTTGAAATGGCCGATGGCCTCCTCGTGCTTGCCGCGCCGGTTGAGCACGATGCCCAGCCGCGCCATCGCCACCGCGTCGTCAGGACGCAGCCGGACGGCCTCCCGCCAGCTCGCCTCCTGGCACCGCAGATCGCCCTGTCGGGCGCACTGGGCAGCCTGGGCCATGAACTCCTCGGCTGTCATGCTGTCCTTGCGCACCAGCCGGTCGAAATACCCGTGCGACATGAAGACATTGGTTCCGGAAACGAGCAGCATCAACGCGCACCCGGCAGCGAAGACACGGACCTTCTTGCGCTGATTCACCGTGTCGCTGAACAGTGAATACAGGACGACGGCAGCGCCTGGAACCAGCAGCGCGCCGACACCCCTGCCCAGCGAATACGACAGGGAAAACTGGCCGGCATCGTAGACGGCCAGGCTGCACAGCACCAGCAAGACCGCCAACGTGACCGCAACTGCCACCGACAGGCCGCTGGCGGGCTGTTCTCGGAGCCGTGCCTGCCGGATGAACGAGGGTTCGCCCTCCTGCACCGCTGGCAACCGCCCTTCCGGAAGATTCAGTATTTCCTGTACCGGCTTCCAGGCCAGCAAGCCCTCCCGCCAGGCACGGGACTCCGCGCCGAGGGCATCCGTCCCGGACAGCGCAGCCAGTTCGTCCAGTGTCACCGGTCCCCTCCGTTGTCCCGAAGCGTCGAGATACCACCAGACGCTCGCCCCGGCAGTCCCGCCCTGCCCCTCCGTGGACAGGACGGCAGGTTCCATCTGCGTACCCAACGGTGGGTCCGGGGTCCAGGCCAGCACCGGCTCATGGAGCGCCGTCCCCTCCACGGACGAACGTACTGGGCTCGCGCAATAGGTGTTCTGCACGCGCTCGGACACACAGAAATACCAATACCACCCGACGTTGTAGAACAGGACACCCATCAACTGGCCCACCGCCTGCTCCGAGGAATTCGCTCCCATGAACAGCCAGGCTGCCGCCACGTCGGCGATGGCGCACACCACAGGCGCGCCGATCAGCCAGCGTTTGACATGGACCACACTCTGCGGTTCGTGGCGGGTAAGCAGCCGGTAGGCTACCCAGAACTGCCAAACGGTGGTAGCGAACAGCAATAACCAGCAGAACGCCTTGTAGGAGACATACCCCGATGTCTGCGCAAGGGCGGGCTCGCGGGTCTCGAAATCCAGCAGGTTGCGGAGCAGTGATCCGGCATTTGCGACCGCCGCCAGGATCAGGAATCCCAGAAAGACTCGCAACCACCCGCGGAACCCGGACACTATCTCACGGCGCTCGCGGCGCCGACGGTCACCCCAGCGCTTCCACTGCACCACGCCGGCCAGGAACAGCAGACCGGCGAAAAGCGGCATGAAAGGAACGATGTGCTCCATGGTTTCCCGGACGTTTTTATGGTTTTGGTGCCGAGCAAACGGACAACGGCTGGTGCGTGCCGTGCGCCACTGTCGGGCTTGGAGGCCCGAGCATGCCACAAAGTTATGTTTCAAATTGAGCAATTTGATACATAAAGCCTTGAAGCCTGCGGCCCACGCGACCGGGAGCCCTGCCCGGAACGCTTAACTCCCGTCGGGCAGATGGGCCATGCCGCTCCCGTGCGGGGTAGCCACCCCCTGCGTGGAAGGCGACCAGGCATCGGAGGCCGGCTTGCCCAGCAGGGCGCAAACGCAGGCCCCGAGGTCAACACCCAGGTGCTCTTGCGCGGAAGAGGCGCCAGCGTCCTCACGCCTTGCGTGCTGCACGAATCGCTCGAATTCCTCCCAAGTCTTGCCGAAGTGCTCCACGAGGGTTCTCGCCAAGTCGTACGACAGCTTGCTGCCTTCGTCCGTCCGCGAGAACGACCGGCCCGCCCAGAATTGCTGGATTTCGGGAACGCCCCAGAAGCGCAGATGCTGTTCCCGCAACTCCTTCATTTCGGCGTGGGGAAACGGGCCGGCCGTCAGCCGAAACTCAGCATTGACGGCGATGCCTTCGTCGATCCACAGGGGCAGGCGCAGGCGGGCCAGCGCACTGTGTACAAGTTCGTGGACGATCACCGGCTCGATGGCGGAGAGGTCGGCTCGCCGCACGACGAAATGCGGACAGCCTTCCCCCACGAAAATCCCGCTGCTGAAGGCGAATTCCCCATGGTCCGGATAGAAAAGCCCGATGTAGTGGTAGTACCACTCCTCGTCATCCAGCACCAACAGCACGCTTTTATGGCCGGGCGGGAACTGCGCCAGCGCACCCAGGGTCTGCCGGATGCGGGTACGTGTCGCCCAAACGTACCGTGCGGCGGCGCGGGCCACGCTCCCCTCGAGGGACGACAGGACGAAAGCATGGTCCGTCTCGTGTAGATGGAAATGCGAGCCCAGCACCGACCGGAGATGCATCAGCCAAGCCCGATGGCACTGCAACCGGGCATCTTCGCGCTCGGCCCCGGCTTCAAGGGTGTCCAGCCAATGCTCCACTGCTGGCCAATCGACCACCGGAAAACCACCGGCCGTGGCGACATGGTCCACGAAGGCAAAAGGCGGCCGGCCCGGCATGCAGATCGTCTCCACCGGTGGATCCAGTCTGCCGTCTCCTGCCGCCAGGATGGCATCCCGGGCGCGCCCATGGGACCGGAGATGCCAATGGGTGAAGAGCGCCCCCAGGAAAGGCGTGATCCAGACCATGGCGATATGCAGCCCTCTATGGTCCAGCCCGGCTGCACGCCGGACGCGTACGGTCATCCAGGCATTCAGGCAGAACCAGCACGTGGCGAAAAGAAGAAATTCGACGCTCACGCCTCGCGCGGCCTCACCTTGCCTGCCGCCAGCCGCGCATTGGCGCGCGCCGTGTCCACGTCGTCCGCCCGGGCCACGGCCACGCCCATGCGGCGCTTGGTGAAGCTCTCGGGCTTGCCGAAGAGGCGCAGGTCGGTGCCCGGCACGGCCAGGGCTTCATCGACGCCGTCGAAGGCGATGCCCTGCGCATCGACGCCGCCGTAGATCACGGCACTGGCGCCGGGATTGCGCAGGGACGTATCGACGGGCAGGCCCAGGATGGCGCGGGCATGCAGCTCGAATTCGCTCTGGTGCTGCGTGCCCAGGGTGACCAGGCCGGTGTCGTGCGGGCGCGGGCTGACCTCGCTGAACCAGACCTCGTCGCCCTTCACGAACAGCTCCACGCCGAACAGGCCCAGGCCCGAGGGCTGGCCATCCAGGCCGCGGCCCAGGTCGTCCGTCACGGCCTTGGCGATGTCCCTGGCACGCTGCAGCGCCAGGGACGGCATGGGCTGGGGCTGCCAGCTTTCCACGTAGTCGCCGCTGACCTGCTTGTGGCCGATGGGTTCGCAGAAAGAGGTCTGGATGCTGCCGTCGGCCGCGCGGGCACGCACGGTGAGCAGGGTGATCTCGTATTCGAAGTCGATGAAGCCCTCGACGATCACGCGGCCATGGCTCACGCGGCCGCCCGCCATGGCGTAGTCCCACGCCTTCTGCACGTCGGCCGGGCCGTCGAGCTTGCTCTGGCCCTTGCCGGAACTGCTCATCACGGGCTTGACCACGCAGGGAAAGCCGATGGCGGGATGCCCGTCGGTGCCGTCGATGGCAGCCTGCAGTTCCTCGGCCGAATCGCAGAAGCGGTAGGGGCTGGTGGGCAGGCCCAGCGTCTCGGCGGCCAGGCGGCGGATGCCTTCGCGGTCCATGGTCAGGCGCGCGGCGCGGGCCGTGGGGATGACGCGCACGGTGCCGGCGGCCTCCAGCTCCTCGAGCATGGGCGTGGCGATGGCCTCGATCTCGGGCACGACCAGGTGCGGGCGCTCGGCTTCGATCAGGGCTTTCAGCTGCGCCGGATCGCTCATGGTGATGGTGCGCGCATGGTGGGCCACCTGCTGGCCGGGCGCGTTGTCGTAGCGGTCCACGGCGATGGTTTCCACGCCCAGGCGCTGCAGGGCGATGAGCACTTCCTTGCCCAGCTCGCCGGAGCCGAGCAGCATGACTTTGGTGGCGGAAGGCGAGAGGGGGGTGCCAAGGGTGATGGGCATGGTCGTCGTCGAAAAAAGAAAGGAAGGAAGGGGACGGTTGGAGCGTAAAAAGGGCGGCCAATAATAGACGCCATGGCCACTCCCTCCCCGCTTTTCGAGATCGCCCACCTGCGCAAGCGCTACGGCGGCACGGCCGTGGTGGACGACCTGTCGCTGTCCATCGCGCCGGGCGAATGCCTGGGCGTGATCGGGCCCAACGGCGCAGGCAAGACCACCACGCTGCGCATGTGCCTGGGCCTCACGGCGCCCGACGAAGGCAGCGTGCGCTTCCACCCGCCCGGCGGCGGCGCGCCGCTGTTCATGCCGCAGGATGCGCGCGCCATCAAGGCGCAGCTGGGCGTGGTGACGCAGTTCGACACGCTGGACCCGGATTTCACCTGCGCCGAGAACCTGCACGTGTTCGGGCGGTACTTCGGCCTGCGCGGCCGGGTGATGGACGAGCGCGTGCCGCGGCTGCTGGAGTTCGCCGCGCTGTCCCACAAGGCCGGAGCGAAGCCGGGCGAACTCTCGGGCGGCATGAAGCGGCGCCTTTCGCTCGCGCGGGCACTGGTGAACGACCCCGCGCTGCTGCTGCTCGACGAGCCCACCACGGGCCTGGACCCGCAGGCCCGCCACCTGATGTGGGAGCGCCTGCAGCAACTGCTGCAGCAGCAGGGCAAGTCGATCCTGCTCACCACGCATTTCATGGACGAGGCCGAACGCCTGTGCACGCGCCTGCTGGTGCTGGACCACGGCCGCAAGATCGCCGAGGGCCGGCCGCGCGAACTCATCGCCGGGCACCTGGAGAGCGACGTGGTCGAGGTGTACGGCCAGGGCGCACTGGCGCTGGCCGGGGATACCGCGCTGCGCGCGCTCGCGGCGCGCGTGGAGGTGAGCGGCGAGACGGTCTTCTTCTACACGCAGGATGCACGCCCGCTGCTGGCCGCGCTCGACGCGCATCCGCAGCTGCGCCGCCTGCACCGCCCCGCCAACCTGGAGGACCTGTTCCTCAAGCTCACGGGCCGCCAGATCCGCGAGTGAGGCGGCCGCCGCCTTCTCGCAGCCCCTGCTCCTCTTTCTTCCGCCTCCAGGATCGATCCCCATGGACTCTCCCACGCCTTCCGTGCCCAGCCACTGGCGCCCGCCCGCGCCCACCGCGCGCTGGTGGCCGGTGTTCCTGCGCAACCTGCTCGTGTGGCGCAAGCTCGCGGTGCCGAGCCTGCTGGGCAATATCGCCGAGCCGCTGATGTGGCTGGTGGCCTTCGGCTACGGCATGGGCGCGCTCGTGGGCCAGGTGAACGTGGACGGGCGCGCGGTGCCCTACATCCTGTTCCTGGCCAGCGGCTCGATCTGCATGAGCGCGATGAACGCGGCGAGCTTCGAGGCGCTCTACTCCGCGTTCTCGCGCATGCATGTGCAGAAGACCTGGGACGGCATCATGAACGCCCCCGTGGGCCTGGACGACGTGGTGCTGGCCGAGATGCTCTGGGCCGCGTTCAAGGCCTTTTTCACCGTGACGGCGATCATGGGGGTGATGCTGGCGCTCGGCATCAGCCACAGCCCCAAGCTGCTGGTCGCCTGGCCCGTGTTGCTGCTGGCGGGCGTGATGTTCTCCAGCATCGCGCTCATCTTCAACGCGCTGGCCAAGGGCTACGACTTCTTCACCTACTACTTCACGCTGGTGCTCACGCCGATGATGTTCCTCTCGGGCGTGTTCTTCCCGCGCGAGCAGTTGCCGGACCTCGTGCGTCGCGTGTCGGACTGGCTGCCGCTCACCAACGTGGTCGAATTGGTGCGGCCGCTCTTCATGGACCAGTGGCCCGCGCACCCGCTGCGCCACGGGCTGGTGGTGGGCCTCACCGCGCTGGCCTCGTTCTGGCTCGCGCTTGCGCTCACGCGGCGGCGCTTCGCGAAGTAGGTTTTCCGCTTTTTCTTTCTTTCCTTTGTCTTTTCCACTCGTTCTTCAGGAGGATTCCCAATGACGATCAACACCGTCGGCATCATCGGCGCGGGCACCATGGGCAACGGCATCGCGCAGGCCTGCGCGGTCGCCGGCATCGACGCGGTGATGGTGGACATTTCCGACGCGGCCGTGCAGAAAGGCCTGGCCACCGTGTCCGGCAGCCTGGACCGCCTCATCAAGAAGGAAAAGATCACCGCCGCCGACAAGGACGCGGCGCTCGCGCGCATCAGGACCTCGACGAACTACGACGACCTGAAGGCCGCGCAGCTCATCATCGAGGCCGCCACCGAGAACCACGAACTCAAGGTGAAGATCCTCAAGCAGGTGGACACGATCGCGCCGCCCGGGGTGATCATCGCGTCGAACACCTCGTCGATCTCCATCACGCAACTGGGCGCCGCCACCTCGCGGCCCGACCGCTTCATCGGCATGCATTTCTTCAACCCCGTGCCGATGATGGCACTGGTGGAGATCATCCGCGGCCTGCAGACCAGCGACGCCACGCACGACGCCGTGAAGGCGCTGGCCGAGCGCCTGGGCAAGAGCCCCATCACCGTGAAGAACGCGCCGGGCTTCGTCGTGAACCGCATCCTGGTGCCGATGATCAACGAGGCCTTCTTCGTGCTGGCCGAGGGCCTGGCCACGCCGGAAGACATCGACGCCGGCATGAAGCTGGGCTGCAACCAGCCGATCGGCCCGCTGGCGCTGGCCGACATGATCGGCCTGGACGTGTGCCTGGCGGTGATGAACGTCTATCTGGAAGAGTTCGGCGACAGCAAGTACCGCCCCTGCCCGCTGCTCAAGGAGATGGTGGCCGCGGGACGCCTGGGCCGCAAGACGGGCCAGGGCGTGTACAGCTACTGAGGGCTGCCGCCGAGGCCGCGCGCCTGCGCCTCGCGGCCGATCGCGTCGGCCTGCGCCTGCACGGCCTGCACCACCTGCGGCAGGCGTGCCTCCGTCAGGCGCGACGAGATCGCGGTGACGGCGATGGCCGCCACCGTGCGGCCGCCGGGAGTGCGCACCGGCACGGCTACCGCGCGCGTGCCGCGCACCACGCCCACGGGTGCATAGGCATGGCCCAGTGCGCGCGCCTGGGTGCAGCGCTCCAGCACGCCCGCGGCATCGAGCCGCAGGCCACGCAGTCGGGCAGCGTTGCGCTGCAGGATGTCCGCGGCCTCGGCCGTGTCCAGCGCGGCCAGCAGCACCACGCCGCTCACCCCCACGCCCAGCAGGCGCCGCGCCCCCACGTCGATGGACAGCACCTTCACCGGGTAGCTGCCGATGGCGCGGTCCAGGCACACCGAGTCGTCGCCCTGGCGGATGGTGAGGAAGGCGGTCTCGCCGAGCGTCTCGCCCAGGTGCCGCAGGTGCGGCGCGGCGATCGCGCGCAGCGGAAAACCTGCGGGCCGCGCGAGGCCCATGAGCGAGACCTCCCGGCCGATGCGGTAGCGCCGCGTGGCCGCATCCTGCTCCACCGCCCCCTCCTCCACCAGCGCGCGCAGCAGGCGGTGCGCCGTGGGCCGGTTGAGGCCCGTGGCCATCGAGACGTCGATCAGGCGCACGCCGCCCTCCTGCCCGCCCGCGACGATGCGCAGCACCGCGATGGCGCGGCGCACGCTCTGCGCGCCGTCGCGCGGGCCGTCGGTGGAGGCAGGAGAAGAGGACACGTGAGCCGCCCCGCGCTCACTGCGCCGTGGTCACGGTCTTGGCGGTCTGCGGCATGGTGCGCAGCGTGACCACGCGGCCGAGCGTGGCGTAGTTCGGTCCGCCGATGCGGCAGACGGGATCGAGCGCGAGCGTGTCGATCTTGCCGTCCCGCAGCAGGCCCTCGCGCACGTGAAAGCGCAGCACCTCGCCCACGAAGAACTCCGCGCCCGTATCGCCGAACGGGATCACCTGGGACAGGCGGCATTCCATCGCGACGCCGGCATCGGCGATGCGGGGCACGGCGACGGCCTCGCCCGGCGCCGTGGCCAGGCCCAGCAGCCCGGCCTCGCTGACTTCGGGCGGATGCTCGGCGCTGCTCTCGTGGATCTGCTGCAGTTGCCCGCCGTGGCCGATATTCACCACGTACTCGCGGCGCGCGAGGATGTGCGTGGCCGTGTCCTTCCGCCGTCCGGCCTTGCGGCCGATGTTCACGCCCAGCAGGGGCGGCTTGTTCGAGACGAAGGTGAAGCAGGAGAACGGCGCGAGATTCACCACGCCGGTCTCGGACAGCGTGCTGATCCACGCGATGGGACGCGGCACGACGATGCCGCTCAGAAGGCGATAGGTGGCTTCGGGGCCGAGGTCGGCGGCGTCGAGGGTGTCGGTCATGGCAGTGCGGCGGGTGGCAGTCGGATGGTGGGAACCCGCCGGGCGCCGCACTGGCGGCGGCCACCGGGGGCTGCCGGCATTGTGGAAAGGGTAGCCGCCGCCCGGGCCGCCGAATCGCCGATTTGTTCCACATCGCGGACTCTTGCGACGCGGGTGCATTGCTGCGGCAGGGACCGCTTCCTACGATGGGCCCAACGGCCGCGAAGACCCCGATGGGCACCGGCCGCCTACAACGAGACAGGAGACAAACCCCATGCACAGACGCCTCATCCTGCGCGGCGCGGCCGCCCTTGGCGCCACCGCCGCGCTGCTGGCGGGCCCCGCGGCGGCGCAGCCCGGCAGCTGGCCCGACAAACCCGTGAAACTCGTGCTGCCCTACCCGCCCGGCGGCAATGTGGACGGTGCGGCGCGCATCGTCAGCGAGCAGCTGCAGGCGCGGCTCGGACAGCCGTTCATCGTGGACAACCGGCCCGGCGCGGGCGGGCTCATCGCGGGCGAGGCCGTCGCCAAGGCCGCGCCCGACGGCTACACCTTCTTCATGGGCGCGAACGGTCCGATCCTGTTCTCGCCGCTCATCTTCCGCCGCAACGCCTACGACTGGAAGAAGGACTTCGTGCCGGTGAGCTCGGTCTCCTTCACGCCGCTGGTGCTGCAGGTGCATCCGTCCACGCCCTACCGCACGCTGCGCGATCTGCTGGCCGCGGCGCGCCCGGGCGGGCAGAACATCACCATGGCCTCGCCGGGCGCAGGCACCACCAACCACCTCGTGAGCGAATACCTGCAGCGCGAAAGCGGCGCGAAGTGGCTCACGGTGCACTACAAGGGCAACGCGCCGGCCACCACCGACCTGCTCGGCGGGCAGGTGCAATTCAACTTCGACCAGATCTCGGTGGCGCAGCCCTTCATCCAGGCGGGCCGCACGCGGGCGCTGGCCGTCACCTCGCGCGAGCGGCTGCCGCTGTTGCCCGACGTGCCCACGCTGCGCGAATCGGGCTTCGCCGATTTCAGCGCCGAAACCTTCACCGGCGTGCTCGCGCCGCGCGGCACGCCCCAGGCCGTGGTGGACCGTCTCTCCGAAGCCCTGCGCACCGTGCTCGCCGAGCCCGCCGTGCAGGAGAAATTCCGCGTGCTCGGCTCCGAGGCCCGCGGCAGCACGCCCCAGCAATTCACCCAGTACCTCACCCAGGAAGACCAGCGATGGACACCGATCATCCGGCAGGCCGGCATTACGGCGGAATGACGCCCGCGCAGACGGCAGCGCACGAGGGCCCGGCGCCCGTGGCGCGCACGAGCATCTACGTGGAAGGTTTCAGCCACAAGAACCCCATCCCCGCGGCCTGCCGCGTCGGCCCGCTCGTGGAGAGCGGCAGCGTGCTCGGCACCGATCCGGCCACCGGCGTGGTCGCGCCCACGATCGAGGCGCAATGCCGCTTCATGCTGGACAACCTGCGCCGCATCGTCGAGGCCGCGGGCGGCAGCACGGCCGATGTCGTGAAGGTCACGGTCTGGATGAAGGACCGCAGCCAGCGGCCCGCGCTCAACGGGCCCTGGCTCGAGATGTTCCCCGATCCGGCCTCGCGGCCGGCGCGCCACGCGATCCACGCGCCCGAGCTCGACATGGGCAAGCTCATCGAGTGCAGCTTCACCGCCTATATCGCCTGAGAGCGGCTCTCTCCATCTTCCACCGCAGTGAAAGCGTCCCGATGCCCGACTACCTTCCCTTCGAGCCCCATCCCCGCGCGCCCGTGCCGCTGCCGCCGCCGCTGGCCTGCGACAGCCAGTTCCACGTTTTCGGCCCGCGCGACCGCTACCCCGTGCGCGCCGGCGCGGCCTACGAGATGCCCATGGCCACCTGGGAGGTCGCGCAGCGCCTGCATGCCACGCTCGGCATCGCGCGCGGCGTGATCGTGCAGGCCACCACCTACGGCGCCGACCATGCGGTGGTGCTGGACGCGCTCGCCGCGCTCAATGCGGGCGGCCCGCGCCGCTACATGGGTTGCGCCAACGCCGCCGTGCTGCTGGAGCGCGACGACGCCTACCTGCAGGTGCTCCACGACGCGGGCGTGCGCGGTGCGCGCTTCACGCGCGGCGGCCTCGGCATCCAGTTCACGGCCGACCAGATGGACCGGGCCCTGGCGCGCGTGCGCGAACTGGGCTGGTATGTGAAGGTGCAGCCCGAGCCCTCCGGCATCGCCGGGCAGATGCGCGCCTTCGATGCACTGCGGGACGTGCCCGTGGTCATGGACCACATGGGCCGCGCGGACCCGGCGCTCGGCGAGGCGGACCCGAACCTCGCCTGCATGCGGGATCTGCTCGCGCGCGGCAATTACTGGGTGATGCTGTCGCTCTCCGAAAAGCTCTCGCACGAAGGTCCGCCCTGGAACGACGTGGTGCCGCTCGCGCAGCGGTTGATCGCGGCGGCGCCGGAGCGCTGCATCTGGGGCAGCGACTGGCCGCATCCCGTCTCGGTCAGGCAGCCGCCCAACGAAGGCGAACTGCTGGAACTGCTCTACCGCTTCGCGCCCGACGCCGCCACGCGCGAGCGCATCCTCGTCACCAACCCGGCACGGCTTTTCGGATTCGACACACCATGAAACTGCTCTCCTTTCTCACCGGCGGCGAGGTGCGCTGGGGCGCCGCCACCGCGGACGGCATCGTCGATCTGGGCCGGCGGCTGCCCGCGTTCGGCAGCGTGCTCGCGCTGCTGGAAGGCGGCGAGGCGGCGCTGGCGCAGGCGCGCGACGCGCTCGCGGCCACTGCGGTGCCCGACCATGCGCTGGCCGGCGTCACCCTGCTGCCGCCGATTCCCGCGCCGCGCAAGATCTTCTGCATCGGCGTGAACTACGCGCACCGCAATGCCGAATACCGGGACGGCAGCGAGCTGCCGCGCTACCCGAGCATCTTCCTGCGCGTGCCGGATTCGTTCGTCGGCCACGGCCAGCCGCTGCTGCAGCCGCGCGAATCGCGACAGCTGGACTACGAGGGCGAGATCGGCCTGGTGATCGGCCGCGGCGGGCGCCGCATCGCGCGCGAGGACGCGCTCGGCCACATCGCCGGGCTCACCTGCGTGAACGAGGGCACGGTGCGCGACTGGGTGCACCACGCCAAGTTCAACGTCACGCAGGGCAAGAACTTCCATGCCTCCGGCGCAATGGGCCCCTGGATCGCCACGGCCGACGAACTCCCGCAGGGCTACGGCCGGCTGCGCGTGCGCACGCGCGTGAACGGGGAAACGCGACAGGACGACACGACCGAGCACCTGATGTTCGATTTCGCGCAGCTCATCCACTACCTCTCCACTTTCACCACGCTGGAGCCCGGCGACGTGATCGTGACCGGTACGCCGACGGGCGCGGGCATCCGCTTCGATCCGCCACGCTTCCTGCAACCCGGCGACGTGGTCGAGGTGGAAGTGGACGGCGTGGGCGTGCTGCGCAATGCGGTGGAGGCCGAGGCATGAGCGACGCCCCTGTACTCACCCTGTCTGCAGAGCAACTCGCCGAAGCGGCGCGGCAACTCGACGAGGCCGAACGCACGCGCGTGCCCTGCGCCCAGTTCTCGCAGCAGTATCCGGGCATGGGCATCGACGATGCCTATGCGATCCAGGACGCCTGGATGCAGCGCAAGCAGGCCCGGGGCCGGCGCGTGATCGGCCACAAGATCGGCCTCACTTCCAAGGCGATGCAGCGCGCGGTGAACATCGCGGAACCGGACTTCGGCACGCTGCTGGACGACATGCTGTTCCGTGACGGCGCGAGCCTGCCGGCCGACCGCTTCCTGCAGCTGCGCATCGAGGCCGAACTCGCCTTCGTGCTCGCGCGCCCTCTGGCGGGCCCGCACTGCACGCTCTACGACGTGCTCGACGCCACGGCCTGCGTGACCCCGGCGCTGGAGATCCTGGACGCGCGCATCCAGCGCGTGGACCCGGAGACGGGCCGCACGCGCACGGTCATCGACACCATCTCCGACAACGCGGCCAACGCCGCGCTGGTGCTCGGCGGCCGGCCTTTCAGGCCCGCCCTGCTCGACGCCGACCTGCGGCGCATCGGCGCCATCGTCACGCGCAACGGCGACGTGGAGGAGACCGGGCTCGCGGCCGGCGTGCTGAACCACCCGGCCAACGGCGTGGCCTGGCTCGCCAACCGGCTGCACCGCCACGGCATCGCGCTGCAGGCCGGCGAGGTGGTGCTCGCGGGGTCGTTCATCCGGCCGATCGACGTGGCGCGCGGCGATACCATCGTGGCGGACTACGGCGAATTCGGCACCGTCGCGTGCCATTTCGGCTGAGCGATTCCCTGCCCCTTTCCGCAAGACCCTTCCCCATGCCCCAGCCCAACCGCTTCAAGCGCGCGCTCGCCGCCGGCCAGCCGCAGATCGGCCTCTGGTCCACCCTGGCATCGCCCTACGCCAGCGAACTGCTCGCGGGCGCGGGTTTCGACTGGATGCTGCTGGACACCGAGCATTCGCCCAGCGACGTGCCGCACATGCTGCAGCAGCTGCAGGCCGTGGACGCCGAGCGCGACGGGCGCACGGCCGCCGTGGTGCGGCCCGCATGGAACGACCCGGTGCTCATCAAGCGCTACCTCGACATCGGCGCGCAGAGCCTGCTGCTGCCCTTCGTGCAGAACGCCGACGAGGCGCGCGCCGCGGTGGCTGCCATGCGCTACGCACCGCGCGGCATCCGCGGCATGGGCGGCTCGGTGCGGGCCACGCGCTTCGGCCGCGACACCGGCTATCTCGCGCAGGCCGAAAGCGAGTTGTGCCTGCTCGTGCAGGTGGAGACGGCCGAGGCGCTGGAACGCATCGAGGACATCGCCGCGGTGGACGGCGTGGACGGCATCTTCATCGGCCCCGCGGACCTCTCGGCCAGCATGGGGCACGCGGGCCGGCCGCAGCATCCCGAAGTGCGCACGGCCATCGACGGCGCGATCCGCCGCATCCGCGCCTGCGGCAAGGCCCCCGGCATCCTCATGGCCGACGAGGCCCGAGCGCGCGAGTGCCTGGACCTCGGAGCGCTCTTCGTGGCCGTGGCCATCGACATGCTGCTGCTGCGCCAGGGCGCCGACGCCGCAGCCGCGAGGTTCCGGGGCAGCGCTGACGCTGCCCACCGCCAGCCCCCTGCTTCGCACACTTACTGAACCCTGTCCGCGGCCGGGCTGCCGGCCCCAGGCCCGTCGTGGTCATTGCCGATTCAATTGCACACAATTTAATTGGCCGCAATAATCCAGCCCATGCCTTCCCGCCCCATCCCAGCCACGGCCCCGCTCCCCGCCCTCCAGCGGCTGGACAGCCAGGTCTGCTTCGCCCTGTATTCGGCGTCGCTGGCGATGACCAAGCTCTACAAGCCGCTGCTCGATGCCGTGGGACTCACCTATCCGCAGTACATCGCCATGCTCGCCCTCTGGGAGCAGGACGGCATCACGGTCTCCGAACTGGGCGAGCGCCTGTGCCTGGATTCGGGCACGCTGACCCCGCTGCTCAAGCGCATGGAAGCCTCCGGGCTCGTCGCCCGCGAGCGCGACCCCCAGGACGAGCGGCGCGTGCGCATCACCCTCACGCCCGGCGGCCGGGCCCTGCGTGGCCGGTCCGAGTCGATCCCGCACTGCGTGCTGGAGCGCAGCCAATGCACCATTCCCGAACTGGAGGCGCTGACCGCGCAGCTCACGCAGCTGCGCGAACGGCTCTCCCGCAGCCCGGGCTGACGGTCTTTTCCGTTCGCGCCCATCCTTTTTTCCCATCCCCAACCCAAGGAGTCCACATGACCACGCTCGACAAAGTCCTCTACACCGCCCGCGCCCACACCACCGGCGGCCGCGATGGCGCCTCGCGTACCGACGACGGCCGCCTGGACGTGAAGCTGTCCTCCCCCGGCACCAGCGGCACGGGCACCAACCCCGAGCAGCTCTTCGCCGCCGGCTACTCCGCCTGCTTCATCGGCGCCATGAAGGCCGTCGGCGGCAAGCTGGGCATCGCCGTGCCGCAGGACGTGGCCATCGACGCCGAAGTGGACCTGGGCCAGATCCCCAACGCCTACGGCATCGCCGCCCGCCTGAAGGTCTCCCTGCCCGGCCTGGACAAGGACAAGGCCCAGCAGCTGGTGGACGCTGCCCACCAGGTCTGCCCCTACTCCAACGCCACGCGCGGCAACATCGACGTGACGATCACGCTGGCCTGATCCCGCGATCGCCGGCCGGCCGCCCGCCCCCAAAGCCCGATGCAGCCTGGGGGGCGGGCGGCTTTGCTTCTGGACACACAAAGGCAATTACGTTACTTCGGCCGGCCTTCTCGCACTTCGCAGAAGCGCTCAGCACTGCCGCCGGTTGCGGGACGATTCCTCCATCTTTGTTTTCATGAGGAATCACCATGGGCTGTGTCCACGGCACATCACGCACCAGTTCCCCGACCCGCGCCAGCCGGGCACGCGACGGCGATCACGCTCCAGCACGCCACGCCGGCGGAACGCGCACGATGACCGCCTATCCCGACGAGAGCCTCGGCATCCAGGGCCGAGCCGCGGGCGGCGTCGGCTTGCAGACCAACCGCGGAGCCATATCCAGCATCAACAGCGAGGCCATGCAGCTTCTGCGGGATACACGGGATACGCTCGGAGAGAACTCGCCATTGCGCGGTGAGTTGCGCGAACTCCTGCAAAGGATGGCCCTGCACCTGGGAGGCCGCCCATCGGCCACGACTCCGCAGGAATACCGGCGGGCGCTGGACAGCATCCGGCGGGACATCGAGCAGTACCGCGCGGACAACCCCACCGCCCATGAACTGGAAGGCCGGGTGGCCTATGCCATGGCGTTCCACGAGGACAACTTCGAACAGTCCACCATGACGTATCCCACCGGGTACGACATGAGCCGCTTCCAGGGGCGGTGACCGGCCATGCCGCCGGCGGCATGGCCGGCGGCTCCGCATGGCCCCCGGGCCTCTCCGGAGCGTCGAATGGTCCACGAATTGCCTATGCCGGAATAGCTATTTCCCCCAAACAGAAATAGCGTCTCTGACATTCCCGCGTTCATATCAGCCCGGCACTGCACGTGCCGGGCTCCGAAACCCTTCTTTTTTGCAGCGTCTGCCCGCAGAAACGGACGTTTCCGCGCCATCATGTCGGGCGGCGCTCCCGCCTCTCCAGCATTCAACGCCCTGCCCGGTCCACGACGGCCTCCTGTGCCTGCGCCCGCCATGAAGATCGCCCTGCTGTCCGACATCCACGCCAACCGACAGGCGCTCGAGGCCTGCCTCGCGCATGCGCGTGCCCAGGGCGCGGAACAGTTCGCCCTGCTCGGCGACCTGGTGGGCTATGGCGGCGATCCGGTGGCCGTGGTCGACACCGTGATGGAACTGGCCGCGCAAGGCGCGCCCTGCGTGCTGGGCAACCACGACGCGGCCGCGCTGGACCCGCCCGTGGATTCACCCCTGCTGGGCGAGCAGAGCGCGCAGTGGACGCATGCGCAACTGGCGCCCCGGCATTGCGAGTTCCTCGCGGGCCTGCCACTCACGCGCCGGCTGGGCGCATCGGCCCTGCTGGTGCATGCCAGCGTGGACGATCCCGCGCACTGGCACTACGTGCACGACGCGGGCGCGGCGGAGCGCAGCATGGCGGCCGCGAGCGCCATCGACCCGGCGATCCGCTACGTGTTCTGCGGCCACGTGCACGAACAGGCGCTCTACTTCCTCACGCCCACGGCCAAGCTCATGCGCTTCGCGCCGCAGCCCGGCGTGGCCGTGCCCGTGCCGCCGCACCGCCAGTGGCTGGCGGTGGCCGGCTCGGTGGGCCAGCCGCGCGACCGCGACGTGCGCGCCATGTACGCGCTGTTCGACGATGGCGCCGCCACGATCACCTTCCACCGCGTGCCCTACGACCACGCGGCCGCGGCGGCGGCCGTGCGCGCCGCGGGGCTGCCCGCCTTCTTCGCGGACCGGCTCGAAGAAGGCCGCTGACCCGGCCGGCCCCTCCATGAAGCTGCTCGCTCCCGGCACCGCGGTGGACGGATTCGTGGTGCACGAGTGCCTGCACGCGGGCGGCATGGCGCACATCTACCGCGCGTCCTGCGCCGATCCCGCGCAGGACCCGGGCTTCCCGCTCGTGATGAAGGTGCCCCGCATGACGGCGGGCGACGGTGCCGAGAACATCGTGGGCTTCGAGGTGGAACTGCAGATCCTGCCTGCGCTGCAGGGCCCGCACGCGCCGCGCTTCGTGGCCGCGGGCGACCTGGCCCGCCTGCCCTACCTCGCCATGGAATACGTGGAGGGCCACACGCTGCAGCACCGCCTGGACGCGGGCGGGCGACCCGGCGCGCAGGAGATCGCACAGCTCGGCGCGGCCATGGCCCTCGCGGCACACAGCCTGCACCAGCAGAACGTCTGCCACCTGGACCTCAAGCCCGCCAACGTGCTGCTGAGGCCGGACGGCAGCGCGGTGCTGCTGGACTTCGGCCTCTCGTTCCACGCGCACTACCCCGACCTGCTGGCCGAGGAGATGCGCGAGGCCGTCGGTTCGCCCGCCTGGATCGCGCCCGAGCAGGTGGTGGGCGTGCGCGGCGACCTGCGCAGCGACGTCTTCGCCATCGGCGTGATGCTCTACGAACTCGCCACCGGCGAGCTGCCCTTCGGCGCGCCCGCCACCCGGGGCGGCCTGCGCCAGCGGCTGTGGATGACGCCGCGCCCGCCCCGCCAGCACCGGCCGGACATCCCGCCCTGGCTGCAGGAGGTGATCCTGCGCTGCCTGGAACCCGAGGCCGCGCAGCGCTATCCGTCGGCCGCGCAGCTCGCATTCGATCTCGCGAACCCGGAGCAGGTGCCGCTCACCGAGCGCGCGCACCGCCTGCGCGGACCGGGCCTGCGCGCCCACCTGCGCCGCTGGCTGCGGGCCGCGGGCATGCACTACCAGCCCAGCCCGCTGCCGGCGCGGCTGATCGAGGCCGCCCCCATCCTGATGGTCGCGCTGCCCGGCGAGGACGCCGCCGACGCGACGCTGCAGTCGCTGCGCGAGGCGGCGGCGCGGTCGCTGGGCATCCGGCCCGGCGCGCGCCTGGCCTGTGTCACGGTGGTGTCTCCTTCGGCCAGCAGCGCCACCGACCATGCGCGCAGCGAGACCACGCTGCACCGGCGCCATCTCGTGCGGCTGCGGCAGTGGGCAGCGGGGCTGGACCTGCGCGGCCACGGCGCGAGCTTCCACGTGCTCGAATCCGGCGACGTGGCGCAGGCGCTGGTGCGCTACGCCGCCGGCAACCGGGTGGGCGTGATGATCCTAGGCGCGGCCACGCACGGCGTGCCGCTGCAGCGCTTCATCGACACCATCCCGCTGCGGGTGGTGCGGGATGCGCCCTGTACGGTCATCCTCGTGAAGCCGCAGGAGCCCGCCAGCGACAATGCCGGCCATGCACCATTCACCAGCGCCTGAGCGCGACGACCTCCACCCCTACTCCCTCCTCACGCCCGACCTCGTGCTGGACGCGCTCGCGTCCATCGGCCTGCACGGCGACGGCCGGCTGATGGCCCTGGGCTCCTACGAGAACCGCGTCTACCAGGTGCACCTGGAGGACGGCTCGCGCGTGGTCGCCAAGTTCTACCGCCCGGGCCGCTGGAGCGAGGCGCAGATCCTGGAGGAGCACGCCTTCTCCGCCGAACTGGCCGAAGCCGAGGTGCCGGTCGTCGCACCGCTCGCCGTGGAGGGCCGCACCCTGCACGCGCATGCGGGCTTCGCGTTTTCCGTGAGTCCCTGGCGCGGCGGCCGCACACCCGACCTGGACGACTTCGAGGCGCTGGAATGGATAGGCCGCTTTCTCGCGCGCATCCACACCGTGGGCACGGCGCGGCCGTTCGCGCACCGCCCTGCGCTGGATGTGCGCAGCTTCGCCGCCGAGCCGCGCGACGCCCTGCTGCAGGCAGAGGCGATCCCCCTGGACCAGCAGTCGGCCTGGACCGCCGCCTGCGCCGATGCCATCGCGCTGATCGAAGAAAAGATGGCAGGCACCGGTGGCGCGGCGCCACGTACCGTGCTGCGCCTGCACGGCGACTGCCACCCGGGCAACGTGCTCTGGACGCCCGCCGACCTGCCCGGCGGCGGTCCGCATTTCGTGGACCTGGACGACGCGCGCATGGGACCGGCCGTGCAGGACCTGTGGATGCTGCTGTCGGGCGAGCGGCGCCAGCGCACGCAGCAACTGTCGGCCCTGCTGGACGGCTACGAGCAGTTCCGCGACTTCGACCGCCGCGAGCTCGCGCTGATCGAGCCGCTGCGCACGCTGCGCCTCATCCACTACAGCGCCTGGCTCGCGCGGCGCTGGAGCGATCCGATCTTCCCGATCAACTTCCCCTGGTTCGGCAGCAGCGACTACTGGCGCGGCCAGGTGGACATGCTGCGCGAGCAGATCGAGGCGATGCAGGAAGAGCCGCTGGCAGCGTGACACAGGAGAAGAAGCGGCAGGGTCCGCGTCACACCACGGCTGCGCAGCAAACGCAAACAATTGTCAAATTCCACGCCTGGCGCACGCAGGCCGTTAGTTTCGGGCCCTTCGTATTCTCGTGGCGCGCTGCGGCCGGCCTGCGTGGCCGTGCCTCCATCGCTCCGCTCCCGTTTCCATGCGCATTGCCGTCCTCGACGACGACCCGATCCTTCTCGACCTCCTGCAGGCCACGGCCGCACGGGCCGGGCACACCTGCCACCTCTACCAGGAAGGCGGGGAACTGCTGAAGGCACTGCGCACGGATACCTATGATCTGCTGGTGGTGGACTGGCACCTGCCGGACATGGAAGGGCTGGAGGTGATCCGCACCGTGCGTACGGCATCGGACACCGTGCCCATCCTCTTCATCACCCGCCGCAATGCCGAGCAGGACCTGGTGGAGGCCCTGGCCTGCGGCGCCGATGATTTCATGACCAAGCCGCTGCGCATGGGCGAATTCATGGCGCGCTGCAACGCCCTGCTGCGCCGCGCCTATCCGCAGGCGGCAGCGGGCACGCTGGTGTTCGGCCGCTACCGGTTCGACCAGGAGCAGCGCAGCCTACGGGTGGATGGCGTGCCGGTGGAATTGAAGAACAAGGAATACGAACTGGCGCTGTTCATGTTCCAGAACGCGGGCCGGCTGCTCTCGCGCGAGCACCTGCGCGAGGCCGTGTGGGGCGACATCCATGACGCGCCCTCGCGCTCGCTGGACACGCACATCTCGCGCCTGCGCGCCAAGCTGGCGCTGGTGCCGGACCATGGGTATGTGATCACGGCGGTGTATGGGGTGGGGTATCGACTGGAGGCTGTGGCCCCCCCCTGAGTCGCCTTCGGCGCCTTCCCCCCAGGGGGACGACGCCAGCGGCCCGGCGAAGCCGGTTCCGCGGCGTCTGCTGGCGTGGCCTGCTCCGCGGCCTTCTGAACGGCAAAGGCCGCGCCTTAACGCAGGCCGCCAATCATGTTTGAATCGGGGGCCTTGGTGTCCCCCCGTTCAGATCACCTCATCGGCGGCGCCGCTGGCCGGGCGTGGAGTGGCGCAGGGCCAGGAGGCCGAGCAGGCACGACAGCGCGATCAGGCCCCACTGCGACAGCGTCGGGATCGTCGCGAGCTGGTCGGGCGGCGACTGCACGGTGGTCGTCCTGGACGAGCTGTTGTTGCCCGGGTTGGTGTCGCCCGGCGCGTCCAGCGTGGCGGTGTTCACGAGCGGCCGGGCGCCGTCGTAGGGGGACGCGAGCTTCGCCTTGAAGCGGAAGTCGCGGCTCGCGCCGGACAGCAGTTCGCCGACCGTGCAGTTCACCGTGCCGGACGCGAACGTGCAGTCGGTGGACGACACGAAAGCGAGGCCCCGGGGCAGTACGTCGATCGCCTGCGCGCCCTGGCTCGTGAGCGGGCCGAGATTGCGCACGGTGAGCACATAGTCCACGTCCGCTCCGGGCGCGAGCGGGCCGTCGGGGCCGGTCTTGGTGATCGACAGGTCGGTGGCGATCGCGTCGCGCTTGGTCGAGGTCTGGTCGTAGGTGGTGTTGTTCACCACCACGTCCTGGCCGCCGCGCAGGAACTCGGTCTCGCGCACCGCCACCACGGCCTTGTGGAACACCGTGCCCGATTCCGCGCCCGCCGGCAGGCTCAGCGCCTTCATGCGGAACGTGATGGTCGCGACCTCGTCCTTGGCGAGCCCGGGGAAGGTGCACACCACGCTGCCGGAAATCGCGCCCGCGGCGGGCTGCGTGCAGGAGCCGCCCCGGTCCACCGTCAGGTTGCCGGTGTAGGCGAAGGTGGCCGAGGGGGCGCCGTTGGTCGGGTGCGTGACCGGGAAGGTGTCGGTCATCACCACGTTCGTGCCGTACGACGGGCCCGAATTCTTCACCGTGATCGTGTAGGTGGTCTCGGCGCCGAGCGCGATGGCGTCCGCGCTGTGCGCCATCGACACCAGCACGTCCAGCTCGGGCTGGGTCAGCTCGACCTGGGCCTGGGCCTGGTTGTTGGCGAGGTTGGGCTCATCGGTCGCGGTGCCGATCTCCACCTCGTTGTTCAGCACCTGCCCGGCCGTCCATGCGGTGGTGGGTCGCAGGCGGTAAGTGACTTCGTACTGCCCTCCGTTCGCCAGCAACATGCTCGCGCCCGCGGTGCCCCAGCGGCAGTTGAGCGTGCCGTCGGCTCCCACCGGATCGCAGGTGCCGCCGCCGGTGGCCGTGGGCGTGCCGATCAGCACGGTGCCCGCGGGCAGCGTGTCCTTCAGCCAGACGTTCTCGGCCGACGAAGGTCCGTTGTTCTTCGCGCGCACCGTGTAGGTGATGGGTTCGCCGGAGATGGCGCGCGGCGTGGGCGAGACCGTCTTGGAGGCGACCAGGTCCACGCGCGCCGTGACCTCGCTCTGCACCGTCGAGGTGTTGTTGCCCAGCACCGGGTCCACCACGTCGGCGGAGAACGCGGTGGCGGTGTTGCTGCGCTGCGCCGTGGTGGCCACCGTGGGCCGCACGGCCACGGTCACCGTGGCGCTCGCGCCGCTCGCCAGCGTGCCGAGCTGGCACAGCAGCGTGGACGAGGTGGCATTGGTCGGTCCGGAGGGCGTGCAGGTGCCCGCCGTGGTATTCACCGACACGACGCCCGGCGAGCCGCTGCTCGACACCAGGCTGCCCAGCGCGTCGCGCAGGCTCACGTTGGTGGCGGGATTCGGGCCCTGGTTGGTGACCACGAGGGTGTAGGTGAGCACGTCGCCGGCCGGCACCGAAGCCTTGTCAAAGGTCTTGACCACGCTCACGTCGGCCGACACTTCGCTGCCCGGCGTCTGGTCGGAAGCGCCCACGCCGATGCCCTGGCAGTTGATGCCATGGGCGGGATCGTTGAGCCACGGGTCCTGCCGCGTGCCGCCGCTGGCGGGGCTGAAATTCACGCAGGCGTTGTTGGTGGCGGAGCCCGCGGTGGTGCGCACGGCGTCCACCACGATGTCCGGCGCATTGCTGTTCACCGCCAGGCCCGCGACGCGCTCGCAGGTGAAGGTGCCGGGCCCTGCGAGCGGCAGCGCACTGCAGGACCAGCCCGCGCCGGAGGCTGCGTTCAGCCCCGTGAGCGTCACGCCCGCAGGCACGGAATCGCTCACCACCATGGACGGGATCTGCGGCGTCGCGCCCGAGGTCGCCGGCACGGCCAGCGGCCCCAGGTTGCGCACGCGCAGCCGGTACTGGTAGGTCTGGCCGATGGGAATGGCCACGCCCTGCCCGTTCTGGTAGTTGGACGCGGACTTGGTGATCTGCAGGTCGGACACGTCGGTGGCCGTGATGAGCACGTCGGGCGTGGCGTTGTTGTTGGTGTTCGGGTCCGTGCGGCCCGTCATCGCCACCGTCGCGCTGTTGGCCAGCGTGCCCGTCTGCAGCACCTGCGCCCGCACGGTGATCGCGGGCAGGTTGGTGTAGCTGGAAGCCGTCGCGGCGGGCAGGTCGCAGGTGATCTGCTGGCCTGCAGGAGTGCAGGTCCAGCCGGTGCCGGTGGCGGACACGAAGGACAGCCCCGCGCCCAGCGTATCGACCACGCGCACGGGCACGCCGTCGAGCGCCATGCCGCCATTGAGCCGGGGCGTGAGGGTGTAGGCCACCTGGTCGCCGATGCCATAGGTGGTGCCGCCGCTGACCGCCTTGGTGATGGACACGTCCGAGCCCGTGCCGGCGACGTTGACCTCGGCCGTACCGGTGTTGTTGGGCGGCTGGCCGTCGGGCATCTGCGTGGAGCCGTCCTTGTAGCCCTGCACGGAGAACGAGGTGGTGATGGAGCCGGTCACGTTGGGCGCGGCCTCCACACGCAGCTGCGGCGCCACGGCACCGGCAGCGAGGGCCCCGGCACGCGAGCAGGTCACCACCGTGGCCGGATCGGGTGCGCCCGGCGAGACCAGCGGCGATGCGTTCGACGCCGCGGGCGTGCAGCTCCAGCCGTTGGTGCCACCCACGCGCGTCACCGCGACGCCAGTGGGCACGCTGAAGGTCACCTGCACGCGCCCATCGGCCGGGATGTCCGTCGGGCCCTGGTTGCCCACGTCCACGAGGTAGGCGTACGGCTGCCCGGGTGCGATCGGATTGCCCGGGGGCGCGAGCGGATCGGTGGCCACCGAGAGCGACAGGTCAGCCGCCTCGGTGGTGGTGATGCGGCGGTCCAGCGCATCGTTGCTGGGGTCGGAATCGGTCTCGTTGCGCGTCACGCGCGCGCTGTTGATCCAGTTGGTGGACACAGTGGGCAGCACCAGCTCGAAATCCACGGTCTTGGTGGCGTTCACCGCCAGGGTGCCCAGGTCGCACTGCACGGTCTGGTTCGCGGCCGTGATCGTGGTGCCGGGCGCGATGGCGGGCAGGCAGGACATGCCGGCCGGGCTGGTCGTGACGGACCGGAACACCGCGCCCAGCGGCAGCGTGTCCGTCAACTGCACGCCGGTGGCGGCGCTGCCGGTGTTGTGGCGCACCTTGACCACGTAGTGGAAGGTCCCGCCGGCCGGGCCGGACGCGGACGCAGGCACGGCATCCTGGTTGACCAGCACGTCCGTGGTCTGGGCCTGGGCCGCGCCAGCGGCGAGGGCCAGCGCGGCAGTGACTGCGCCGAGATGGAGGCTGCGCGCGGCTCTGGCGGCCCTGGCGAGCATGGTGCGGCAGGTGCCGGGCGGCGCCGAAGCGCCTGCCCGCCCTGGAGAAGAATGATTCATGCCGGTCTCCCTGAGTGTGATGGACTGGACCCGGCCACGCCGCGACACCACTGCAGCACCGCGAGGTGCGTCGGAGTGGGGGCGGCTTGGCGCGAGGAGTTGGCAGAATCTATGGGATGGATCACTGCGATTGCGGAATTCAACAATTGTTGACAATCCATGCTCTGCCGTGCGTTCCTCGCCACATGTATGGGCTCCGCACGCTGTGCTGCCGCTCCATCCTTGCGCCCCATGCATTCCCCGACCGACGATGTCGTGATGCCTCCGCTCCGTTGGCATGGGCCAACCCCATCCGTCCCGCGTGAGAATCGCCGTCTGCGATGGGGAAACGCGCCGTCTGCCCGACCGTCACGTCCCGCCCGCCACCCTTCCCCGGAGCCGCCGCATGGTCCGCACCCGCCCGCTGTCTCACCTGCCGCTCACCGCCAAGATCGTGTTCCTCGTGGCACTGATGGGCGCGATTTCCATCGCGACCGCGCTCTACACCACGCGGACCATGGGGCACATCACCGACGACTACCAGGCTCTCATCGACCGCGAGGCCCAAAGCGCCCTGCACGTCAGCGATGCGGCCCTGCTGCTCGGCGAGTCGAGCCGCCTCGTCTATGCGGTGCTCACCGAACAGGACGAGAACACCATGCGTGCGGCCCTCGCCACGCTGCAGCGGCTGCAGACGCAGTTCGAGGCGCAGATCGACACCACCGAGCGGCTGGTGCCCGGGGACGCCGACGCGCTGGGATCGATCCGCAAGCAGGCGGCCCATGCCTTCACGCTGGCCGCCCGCATCGTGGAGGCCGCCGCGCGCTGGCGCGGCGACCGGGCGCTGGAGATCATCCACGGCGAATTCGAGCCCGCGCTGCGCACGCTGCAGCAGGCCATGAACCGGCAGCGCGACGAATCCACCGACCGCTTCCGGACCGCGTCGGTGCAGCTCGGGCGCCTGACCAGCAGCACGATCCTCTACACCGCCCTGGCGGTCGCAGGCGGCCTGGCACTGGTGATCGGGCTGTCCACCTGGGTGGCCGTTTCCCAGATCTCGCGCCCCATCACGCAGCTCACGCGGCACATGGAACGCCTCACCGACCGGCACTACGACGACCCCATCACCGGCACCGACCGGCGCGACGAGGTGGGCACCATGGCCAAGGCCCTGAAGGTGTTCAAGGACAGCATGCAGCGCGAAGACCGGCTCGCCGTGGAACTCGCGGCCAGCGCCGAGGCGCGGCGCCTGTCGGAGCAGTTGATCGACCTCACCGGCGCCATTCCCGGAGCGGTGTTTCAGCTGCGCATGGAGGCGGGCGGCGATGCCCACCGGTTCCTGTTCGTGAGCGAGAAGGCCGGGGACCTGCAGGGCCGCAGTGCGCAGGAACTGCTCCGGATGCAGGGGCCCCTGCATGCCGCCTACGGCCTCGACGACGCCGCCAGCACCCCGCTGCATGAGGCTTTCGCGCACAGCCTGCGCACGCTGGAGCGCCTGGATTTCGACGTGGAGGTGCAGCGCGGCGAGCACACCCGCTGGATCAAGACACTGGCCACCGCGCGCGCCCTGCCCGACGGCGCCGTGCTGTTCAACGGCGTGTGGCTCGACGTGACCGAGCAGCGCAACCAGGCCCGCGCGCTGGCGCAGGTGGCCGAGGAGAAGGCCACGTTCCTCGCCGTGATGAGCCACGAGATCCGCACCCCGCTCAACGCCATCCTCGGCCTGGCCCAGCTCGCCCTCAAGGAGCCCCTGCCGCCCGCGCAGCGGGAGCGCGTGGAGCAGCTCTACCGCGCGGGGCGGCGCCTGCTGGGCATCGTGGACGACACCCTGGACTTCTCCAAGATCGACGGGGGGCACCTCGTGCTCGAGCATGCGGAGTTCGACGCCCGCCAGTTGCTGGCGGACCTGTGCGAGCTGTTCGAGCCGCACGCCCGCGACAAGGGCCTGGCGCTGCGCGTCGGGCTGTCGGACGCCTTTCCGGCCCACCTCGTGGGCGACGCGCACCGCATCGCGCAGATCCTGATGAACTTCGTGAACAACGCCATCAAGTTCACCGAAGCGGGCGAGGTGGCCGTCGCGCTGGAGGCCGCGGCGCAGGAGCCCGATGGCACGGTCGTGCTGCGGGGCACCGTGCGAGATACGGGCATCGGCCTCACCCCGATGCAGCGGGAGCACCTGTTCCAGCCCTTCCACCAGGCCGACGCAACCATCACGCGCCGCTTCGGCGGCACCGGGCTGGGCCTGGCCATCTCCCGCCGGCTGGCGCGCCACATGGGCGGCGACACGGGCGTGGACAGCACGCCGGGCCTGGGCAGCACGTTCTGGTTCACCGTCCGGGTGTGGCGCGCCGACGGAACCGCGCCGGCCCCCATGGCCCCGGCGCTCCCGTCGGGAACACCTGCCGCACTGGCGGGCCGGCGCGTCCTGCTGGTGGACGACAACGAACTCAACCGCCTCGTCGCCACCGGCCTGCTGGAGGCCGGCGGCCTGCAGGTGGACACCGCCAACGACGGCGCGCAGGCGCTCGAACGGCTGGCCCGGGCGCCCGACGGCACCTATGACGCCGTACTCATGGACATGCAGATGCCCGTCATGGATGGCCTCACCGCCACCCGCCACCTGCGCGCCGATCCGCGGTTTGCCGCCCTTCCAGTGATCGCGATGACCGCCAATGCTGCGGCGCTGGACGTGGAGCGCGCGCGCGCAGCCGGCATGAACGACCACCTGCCCAAGCCGGTGCTGGAACTGCCGCTGTGGACCATGCTGGCCCGCTGGATCGCGCCCTCCGGCGCCCGCGGAGTGCCGCCCGCCGCAGAGCGCACTCCGCCTCCGGACACCGGGGCAGCGGGGCCCGGCCTGCAGGAGGTCCGGTCCCTGCCCGCCTTCGATGCGGCCCCGCTGGAGGATCTGGCGGGTTTGCTGTCGCCCGAGCACCTCGCGGCGCTGCGCGAACGCTTCGTCCGCCAATGCGATGCGCGGATGCGCCGGACCGAGCAGGCGTGGCGGGAGCGCGACTGGCCGGCCCTGCGGCAGGAAGCGCACGATTGGGGCGGCACGGCCGGCAGCTTCGGACTGGAGCGCCTGGGCGGCCTCACGCGGCTGCTGGAAGAGGCCGCCGTGCAGTCACTGGCAGCAGGCGACGGGCAGGCGCCGCCCCCCGAACTGCTGGAGGCCGTGCGCGAAGCCCTCGGCGATGGGCTGGAGCAACTGCAGGCCCATGCGCTGCGGCCCCACGCATTGCAGGCACGCGCCGGGAAGGCAGACGCCCCGGCGTGAAAAAAGGAGTTCTCAGAACTCCGCGTGCAGCCGTACCGAGAAAATGTCCACCGGCCCGCGGTCGCGGTTGTAGCCCGGGTTCTGGATGCGCTGGGCGCCCAGAGACACCGCCGACTGCAGCGCGCCGGCGGCCGTCTGCACCGGCGGCATGGCCACGCGGTAGTACACCTCCCAGACCCGCTCCCTGCCATAGTTCAGCGCGCCATCCCCCAGGAAGGCGCCCTGACCGCCGGCCGCGAGGTAATCGCGGTGGCTGCCGGACAATCCATTCACCGCCAGGGCCGCGCCCATGCGGTCTGCCGGCCGGCCCCAGGCCGCACCGGACCACTGGCCCCCCACCGACAGTTGCCGGTCGATCTCGGTGAACGCGAACGTTTCCTGGCGGCCGCTGCTGCGGCCCGCACGCACGAACACGCCGGCATCCTCGCCCAGCGGCGCCTCCAGGGTCACGGCCCAGCCGGTCTTGGTCTGCAGCCGGCGCACCGCGCCCACGTCCGGCGCCGTGCCGGTGGCCTGCCCCAGCGCCACCGCATCGTCGAAGGCCCCCATCACCGCCCGGTTGCGGAACCACAGCACGCGCCCGCGCAGCGGGCCCGCCGGCAGCGCCACGGGCAGGTTCGATTCGGCCTCGATCTGGTCGCCGTAATGGCGCAGCCAGGCGCGGTCGAGCTTCGGCCCGTTGGACTCGCGCGGCTGCAGCCCCCGGCCGCCGCGCACGGCCCACTGCGGCGTGCGGTATTCGAGGATGCCGGCCCAGGTGTAGCCGCGCGCATCGGCGGCGTAGTCCCACGGCCCCGGTGCCAGGAACGACCAGTTGAAAAACTGCTCGCGCGGATCCTTGGCGTAGGGGTTCGGATCGAAGTAATCCAGCAGGGAGACGTTGCCCAGCACCAGCGTCCAGCGGCGTGCGGCGGCCGTGCCGCCCATCTCGTTGAAATCCGCGTCGATCTTCTCCGTCTCGCCGCCCGCGTTCCAGCGCTGCAGCAGGAAGAGCCGCGCGCGGTAGGCCTTGAGCTGCGCCCCGGAAGAGCGCGCCAGTTCGCCATTGGAGAGCCCGCCCGCGCCGGTGAGGCGCGACAGCGGCACGCCCTGCGCGGCCTCCGGGTTGAAATGCAGTTGCCCCCCCTCCCAGGGCCGCACCGCCAGGTCGACCGTGGCGGTGAAGGAATACGAGCGCTCGCGCGTGGGCACCAGGCTGTTCGGCCCGGTGTAGGCCGCATCGAAGGCCGGCTTGCGCTGCCAGACATAGGTGGTCTGGGCATGCAGGGCCACGCGCGGCTCGGGCGGGGCGTCGCCCCCCGCCGCAGCGGCTGCGGGCGCTTCGGCAGGGGCGCCGTCCGGAGACGCGGCCCAGGCCCCGGCGGCGGGGACCGCCAGCAAGGCGGCGGTCAGGAAGGCAACGCGGAAACGGGTCGGCGCGGGAAAGGACAGGGGCAGGAAGCTATGCATGGGCCGGCATTCTGGCAGCGCCCGGCGGCACGGCCGTGTCGGCGGGCCCCGGTGTGACTCGGCCGCCACACTGCCGGGCAGGAAGGTCAGCGCAGGGGACGGCGCGGGGGCAGGCCCGCCGAGGCGCTGGACGACACCGGAACGCCGCCGATGGAGCGCTCGGGCGACAGCGGGGCGCCGGCTGCGGGAGCCTCTGCAGCCGGCCCGGAAGCCACGGGGGGCTCCGGTGCGGCATCCTCGCCGGGAGCCACAGTGGCCTCCGGCGCCGTGGCCCGACCGGACAGCGAACGCTTCCACGCGCCGATCACCACCTCGTTCACGAACGCCCGGTCCAGCCAGAGCCAGACCAGGATCGGCGCCAGCGTCGGCACCACCAGCGAGCCCAGCTGGTAGCCATAGACCAGGGCCTCCATCTGCCACTGCGCCACGCGCAAGGTGCGCACGTCGAACTGCGCCGTCAGCAGCAATTGCATGAGCAGTTGCATGCACAGGCTGAAGGCCTGCAGCGGCAGCAGCAGCGCATAGCCGGCCAGCGCGCGCACCGTGCGCCCCGGCCCGCGCGCGGCCAGCAGCAGCGCCAGGAAGATCGGCAGCCCGTAGGCATAGCGGCCCGGGTCGGATTCGAGGGTGATCTCCACCGGCTGGTTGCCCGTCTGGGGCGTGGCGATGGCCACCGAGGTGTCCACCTCCAGCCGCCCGGGGGCGAGCCGCGCCTCGCGCACCCAGCCGGGGGCCGCGCGCTCCAGCGCCGCGCCGGCCACCATGCCGGCCGGGTACGACGTCCAGGGGGACACCCGCGTCCACGCGAGCGTGAGCACGACAACCCCGATGAAGAGGCCGATGACGAAGGCCTTCAGGCTGGCGGCGCGGCGCATCGCGGTCGCGCTGCCTCAGGCCAGGGCCGCGGCCGGGGGCGTGGCCGGCGGCGCGCCCGGGCCGGGCGGGGAGCCCGCGGACGGCTTGCTGCCCGCGCGCACCCACAGCAGCCAGACGATGAGCACGTCCACCATGATCAGCGCCTGCCAGAGGTATTCGTGCGCGAAATTGAACACCGCCGTGCTCCACTGGCCCAGGTAGAACAGGCTGATCACCCGCACGATGTTGAGCGCCTGCACCGCCACGAAGCCCGCCGCCAGCCCGACCAGCTTGTGCCGCCAGGTCGAGGGGAACGCCGTCACCGCCGCGAACAGCACGATGCAGGCCTCGATCCCGTTGCAGCCCGCCTCGATCGACACGCCGAAGCCCGTCTGGTGGTTCCAGAGCACCTTCCCCGCCGCCGCGGCCGAGCTGTCGAACCACATCACCATCGTCGCGCAGATGCGCGCGAGCAGTGCCGTCCACGGCAGCACCAGGTGCTCCTGCACCCAGTTGAGCATGTTGATGCCGAACAGGGTGAGCTGGAGGGTGAGGAAGATGAGGAAGAAGCGCAGCATGGCCGTCGGGCTCCGCGGAGAACGTGGGGATCGCTGCGCATTATCCGGGAGCGTCGCTGATGCGGGGTGGAGATCAGAGGCGGAAGGGAGCATCTTTCCGGAGAACACCCGATCCTCAGGCGATGTGTCTACGGGGAGGTGTCAAGCCCGGGCTGAGGAGGGAGACTACAGGAGATTGGCCACTGCTCATCAATACCTCAGCGGATTGAAGGAGCCGGTCCTACTGGCCCCCTCGCTCATGCAAGTCTCGTCGCGAAGTTGTTAGGCGCTCAAACCAAACGGCTTTCCTCAACACCAACGCTACAGAACGTTTCAGATCACAAACGACGGGAAAACAATCCGTCACCACTCCGATGAAATTTCAATCATCAATCTACTAGGATGCGACCGCTGGTGCGTCAGGAGGGGCGCATTGGTCACCAATCAAACTTAAAAACATTAGAAAATATGCTTCATATTGATCCACAAGGCATGCTGATCGCATCCAGAGTGCAACCACGCAGATTCACCATGATTGAGCGATCTGCCATGACCTCCATTAATGGCATCATTATTCATCAAACAGGCTCAGCTGACGAGCAAAGTGTCTTCGCCAGCTATAAAAAGGGAGGGAATGGTGCCCACTTTCTCATTGCAAAGAATGGCACCATATACCAAACTGCCTCTGTTAACTACAGAACCAATCATGTGGGGCCATTGAAGGCTCGATGTCTCGCTGAGCACCGATGCACGGCCGCTGAATTCAGGAGGTCCAGCAATTTCCCGCAAGGAAGTATGGTGGAGCGCATGAACAAGATGGAAATGACAAAATCTGTTCCTCTGCGCTACCCCAGCAATACTGACTCTGTAGGAATAGAGATAGTTGGCTCCGCCTCGCTCCCACCCGGCGTTACCATGCCCGCAGGGCTGAGCAAAGCCCAGCAGGATGCATTCCTTGGAGAGAAATCTGTTTATGAATCAGTCACAACGGCCCAGAATATGTCTTTGCGATGGCTCGTCGATGAACTGATCGGCACCCTGCACGTGAGTTCATCGGAGGTGCATCGACATCCTGACGTGAGCAGAAAAAACACCACCGAGGCGAGTACTGCAGTATGGCGTTGAAAACATATTCCGCCGCGGCCATATGCCTGGCCGCGCATCTGTGCAACGCGGGGCAGGCACCTGAGCCGCCGCGCGCCTCCCATCAAACCCATGCCATCGCTCCAGCGGCATCCATCCAGATCACCCGCGCCACAGCGGAAACCGCGGCAGGAGACACAGCCCCCTGTGCGGGCGTCCGGCCACTGACCGAAAGCGACGTGCGCCGGTTTCTCGCACACGCCCGCCCCATCACCCGCCAGGCGGCCCTGCACGACGACTTCCAGGTGGGCGACTGCTACACGGAAGCCCGCGTCCGCTTCCAGGACGGCCGCACCGCTAGCCTGGGCATCGCCAACGATGCCGGCACGGCCCTGCTGACACCCATCGTGGAGGGCAGGGAGCAGGCACGGGGCCGCTACTTCCGCTGCACACAGTGCGCCGGCATGCTGGACCTGCCGGACCGCCTGCCCACGAACTGATCCGCGCACCGGCGGAAAAACGCACCCACGAAAAAGCCGCGAAAGGCATGCCTGCCTTCCGCGGCTCCGGTGTGCGGCCTGCATGATTGCAGCGCAGGCCGCCAGCTCACGGTCCCGGTCTTACACCAGCAGCGCGTTCACCCGCTTCACGTACGCGGCCGGGTCGTCCGGCAGCCCGCCCTCGGCCAGCAGTGCCTGGTCGAAGAGGATGTGGGCGAGGTCGTGGAAGTGCACGCTGCCGTCCAGCTTCTTCACCAGCGCATGCTCCGGGTTCACTTCCAGCACGGGCTTGGCGTCGGGCATCGACTGGCCGGCCTGCTTCATCAGGCGCGCCAGCTGGGTGCTCATGCCGTGCTCCTGCACCACGAGGCAGGCGGGCGAATCGACGAGGCGCGTGGTCACGCGCACGTCCTCGGCCTTGTCCTTGAGGGCCTCCTTGAGCTGGGCCAGCACGGGCTTGAAGGCCTCGGCGGCCTCTTCGGCGGCCTTTTTCTCGGCCTCGTCCTGCAGCTTGCCCAGGTCCACCGCGCCCTTGGCCACGGATTGCAGCGGCGTACCGTCGAAGTCGTGCAGGTAGTTGAGCGCCCACTCGTCCACGCGGTCGGTCATCAGCAGCACCTCGATGCCCTTCTTCTTGAAGACCTCGAGCTGCGGGCTGTTCTTCGCGGCGGCCAGGGTGTCGGCGGTGATGTAGTAGATGGCCTCCTGGCCCTCCTTCATGCGGGCCTTGTAGTCGGCCAGCGAGACGGTCACGCTGTCGGTCGTGCTGGACGCGAAGCGCAGCAGCTTCGCGATGCGCTCCCGGTTGCCGAAGTCCTCGCCCAGGCCTTCCTTGAGCACGGCGCCGAACTCGGCATAGAACTGCGTGTACTTGCCCTCCTTGGCCTTGTCCTCCTCGCTCACCACGTCGGTCACGCCGTCGGCGCCCTCGCCCGCGGCATGCTTGTCGTGCTTGGCCAGGTCCTCGAGCATGGAGAGCACGCGCTTGGTGGAGCCTTCGCGGATGGCGCGCACGTCGCGGCTTTCCTGCAGCAGCTCGCGGCTCACGTTGAGCGGCAGGTCGGCCGAGTCGATCACGCCCTTCACGAAGCGCAGGTAGGTGGGCATGAGCGCCTCGGCGTCGTCCATGATGAACACGCGCTTCACATAGAGCTTCACGCCGGCCTTCTTGTCGCGGTTCCACAGGTCGAACGGCGCCTTGGCGGGGATGTAGAGCAGTTGCGTGTACTCGGTGTTGCCTTCCACGCGGTTGTGGCTCCAAGTGAGCGGGCTCTCGTGGTCGTGGCTGATGGCCTTGTAGAACTCCTGGTACTGCTCGTCCGTGATGTCCTTCTTGGGGCGCGTCCACAGGGCGCTGGCCTTGTTCACGGCCTCCCACTCGCCGGTCTTCACCATCTGGCCGGGATCGCCCTCCTTCTCGCCGTCCTTCCACTCTTCCTTCTCCATCAGGATGGGCAGGCTGATGTGGTCGGAGTACTTGCCGATGACCTGCTTGAGTTTCCAGGCGTTCAGGAACTCCTCGGCCTCTTCGCGCAGGTGCAGGATGATGCTGGTGCCGCGCTCGGCGCGCGTGATGGTCTCCACCTCGAAGTCGCCCGTGCCGCCGCTGATCCAGCGCACGCCCTCTTCGGGCTTCAAGCCCGCGCGGCGCGATTCCACGGTGATCCTGTCGGCCACGATGAAGCCCGAGTAGAAGCCCACGCCGAACTGGCCGATGAGCTGGGCGTCCTGCTTCTGGTCGCCCGACAGGCGGCTCATGAAGTCCTTGGTGCCGCTCTTGGCGATCGTGCCCAGGTGGTCGATCGCCTCCTGCTCGCTCATGCCGATGCCGTTGTCGGTGATCGTGAGCGTCCTGGCGGCCTTGTCGAAGGACACGCGCACTTCGAGGTTGGGCGCGTCCTCGTACAGCGCGGCGTTGTTCAAGGCCTCGAAGCGCAGCTTGTCGCAGGCGTCGGACGCATTCGAGATCAGCTCGCGCAGGAAGATTTCCTGGTTGGAATACAGCGAGTGGGTGACCAGGTGCAGCAGTTGCGCCACTTCGGCCTGGAAGGAATGGGTTTGCTTGCTCATGGTTGGTGGATGGCTCTTTTGTGAGAGTTTCGCAACGAAAGGGAACGCCCGGCCATCTGGGGGCCGGCCGCGGATTATCAAGCCCCGCGACCCCGCCCCCGCCACCGCCGGGGTCGAGCGGCCGTCCCCTGCAGGCTCGCTCACCGACCCGCGGCAGGGACCGGGCCCATCATCACGGCGTGAGCGATGGCAGGAGAGCACAAGGCGGCGAGCAGCCTGGCCAGGGATATCGCTTCGGGCGTCCACCGGGGCTCCGTGCCCAGCAGGTTGAATGTGGCGATGCACCCGCCCTGGCCGTCGAACACCGGCACGTTGATGACGGCCTGCAGGCCCAGGGAGGCAATCAGCGCATGGTCGTCGAACACCGCCTCCAGCACCTCGCGGCCCTCGCCGATGAAGGGCTCCCCGTGCAGGAGCAGTTTCCGTGTCCACGGCGTGAGCGCCTTGCGCTTGCGGCCGGCCACCGGGTAGGCGGCGGGGTCGGAGGTCCAGGCCCGCTGCAGCACCAGCGTGGCGCCGGCATCCCCGGCCGGAGGCAGGGGACTGCACAGCAGATTCACCGTGAGCAGGCCCGGGCCGATGAGGGTGCGGCGCGCGGCGTCGGCGATCTCCATGGCGGCGTCCAGCCCGCGCGCGCGAGGCAGGTCTGCCAGCAGCGTGACGCAGGCGGGCGCGGCCAGAGCCAGCCCGCAGCCCGCGGAATCCGGGAAGGTGGCGTGCTCACTCATTGGTGATGCCGAGTTCCTTGATGATCCTGCCGTAGCGCTGCGCGTCGGCCTTGAGGATGCTGTCGAACTCCTGCGGCGACTTGCTGACCACCTCGACGCCGATGGAATCCATGCGCTGGCGCACCGCAGGCACCTGGAGGGCGGCATTGGCAGCGGCGTTCAGGCGCTGCACCAGATCGGCGGGCATGTCCCTGGGGCCGAACAGTCCGTACCACACACCCAGTTCATAACCGGGCACGGTCTCTGCCACCGCGGGCACGTCTTTCAGCAACGCGGAGCGCTGCGCTTCCGTCACGGCCAGCAGGCGAAGCTTGCCGGCCTTCACATGCGGCAAGGTCTGCGTTCCGGCGGAGAAGAGCACCTGCGTCTGGTCGGCGACGGTATCCACCACGGCCGGCGCGCCGCCACGGTAGGGCACGTGCGTCATCTGGATCCCGGTGGCCTTCTCGAACAGCACGGCGCTCAGGTGGTTGGTCGAACCCGGGCCGGCCGATGCGTAGTTGAGCTTGCCGGGATTGGCCTTGGCGTAGGCAATGAGCTCCTTGACGTTCTTGGCCGGCACCGACGGATTCACCACCAGGGTGTTGACCACGTTCGCCATCAGGGCGATGGGGGTGAAATCCTCCACGCCCCTGAAAGGCATGTTGGGCATGAGCGCGGGGTTCATGGCATGGGTGCTCATGGAACCCACCAGCAGCGTGTATCCGTCCGGCCTCGCCTTGGCGACGAAGTTCGAGCCAATGTTGCCGGAGGCGCCCGCGCGGTTGTCCACGATGACCGGCTGGCCCAGCGTCTTGCCGAGCTGTTCGGCCAGCGACCGCGCCAGGATGTCGGTGGAGCCGCCGGGGGCCCAGGGCACGATGAGGGTGATGGGTTTGTCCGGATAGTCGGCGTGGGCCAGCGAGGCGAGGCCGAGGAGCGACAGGGCGATCAGGCTGCGGCGAATGCGGGAGAACATGGCGGGGATTCCTTAGGGAGGAGCAACGGAAGGGACGGCGGAAAAGGGACGGGGGAACAGGGGAACGGGAGGCGCCGCGTCAGCGCCCCACGGCATACCCCTGCATGCCGCGCGGGTTGGCGGCGGCGCGCAGCACCAGGCGGCCTTCCCGGTCGCGCTCGCGGGTGCAGGCGGACATGCGGCTTTCGGACCAGGGCGGCCCCACCTTCACGGTGTGGCCCATGGAGCGCAGTGCATCGATCTGCACGGGGTCGAAGCGCGACTCCAGGGTGAGCTGGTTGAGCGTGGTGCTTCGCGGCCAGAACGACGCGGGGAAATGGTCGATGTGCCAGGCCGGCGCATCGATGGCTTCCTGCAGATTCAGGCCATGCACCGCATGGCGCAGGAAGAATGCCGGGGACCACTGGTCCTGCTGGTCGCCGCCAGGCGTGCCGAACACCATGTAGGGCTCGCCGTCGCGCAGCGCGAGCGATGGCGACAGCGTGGTGCACGGCGCCACGCCGGGCGTGACCGTGTTGGGCAGGCCTTCGTCCAGCCAGGTCATCTGCAGCCGCGTGGTCAGCGCGAAGCCCAGCGCGGGAATGACCGGGCTGGACGAGAGCCAGCCCCCCGAGGGCGTGGCCGCGACCATGTTGCCGTCGCGGTCGATCACGTCGAGGTGGCAGGTGTCTCCCACAAAGACCTCGCGGTCCAGCCATTCGTTCACCGGCGGCAGCGCCGCGAAGGTGGGCTCGCCGATACCGAAGCGGGTGTCCGCGGTCAGCAGGGTGCGGCGCGCCACGTCCAGGTCCGGAAGCACCGGCGTCCGGCCGCCCGGAGTTCCGGCGCGCAGCAGGGTGCTGGCGCTGTCGCCGACCTCGCTCCAGCGCGCGCGCAGGTAGTCGTCGGACAGCAGCGCCATCTGCGCCTCCCGCTGCGCCCCCGGTGCGGCGCCGTACCAGGCCAGGCGGTCGGCCATCGCGAGCTTGGCCGCCTCGGCAATGCGGTGCACGAAGCCTGCGGAATCCACGGGGTGCTGCTCCAGCCCCGCATGGCGCAGCATGCCCACCTGCTGCAGGAATGCCGGGCCCTGGCTCCAGAAGCCGCACTTGGCCAGCGTGTAGCGGCCGAAATCCAGGGTCAGCGGCGCCTCGACGGCGGGCGACCAGTTCGCCAGGTCGTCGTAGCGCAGCAGGCCGCCGTGGCATTCGCCCGTGGTGTCGCGCACTTTCTCGGTGCGGTAGAAGTGGTCGATGTCGCGCGCGACGAACCCTTCGTACCAGCAGCGGATGGCCGCGTCGATTTCCGCGGTGCGCTGCCCGCCGCCCTCCCGCTGCGCGGTCTCGACGATGCGCGTGTACGTCCCGGCCAGCCGGGGGAGCCGGAACAGCGCGCCCGGCTGCGGCACCCGGCCATCGGGCAGCCAGACTTCGGCGGAACCGGGCCAGTGCGCGCGGAACAGCTCCTGCACAGCGACGATGGCCTGTACGGCGCGCGCCAGCAGCGGAAAGCCGTCGCGGGCATAGCCGATGGCCGGGGCCAGCACATCCGCCAGCGACCAGGAGCCATGGTCGCGCAGCAGGGTCAGCCACGCGCCGAACGCTCCGGGAACGGTGGCCGGCAGCAACCCGATGCCCGGCACCTGCTCCAGCCCCAGCCGGCGGAAGGCCTGCGCCGTCGCTTCCGCCGGTGCGCTGCCCTGGCCGCGGATGGCGCGCATGGACCGCTCCCGCTCGCTCCAGAACAGGATCGGCACCTCGCCGCCCGGGCCGTTCAGGTGCGGCTCGACGATCTGCAGCACGAAGCCCCCGGCCACGGCCGCATCGAATGCGTTGCCGCCCCGTTCGAGCACGCCCATGGCGGTCTGCGATGCCAGCCAGTGGGTGGAAGCGACCACGCCGTGCGTGCCGGTGATTTCAGGGCGGGTCGTGAAGGAGTGGCTCATGCTCGGTTCCGGTGCGTGTGGATGACGTTTCCAGTCTAGGAGCATCAAATAGACCAGCTAACATGTATATCTATAGATGTATGCATAAAACACTATGACCGACGCCTCCCTCCCCCGGGACGAACTGGCGATCCGCCTGGAAAACCGGCTCAAGATGCGCCACTACGCCCTGCTGCTGGCCATCGACCGCCATCGCTCGGTCAGCCGTGCCGCCGACGAACTGCGGCTGAGCCAGCCCACCGTGACCCGCGCGCTGGCCGACATCGAGGACATCTTCATGGCCCCGCTGTTCGTCCGGACCCGGCGCGGGCTGGAGTCCACGCCGGCCGGCGAGGTGGTGCTCGCCCGTGCCCGCTTCGCCGTGGCGGACAACAGCGCGTTGCGGCGCGAACTCGAAGGCCTGCGCGCGGGTCACCAGGGCCGCCTGCGCCTGGGCGTGATCCCCTATGCACCGGACCTCATCCTGGATGCCGCCTGGCAGCACCTGCTGGGCAAGAGGCCGCGGCTGTCGCTGCAGGCCCATGAGGACACGACACTCCACCTCATCGCCGCGCTGCGCAGCCGCACGCTGGACTGCGCCATCTGCCGGTTCTCGCAAGACAGCTCGGCCGATGACCTGGAGCAGGAGTTGCTGTGCCAGCAGACGGCCCACATCGTCGTGTCGAGGGACAACGCGCACTCGCTGAAGCGCCTGGCTTCGCCCGACATAGGCCAGCTGGCGCAGATGGACTGGATCTTTCCGCCGACGAACACGCCCATCCGCCACATGATCGACGCGATGTTCGCCGCCGGCGGCCAGCGGGTGCCGGTCCCCGTGCTGGAGGCCTATGCCACCCGCACCATCGCCACCGCCATGATGCGCCTGCCCCGCGGCGTCACGCTGCTGCCCCTGCACACGGCGGAACTCGTGGCCGCGGATGGTCGCGCCGTCGTCATGCCCGAGCCGCTGCCCTGGCGCATGCCGCCCATCAGCCTGGCCTGGCTGCGCGGCAGTCCCAAGTCGCACATGGCCGTCGAATTGGTGGCGGCGATCCGCGAGCGGTTACGGACGCACGAGGCGGCGTAGGGGAGCCGCAGCGGGCCAGTCCGCAACGATACCGGTCTGCGCCGAATGGCCCGGGCACGGTTACATTGACTGACATGAACGCATCCGCGACCCGCGATGACCATGGCACGGCGTCCGCCGGTGCGCCCCACTTCCTGCCCGACGGCTCGCCCGCACATGCAATGCTGCGCGGCTGCGACTGGGCGGCCTCGTCCCTCGGGCATCCCGGCGAATGGCCGCGGCCGCTGCGCGCGGCGGCATCGCTGGTGCTCGACTCCCTGGCGCCGACGTGGCTGGCATGGGGGCCGCGCCTGGGCATGGTCTATAACGCACCCTATGCCGAGATGCTGGGCAACAAGCACCCCTGGGCCATGGGCTCGGCGCTGGATGCGGTATGGGCCGAGGTCTGGCCGGACGTGAGCGCGCTGGTGGCCGCGACCCTTTCGGGCGAAGCCCTCTACCGCGAAGACCTGCCGCTGGTCGTCAACCGCCGCGGCCATGCCGAACCTGCCTGGTTCAGCTTCTCCTACACGCCCCTGCGCGACGACGACGGGCGCGTGCAGGGCATCCTCTGCGCGGTCGCGGAAACCACCGGCAAGATACTGGCGCAGCGCCGGCTGGCCGACAGCGAATCGCGGCTGCGGGCCCTCACGCTGGCCACCGCCAATGCGGTCTACCGCATGAGCGCCGACTGGAGCCGCCTGCTGGAGATCAACGGCCAGGGCTTCGTGGCCGACACCACGGAGCCCACGCGCTCCTGGGTCGAGCAGTACGTGCCTGCAGAGGACCAGCCGCGGGTGCGCGCGGCCATCGCGCAGGCCATTGCGACGCGCAGTCTGCTGGAGCTGGAGCACCGCGTGTTCCGCGTGGACGGCAGCATCGGCTGGACACTCTCGCGCGCCATGCCGTTGTTCGGCGCGCAGGGCGAGGTGACGGAGTGGTTCGGCACCGCCACCGACCTCACGGCCCGCAAGGCCGCCGAAAAGGCGCTGCGCGAGAGCGAGCTGCAGTTGCGCACGCTGTTCGAGACCATGGACGAGGGCTTTTGCGTGATCGAGTTCCTCGACGGCCCCCATGGGCCGCTCAGCGATTACGTGCACGTCTCGGCCAACCCGGCCTACCAGGCCAACGCCGGCATCGCCGACGTGGTCGGCCAGCGCGTGCGCGACATGGTGCCCCAGGAAGCCGATGCCTGGGTGGAGATCTACCGCAAGGTCCTGCTCACGGGCGAGCCGGTGCGCTTCGAGCGCGAACTGGTCAAGACCGGCCGCTACCTGGAGCTGTCCGCCTTCCGCGTGGAGCCGGCCGAGCGCCGCCAGGTGGCCGTGCTGTTCCAGGACGTGACACAGCGCCATCGCGCCGAGCGCGCGCTGCGCGACCTGAACGACGCACTCGAACAGCGCGTGGCGCTGGAGGTGGCCGAGCGCCTGAAGACGGAGGAGGCGCTGCGCCAGGCGCAGAAGATGGAGGCTGTGGGCCAGCTCACCGGCGGCATCGCGCACGACTTCAACAACATGCTGGCGGTGGTGCTGGGCTCGCTGGAACTGCTGGACCGCCGCTTCGCCGCGGGCGAGCCACGCGCCAGGCGCCACATCGACGCGGCCCGCGGCGGTGCCCGGCGCGCGGCGCAGCTCACGCAGCGGTTGCTGGCCTTCTCGCGCCGGCAGCCGCTCAGCCCGGTGCCGCTGGACGCCAACCAGCTCGTCGCCGGCATGTCCGACATGCTGCGCCATGCGCTGGGCGGCGCGATCCGGCTGGAGACGGTGCTCGCCGGCGGGCTGTGGCGCATCCATGCCGACCGCAACCAGCTCGAGAGCGTGATCCTGAACCTCGCCGTCAACGGCCGCGACGCCATGGGCGAGCTGGCCGGCGGCGGGCGGCTGACCATCGAAACCGCCAATGCCCACCTGGACGACCGCTACGCCGCGGAGCACCTGGGCGTGGCACCGGGGCAGTATGTGCTGATCGCCGTGAGCGACACCGGCACGGGCATGCCGCCGGAGGTGATCGCCAAGGCCTTCGACCCGTTCTTCACCACCAAGGAGGTGGGCAGGGGCACCGGCCTGGGGCTGAGCCAGGTGTACGGCTTCATCAAGCAGTCCGACGGGCACGTGAAGATCTACTCCGAGGTCGGCGAAGGCACCACCGTCAAGGTGTACCTGCCGCGCCTGCTGGCGTCCTCCCAGGAAGAGGCCGGCCCCGCCGCCCCGCCGCCGCTGCCCCTGGGAGATGCGCAGGAAGTGGTGCTGGTGGTGGAGGACGAGGCCTCCGTGCGGCAGTTCTCCGTGGAGGCGCTGGGCGAACTCGGATACCGCGTGCTGGAAGCCGACGGCGCCGCCGCGGCGCTGAAGCTGATCGACACGCACCCGGAGATCGACCTGCTGTTCACCGATGTCGTGATGCCCGACATGAACGGCCGCAGGCTGGCCGAGGAAGCACTGCGCCGCCGCCCGGGGCTGAAGGTGCTGTTCACCACCGGCTACACGCGCAACGCCGTGGTGCACAACGGCGTGCTGGACGCAGGCGTGCACCTGCTCGGCAAGCCCTACACCCTGGAAGACCTGGCGTTGCGGGTGCGCGAGGCGCTGGACGCGCCCGATGCCGGCATCCCGCTCGGCGGCGGCTGATCAGAACCGCTCGTTCGGCCCCAGGTAGCGCCACTGCCCCACGGGCAGGTTGCCCAGCACCACGCGGCCGATGCGGATGCGCTTGAGGCCCACCACCTTCAGGCCCACCAGTTCGCACATGCGGCGGATCTGGCGCTTCTTGCCCTCCTGCAGCACGAAGCGCAGCTGCTCGGGGTTCTGCCACTCCACCTTCGCGGGCTTGAGCGCCTGGCCGTCCAGCGACAGGCCATGGCAGAGGCGCGCCAGCTGCCCGGCCGGAAAGACGGATTGCACGTCCGTCGCGATGTCGCCGTAGTGCACGCGCACGAGGTACTCCTTCTCCACTTCGGAGTCTTCGCCGATCAGGTGCCGCGCCACGCGGCCATCCTGCGTGAGCACCAGGAGCCCGACGGAATCGATGTCCAGCCGGCCGCAGGGCGCGAGGCCGCGCAGCTGCGGTGGCGAGAAGCGCTGGCGGCTCGGATCCTCGCGCCAGTGGGTGCGTGGGTTGATGAGCGCCACGGCGGGCGTGTGGCCGTCCTCGGCCTGCCCGCTGACATAGCCCATGGGCTTGTGCAGCAGGATGGTCACCTGCCGCTCCTGCTGGCCGCGGGCGGCGGGGTCCACCTCGATGCGGTCCGTGGGCGCGACCTGCAGCCCCATGGCGGCCACCTGGCCGTTCACGCGCACCCAGCCGCTGGCGATCCAGTCGTCCGCCTCGCGGCGCGAGCACAGGCCCAGCTCGGCCATCCGCTTGTTCAGGCGCGAGGTGCCGGCCGGCGCGTCACCGCGGTGTGCCCCGGCGGGCGCAGCCATGGGGGAGGGCGCGCGCGCGGGGCCGGGGCGCGAGGGCGCCTGCGCGCCTCGCTCTGCCGGAGCGTTGCGTGCAGCGGCTGCGCCGGCCTCGGGGACGCGCAGGGTGAAGCGGCCCGCGGGCCGGGGGCCGCCCGCGCGGGGCGGCGCGGGACGGGGAGCGGGTTCGTCGGGCTGGCTGGCGCGCGGGCCGCTGGGCGGGAGCGACAGGCGGCGGCGGGGGGCGGAATCGGACATGGCGCTATTTTCGCGCGGCAGCGGCAGTAGCCGCGTGCCAGGCGAGGAAGTCGTCCGCGGGCATCGGCCGGCCGATGTGGTAGCCCTGGGCTTCGTCGCAGCGCAGCCCGCGCAGCTGCTCCAGGATCGCAGCGGACTCCACGCCCTCGGCCACGACGGAGAGCCCCAGGTTGTGCGCCAGGTCGATGGTGGAGCGCACGATCTGCGCATCGCCGGCATCCGCCGCCATGCCCATGACGAAGGACTTGTCGATCTTCAGTTCGTCCACCGGCAGGCGCTTGAGGTAGGCCAGCGAGGAGTAGCCGGTGCCGAAGTCGTCGATGGACAGCTTGAAGCCCTGCGCGGACAGCCGGTTCAGCATGGCCTCGGCCCGGCCGGGGTCGTCCATGATGGCGCTTTCGGTGATCTCCAGGCAGAACCCCCCCGCGTCCACGCCGTGCCGTGCCATGAGCGCGCCCAGGCGGGTGCTCAGGTCCGTGTCCATGAGGTCGCGCGTGGACAGGTTCACCGAGATGCGCAGCCCGAGGCCGCCCACCTCCGGCTGCGCGAGGTAGCGCGCGGCCTGCTCGAAGATCCAGAGCGTGAGCTGCCGCACGAATCCGGTCTGTTCGGCGAAGGGGATGAATTGCATGGGCGGCACGAGGCCGCGCACGGGATGCTGCCAGCGCACGAGCGCCTCGGCCCCGCAGCCGGCCTGGCCGTCCAGCCGGAGCTTGGGCTGCAGGTAAAGCCGCAGTTCGCCGGCTTCCACCGCATGGCGCAGCTCGGACAGCAGCGACAGCGCCGCGGCGCTGGAGGATTCCATCGACGGGTCGTAGATCTGCGCGCCATGCAGGCGCCGCTTGGCCGCGTACATCGCGATCTCCGCGTGGCTGAGCAGCGTGTCGGCGTCATTCGCCGGCCCCGGCCAGCAGGCGATGCCGATGCCCGCGCTCAGGTCCACCATCTGGTCGTCGAACACCAGGGGCGATTCGAACGCCCGCGTGATGCGCTGCGCCGTATCGCGGGCCGCTGCCTCGTCGGCGCCGGGCAGCAGCACGGCGAACTCGTTGCCCCCGAGCCGCGCCACGAGCTCCCGCTCCGCGCGCAGGTGGGCCGCGATGCGCGCCACCACCGCCTGCAGCAGCCGGTCGCCCAGCGCATAGCCCAGCACGTCGTTGACCTGCTGGAACCGGTCGAGGTCCAGGGCGATCACCGACAGCGGCTCCCCGGAGCGTCCCCCGTGCTCCATGGCCTCCATCAGCAGCCGGCGGAACCGCTCCCGGTTCGGCACGCCGGTGAGCCGGTCGGTGTCGGCGAGCTGGCGGATCTCGTCCTGCTGCGCCGCGATGCCCAGCCGCATGCGGTCGAAAGAGCGCGCCAGGCGGCCGATCTCGTCCTTGCGGTGCGTGTGCTCGATGGGCTCGGCATAGTTGCCGCGCGAGATGCGCTGGGTGGCCTCCGTCACTGCCCGCAGGGGAGCGGCCACGCGCCGCGCCATGAGCGCGAAGCCGACTGCGAACAGCGCCACGCCCGCGAGCGTAAGGGCGCCGAGCAGCACCTGCAGGTTGCGGTAGGGCGCCAGCACGCCGTCCAGGGAACGCATCAGCAGGACCTGGGTCTCGCCGTTGACGCTCTCGAGGGGCACCCGGCGAATCAGCAACGGTCCGGCATCCGTTTCCACTTCGCCACTTCCTGCCAGCCCGCCGAGCCGCTGCCGGTCGTCTTCCGGCAGGGTGCTCACGGGCACCGACCGCCGGCCGTCGGGGCCGCGCACCACGATGGCCACCTCGATCGACTGCAATTGGTGCATTTCGGCGGCGAGCGCCTGCCCGACCGGAAACCCCATCAGCACCCAGCCGATCAGCAGGGGCGCGCGCATGGGGACCATCACGAACTGGTGGGGCACGCCGCCGACGATCGCGATCTGGCTGCGGCCCGGATGCTGCGCCAGCAGAGGCAGCACGCCGAGCAGCACGGAGCGGGAATCGCTGGAGGCGTCCGAGGCGGACGACACCACCAGCTGCATTTCCGTATCCAGCAGGGCCGCGACCGCCGCGCCGATGCGACTGCCGTGGTTGCTCAGCACCGACGCGATGGTTTCGGCATCGCCGGAGTTGACGGCCGAACGGAAGCCGTAATCGGCCGCCAGCAGCGCCGAGGCCTGCTGCAGCCGCTCCGCGTTCTGTTCGATGAGTCGCCGCCAGACTCGCTCGTCCGCATCCAGCCCCACCGCGATCTGCGCCCGGGCATTGCTCTCTATGGACGCGCGCACCACCAGAAACCCGGCCGCCTGCACCAGCAGGAGCAGGAGCAGCGACACCCCGGCGAGCCGGAACATCAGGCTCCGGCCGAACGCGCGCCAGGTCACTGCACGGCCCCTGCCAGCCGCACGGACACCGGCGCCCCGCCCGGCTCGGCGACGGCGAGCGGCTGGGCCAGGGCGGGAGCCCCCACCGGCAGCCCCGGGTGCCAAACGCGCAGCGTGTACTCGCCCGGCGGCACCTTGTCCAGGCGCACCGCGCCCGACGCATCGGAGCGTCCGTAGTACGGCGTTTCCACCACCAGGATCCAGCCCACCATCTGGTCGTGGATGTTGCAGCCCAGCACCACCACGCCCGGCTGGTCGAACAGCACGGGATTGGCGGGCGTGCCGGAATAGAGCTTGATCTCGAACTTCTTGGCCGGGGAGAAGGAATAGACGTGGTGACGCACCGTGTCGTGGTTCGGGAACTGCACCTGGGTGCCGGCCGTGACCACGAGCACGTCGGGCACGAAGGTCCGCTTTTCCTGGGCGACCTCGGCGGACGGCAGCGGCTTCGCCTGGCGCCGCGCCTGCACCGAATCCAGGAAAGCGACGGCGCCCTGCAGCGGCTTGCCCGCGCCATCCTGGACCAGAACCTGCACCAGTGCGGCCCGCGCCGCGGTGCCGGCGAACAGCGCCAGCAGCAGGGTGGATGTCCACACCGAGCGCATCACACCTGTTTTCACCATGTCACCTCCAGCGGGCATATGTAACAAAGATATCGAGCCGAACCTGGGTATTCCAGACTCTGGCACGATGGGTCCCATGCAAAAGCAAGCTATTAAAAAAATAGCGTAAAACGATGGTTCAGGCTGTTCATGGAATGATCCAATGGTTTCACCAGACATGGCTTCCGCATGCGGAGCATGCCAGCGAAAGTGCCAGACCTGCGCCCCGTATTTGTAACAACACCAGGTTTTCTACTGGCACTCATCTTGCAATGAACCCCTGACATCGGACCAGGCTACCGGAAACACACTATGCAGGCCGTCACATTCCTTCGCTCCCTCTCGATTTCGCGCCGGCTGTTCCTCGGCTTCGGATGCATGCTGGCCCTGCTGGTGGCCGTGGCAGTCCTCGGCCATTTCTCCATGTCGGCCATGACCGGGCAGATGCAGCAGATCACCGGCCCGGGCGCGGCCAAGGCACGGCTGGCCAACGGCATGCTGCAGACCGTGAGCGCCACGGGCATCCATGCCCGCTCGGCCGCCATGCTGGGCGACATCGATCCCCGCAACGCCGAGGACCAGGCCCGCAAGGCGGCCGAAACCCTGCAGCGGTATGCCAAGCAGGAGGCCGAACTCGCGGCACTGCTGGAATCCGGCGGCGCGACGCCCGAAGAGCGCCAGCTGATGGCGGACATCCAGGCGCAGTCCCGCAAGACCCGTCCCGAAATCGAAGGCGCCGTGAAGCTGGTCACCGACGGCGACACGGTCAGCGCCACGCTCGGCCTCATGACCCGCGTGGCGCCGCCCGAGGCGGCATGGCGCGACAAGCTGGCGCAGCTGGTGGAACTGCAGAACACCCTGAACGCCGATGCCGCTGCCGATGCGCAGCAGACCCAGACCCGTTCGCGCCTGACCGGCGGCGCGCTGGTGGCCATCGCCATCGCCCTGGGCCTGTTCATCGCCTGGCGCACCACGGCCACCATCACCCAGCCCATCGGACGCGCCGTCGTGGTGGCCGAACGCATCGCGCGCGGGGACCTCACCTCCCGCGTGGAAGTCCGCATCCACGACGAGACCGGCCGCCTGCTGGACGCGATCGCGGCGATGCAGGAGCAACTGCGTGCCCTGGTGGGGCACATCGGCACCACCGCCGACTCCATCCTCCAGGCCAGTTCCGAGGTCGCCTCCGGCAACCTGGACCTGAGCCACCGCACGGAACAGACCTCCAGCAACCTGCAGGAGGCCGCCTCCGCCCTGGAGGACCTGACCCAGACCGTCCACCAGGGCGCCGAAGCCGCCCGGCAGGCCAACCAGATGACGGCCTCGGCCGCCCAGGTCGCCACGCGCAGCGGCGAGGTGGTCTCCCAGGTCGTGCGCACCATGGACGTCATCAGCTCCAGCTCCCGCAAGATTTCGGACATCATCGGCGTGATCGACGGCATCGCCTTCCAGACCAACATCCTGGCGCTCAACGCCGCGGTGGAGGCCGCCCGCGCGGGCGAGCAGGGACGGGGCTTCGCCGTGGTGGCAGGCGAGGTGCGGGCCCTGGCGGGACGCAGCGCCGAAGCCGCCCGCGAGATCAAGACGCTGATCCTCGCCAGCTCCGGGCAGGTGCAGGAAGGCTCCAGCCTCGTCGCCCAGGCGGGCTCCACCATCGGGGAGCTCGTGCAATCCGTGCAGAAGGTGTCGTCCATCATGGGAGAGATCACCACCTCGGCCCACGAACAGAGCGACCGCATCGGCCAGGTGAGCCAGTCCGTGAGCGCCCTGGAGAACATGACCCAGCAGAACGCCGCGCTGGTGGAAGAGAGCAGCGCGGCGGCCGGCAGCCTGCGCGAGCAGGCAGGCCGCCTGACCGAGATGGTGGGTGCCTTCCGCCTGCAGCGCGACGCCTCGGGCGCCGCTCCACTCACGCCCGCGCTGCCGGGCTGACCGCCCGGCGGGCCGCGCCGCCCCGCCGCCCCCTGGTCCGCGGGTGCGAGGCCAGCGGCTCGCCGGCACCGAAAACGCTGTCGCGCAGCGCGGGAAGGTTCAGCACCCGCAGCCCGCCGTATTCGACCCGGATGGCCCCCTGCGCCTGCAGCGCGGCCAGCGCCTCGTTCACGCGCTGGCGCGACAACCCCACCAGGTAGCCCAGCTCCTGCTGCGTGATGCGCAGCACGTGGCCCACGCCGGGATAGAGCAGCGGGTTGAAGAGCGCCGCCAACCCCCGCGCCACGCGCGCGTCCGGGCTGCCCAGGCGCTCGATCTCCCGCGCGGCGATGAACTGGCCCAGCCGCTCGTTGAGCTGCTGCATCACGAAGCGGTTGAAGCCCAGGGAGTGGTCCAGCAGCCAGTGGAAGGTGTCGATCGGCAGTCCGGCCACCACGCTGCGGCGCAGCGCCTGGATGTCGTAGCGGTAGGGCTCGCGCTTCACGGCCGTGCCTTCGCCGAACCAGCCGCCGGGCGGCACGCCCGCGAACGTCATGGTCTGCCCCTGGGCGTTGTCGGTGCTCATCTTGAGCAGACCCTCCACCACGCCGAACCAGTAGGTGACGGGCCGGCCGCGCCGGCAGACGAAGTCGCCGACCTGGGCATCGCCCACCACCAGCGCGTCCATCGCCCGGTCGCGCTCGTCGGGTGCGAGGGCGGCAAGCCAGGGAATCCCCTGCAACTCGGCCGGCGTGGGCCGCCGGCGGCGCTGGTGGAGCGAGAGTTCTTCGGACATGCGCCCAAGGATGGTGGAAACGCGGGCCAGGATGGTTCAGGGGAAACCACGAGACCGGGCAGCGCCGGCCCCGGCCGTCACTGCCGCAGGACGACGTTGTCGAAATACACGGAAGCCGGCGCCGCGGCCCGCGCCCGGAACTCCACCGTGTTCGCCCCGGCCTGCAGGTCCACCGGCAACGCCTGTACCGCCCAATCGCTGACCGAGGGAGTCTGCGCGAAGACGGGTGAGGCGACGCGCACGCCGTTCACGTACACGTCGATCGTTCCCACGTCGGCACCCGCCACCGCGTAGCGGGCCAGCAGCTGGTAGCGGCCGGCGGCAGGCACCTGGACGCGGCCGCGCAGGCTCGCGGCGCTGCCGGTGCCGAAGTTCACGTAGCCCAGCCCCTGGTAGTTGCGGACCGACTCGCTCACCCCGTTGGCGACCATGCGGGCGATGTTGCGGAAATCGAAATGCTCGGCCTCGTACTGGTGCGCGCCGGCATAGACGGGAGGAGCGTCGGGCACCTGGATGCCGGCCTCCGTGTAGCCCGCGAGCCGGCCGCCGGCAGGCCCCGAGCAGTTCACCGTCAGGTCCAGCGCCCCGTTGTGCGCCACGTCCAGCGTGAGCACGCCGTCCGCCCAGGTGCCTGCCACCTGGCTCGCCACATGGTCGCCGCGGTCCTGGAAGGAGAAGGCCGGCTGCGAGGCGGCGCCCCGGAACACGATCCGGCTCTTCTTCAGCGCGGCATTCTCCGGGTCGTAGTTCGTGAGGTAGATGGAGACCTTGTCCGGGTACTCCTTCACCACGCCGGTCGTGAAGGGCGGGTAGGTCACGTCCAGGCCGGCGCAGGTGTTGTACTTGAAGGGAATGCTGCCGCTGGCCGCCTGGCTGGTGCGGTAGGGGTTGTAGGTCACCCAGGTGTTCTCGAGGCGGCCGGCATAGATGTCGCCCGTGGTTTCCTGCGGGAACAGCGCGTCGAATTCGGCCTGCCTGGCCGCGGGGCCGGGCCAGCGGCTCGCGTACTCCGACTTCTTCACCGTGGTCTGGAACGACTGCGCCAGGTCGTCCGTCAGCCGCCAGACCGTGGGAATGGCAGGATACCGGCCTGTCTTCTTGGTCCAGCTGTGCTGGTTCAGGTAGGTGCCGTCGCCATCCATCGCGTACAGCCCGGAGAAAAGCGTTTCCGGCGTGGAGTAGAGGGCCCGGTCGCTGCCCGAGGACACATCGTTGACGATGGCGATCCGCGTGCGGTCGATGACTTCCTTGCGGCTGGGAATGCGCAGCGTTCCGTCGAGGATCTTGCGGTAGATGTCGAGGTGGATGTTCCGGAACTGGGGGTGGAAATCCCAGCGCCGCGTGGAGTAGCCGTCGGCGGTCTGCCCGTTGGGCAGGTTCCTGACCATGTCGAGCATGATCAGCTCGGGTCCGTCGAACACGGTCTGCCCGGTCAGCGCCAGATGCTCGACGAGGTGGGGCGCGCCCGCGGGCACCGGGTAGGCATTGGAGCCGTCGGCGTTGTACCAGCCCGTGCGGTCCGTGCGGATGCCGTAGTTGCCGGCATAGCCGGAGAGGTACATGCCCAGGCTCACGCTTTCGTTGTCGTGGAAGCCGTAGTTGGCGGTGAATTTCTCCTCGATGATGAAATTCTTCGCGTACGTCCTGAGCGCGCTTTCCAGCACCGGGCTGCGCTTGGCCATGGCCAGCGGATTGAGCGCCGCGCCCCAGAAGCCCCCGGTGAAGCTGACGTCGAGGTAGCCGCCGTATTTGTTCGTGAGCCTGAGCAGATTGGCCCAGTGCTCCCAGCGCTTGTCCGCCGACGGGGAGCAGGTCTCGTCGAATCCCCAGAACTGTTCGGCGTAGTTGAAGCCGAGGAAGTTCGGATAGTCCCGGAAGAACTCGCCATAGACGGTCGATTCCAGGTCGGTGCTCCCGTCATAGTCCGGGAAGTGGGTGAACCCGCCGCTGGACGGCTGGACCATGGCCCACATCCGGTTGTCGGCTGCCACCTTGATCCAGGAGCGGGCCGTCTCGATGCCGTTCTCCACCTGCCGCCAGCGGCACTGGCCGGGCGTGGACGTCTTGTCGTCGTGAAGGATGGACAGCGACAGCACCAGCACCGTGTAAGGGCGGATGTCCTGCGGGATGAGGTCGATGATCTTCTGGGGATCGGCCGAATTCCAGGTGTCCACGTGTACCAGGAACATCGGTTGCTGCGGCGATACGGGGCGCCGCAGCGATCCCCCTGCGGTGGTGGCCGGCCCGGATGCCTCGGACCTGGCAGCGGCCGCAACCGCAGGCGTGGCGGGGGATTCGCCTCCGCTTCCGCCGCAGGCCGTGAGCACGGCGGCGAGCAGGAGGGAAGGGCGGGCGCAGGAGCGCCAGGAAACGATTTTCCGCATGGTTGGTGTATTTCTGTATGGCGGAGACCCGCGTTTTCTGCAAGACGGAATTCCTGCAGATCGGCACGAAGAATATCCGCGCGGCCACTCGCCCATCCACCGCGAATCGATGAATATTTCTAATCCTTTCTAATTTCTTTCATAAATTAAATTTTTAATCCGACAGGGGCGCGTGGAGTATGGAAACAGCGGCATATCCATATGCAGCCCGTGTCGTTGGAGTGGTCCACAATGGCCCGTTCCCGTTCCTCAGGAACCTTTTTCCACCGTGGAGACGCCATGAAGATCGACAACATCCTGCAGTCCATCGGCAGCACGCCGCACGTGCGCATCAACCGGCTCTTCGGGGCGGGGACGAATGTCTGGGTCAAGTCCGAACGCAGCAACCCGGGCGGCTCCATCAAGGACCGCATCGCGCTGGCCATGGTCGAGGACGCCGAGCGCTCCGGCGCGCTTCCGCCCGGCGGCACCATCATCGAACCCACCTCGGGCAACACCGGCATCGGCCTGGCGCTGGTCGCCGCGGTGAAGGGCTACCGCCTCATCCTGGTGATGCCCGAGAGCATGAGCATCGAGCGCCGCCGCCTCATGCTCGCCTACGGTGCGCAATTCGACCTCACCCCGCGCGAAAAGGGCATGAAGGGCGCCATCGCCCGTGCGCAGGAGCTGGCAGCGCAGACGCCCGGCGCCTGGGTGCCCCAGCAGTTCGAGAACCCTGCCAACATCGACGTGCACGTGCGCACCACGGCGCAGGAGATCCTGGCCGACTTCCCCGAAGGCATTGATGCGCTCATCACGGGCGTGGGCACCGGTGGCCACATCACGGGCGTGGCGCGCGTGCTCAAGCCGAAATTCCCCCAGCTCAAGGTGTTCGCCGTGGAGCCCGTGGCCTCGCCGGTGATCTCCGGCGGCCAGCCGGCGCCCCACCCGATCCAGGGCATCGGCGCGGGCTTCGTGCCGAAGAACCTGGACACCAGCCTGCTGGACGGCGTGATCCAGGTGGATGCCGAGCCGGCCCGCGAATACGCCCGCCGCGCCGCCCGCGAGGAAGGCCTGCTCGTGGGGATCTCCTCCGGCGCCACGCTCGCGGCCATCGCCCAGAAGCTGCCCGAGCTGCCGCAGGGCGCGCGGGTGCTGGGCTTCAACTACGACACGGGCGAGCGCTACCTGTCGGTCGAGGGCTTCCTGCCGGCGTGAGTACATCCCCCTGAGGCGCTTCGCGCCTTCCCCCTTCTCTCGCCGTGCTGCGCACGGCGGGAAGGGTGACGACGCCGGTGGCCGGGCGGGGCCCGTTCCACGGCGTCTGCTGGCTTGGCCTGCTCCGCGGCCTTCTGATGGGTGAGGCCGTGGGGGTACTCCGGGGCCGTCCCAGGGCTGCACACGCGGTCGGCCCGCAGTCCTACAGCACGGCCGTGCGGGGGTCGGAACAATCGGTTGAACCCCGCGCCGCGGCCGGCGGCCCGTCCGCCATGGCTGCGGTGCCCTTCTACCGATGGCATCCATGGCTACCCACGCAGAATCCCCCTCGCCCGTCGCGTTCAAGGTGCTGACCGTGAACGTGCACAAGGGCTTCACCTCCTTCAACCGCCGCTTCATGCTGCACGAGCTGCGCGAGGCCGTGCGCAGCGTGTCGGCGGATCTCGTCTTCCTGCAGGAGGTGCTGGGCACGCACCAGCGCCACGCCAGCCGCGTGGCCAACTTCCCGCAGGAGCCGCACTACGAATTCCTGGCCGACACGATCTGGGGACAGTACGCCTACGGCCGCAACGCGGTGTACGACAGCGGGCACCACGGCAATGCGCTGCTGTCCAAGTTCCCCATCGTCCACTACGAGAACCACGACATCTCCGTGAGCGGTCCGGAGCGGCGCGGCATGCTGCACTGCGTGCTGCAGCCGCCGGGACACGACCGCCAGGTGCATGCCATCTGCGTGCACCTGGGGCTGCAGGAGGCGCACCGCCAGCGCCAGCTGCGGCGCGTGTGCGACCTGGTCAGCACCTTCCCCGCCGAGGATCCCGTGATCGTGGCGGGCGACTTCAACGACTGGCGCGGCCGCGCCCACGAGGTGCTGCGCAAGGGCGCCGGGCTGCACGAGGTGTTCGTGCATGCGGGCGGGCGCGCCGTGCGCACGTTCCCGGCCTCGATGCCGCTGCTGGCCCTCGACCGCATCTACGTGCGCAACGCGTCGGTGCACGCGCCCGTGGTGCTGCCGCGCAAGCCCTGGCACAAGCTGTCGGACCACGCGCCCCTGGCGGCGGAGATCGCGCTATGAAACCGGTGCGCCGCTCTTCGCGCTGGGTACCGGGCAACCACTTCGAGCTGCTGGAAAACGGCGAGGCCTTCTTCCCGCGCGTGTTCGAGGCGATCGCCGCGGCCAGGCGCGAAGTGCTGCTGGAAACCTTCATCCTGTTCGAGGACAAGATCGGCAAGGGACTGCACGCCGCCCTGCTGCAGGCCGCCCGCAACGGCGCCGAAGTGCACGTGCTCGTGGATGGATTCGGCTCGCCCGACCTCTCCGAATCCTTCGTCGGATCGCTCGTGGACGCGGGCGTGCGCTTCCGCATCTTCGATCCGGGCGGGCTGCGCATCTTCGGCCAGCGACTGAACCTGCTGCGCCGCATGCACCGCAAGATCGTCGTGGTCGACGGCGAGGTCGGCTTCATCGGCGGCATCAACTATTCCGCCGACCACGTCGCGGATTTCGGGCCCGAGGCCAAGCAGGACTATTCTGTCGAGGTGCGCGGCCCCATCGTGGCGCAGATGCGCGCTTTCGCGCGCAGCGTGGTGGACAAGGGCGACAGGAAGGAGGGCCGGCGCTCGAATCCGCAGGCCACCTCCAGCGCCGAGCCGGAAGCGGGCACCGGCGGCGCACGCGCCGGAGGTGCGGCCGCGTCCCCATTGCCCGCGGGCACGCCGGCAGACGGTCCGCGCGCCGCGGCCGAGCGGCGCCGGTGGCCCTTCGGCGCCCGCGCCGCCGTGGAGCGGCACCCCGCGGCCGGCCACGCGGACGCCATCTTCGTCACGCGCGACAACCATGCCCACACCAACGACATCGAGCGCCACTACCGCGTCGCGCTGCGCGCGGCGCGCGAGCGCGTGGTGATCGCCAATGCGTATTTCTTCCCGGGCTACCGCTTCATCCGCGAGATGCGCCGCGCTGCGCGCCGAGGAGTGGACGTGCGCCTGATCCTGCAGGGCCAACCCGACATGCCGATCGTGCGCGTGGCCGCAAGCATGCTCTACGACCACCTGATCCGCGGCGGGGTGCGCATCTACGAATACTGCGACCGACCGCTGCACGGCAAGGTCGCGCTGGTGGACGGCGAATGGTCCACCGTGGGATCGAGCAACCTCGACCCCCTGAGCCTGTCGCTGAACCTGGAGGCCAACGTCGTCATCCGCGACCGCGAGTTCAACGCCACGCTGCACGGGCGCCTCGCGCACCTCATGGAAAACAGCTGCCGGCAGGTGGAACCCACGCCGCCGGGCCGCTGGGACGGCCTGCGGCTGCTGCGCAGCTACTGCCTGTTCCACCTGATGCGCTGGTTCCCCGCGTGGGCAGGATGGCTGCCGCGCCATGAGCCGGAGATCTCGCTCGTGCAGCCCGACGCGCATGGTGGCGACCACGGCCACCGGCCGTCCACCACCTGAGCGCGTGGCGCACGATCGGTCCTGTTCCATGCCACCGGCCTCGCCCACGCCCGCCCTGCCCCGGGACCATGCCGACGACGGCGCGGAACGCTCCGGGCCCGGAAAAAGCCGGTGGCAGCGCCTGCGCTCCCAGCGCTGGTGGCCCTGGGCCATGACGCTGGTGACCGGGGCGTTCATCGCCTTCGTCATCACCCTGCTGGTGCGGCAGGCGCGCAACGTGGACTGGGGCGCGGTGTGGGAAGCCTTCCTCGCGCTGCCCCCGCCCACGCTGCTGACGGCGGCCGCCCTGGCGCTCGCGAGCCACGGCCTCTACAGCACCTTCGACCTGTTCGGCCGCCACTTCACGCGGCACGGGCTGTCCGTGGGGCGCACGGTGGGCATCACGCTCATCGCCTACCCGTTCACCCTGAACCTCGGCTCGATCATCGGCGGGGTGTCGGTGCGCTATCGGCTCTACTCCCGGCAAGGCGTGTCCGTGGGCGCGATCGGCCAGGTGATCGGGCAGAGCATCGTCACCAACTGGCTGGGCTATTTCGTGCTCGCGGGCGCGGTATTCTGGGCCTGGTCGCCGCAGCTGCCGCAGGACTGGCACGTAGGACCGCAGGAACTGCGCTGGGCCGGCACCGCGCTGGCCGCGGTCACGGCTGCCTACGTCGTGGCCTGCGCCGTGCGCCACGGCCGGCCCATCGCCTGGCGCGGACACGACTTCCCCCTGCCGGGCTGGCGCGTGGCCCTGCTGCAGGTGCTGGTGTCCACGGTCAACTGGATGGTGATGGGCGCCGCCGTGTGGGTGCTGGCCGGGCGCGATACCCCGTACGCGGCTGCCCTGGCCACGGTGCTGCTGGGCGCGGTCGCGGGGCTGGTGTCGCGCATTCCGGCTGGACTGGGCGTGCTGGAGGCCGTGGGCACGGCCGTGCTCTCGGCGTACATTCCCGCCTCCCAGGCGCTGGCAGCGGTGCTGGCCTACCGGGCGCTCTACTTCTTCGCGCCGCTGTTGCTTGCGGCCCTGGCCTTCGGCGCGGTGGAATGGTTCGGACGCGGGACGCCCCCGAAGGCGGCAAAGACGGAGGACGAAAGCCCGTCCGGGAAGACTTCCGGCAAGGCCGCCGCCTGACCGTGGCCGCCCTGGCGGATACGTGAGCGCATTTTCGTGCGCAGGCGTATGATTTCGGGCCTTTTCCCTGCACCGCCCGATGACCACGGGCCGCACGCCCCATGATCCGCCTGTCTGAAATCAAGCTGCCGCTCGCCGCCCTGCCGGCCGACGGCACCCAGCATCCCGAGCCCGCGCTGCGCGCCGCCGCCGCGCGCATCCTGGATCTCCCGCCCGGCGACATCGCCCACCTGAACGTCTTCAAGCGCAGCTTCGACGCGCGCAAGCCCGAGCTGCTGGCCGTCTACATCGTGGACGTCGCCCTTACGGATCCCGGCCAGGAAGCCGCGCTGCTGGCGCGCCATGCGGGCCGCCCCCACGTCCAGCCGACGCCCGACATGGCCTGGAAGCCCGTGGGCCATGCCCCCGCCGGCGGCCTGCGCGAGCGTCCGGTGGTGGTGGGCTTCGGCCCCTGCGGCATCTTCGCGGCACTGGTACTGGCGCAGATGGGGCTGCGCCCCATCGTGCTGGAACGGGGCCGGGCCGTGCGCGAGCGCACGCAGGACACCTGGGGCCTGTGGCGCCGCCGGGAACTGCAGCCCGAATCCAACGTGCAGTTCGGGGAGGGCGGCGCGGGCACGTTCAGCGACGGCAAGCTCTACAGCCAGATCAAGGACCCGCGCCACCTCGGCCGCAAGGTGATGGAGGAATTCGTGCAGGCGGGCGCTCCGCCCGAGATCCTGTATGCGGCACATCCCCACATCGGCACCTTCAAGCTGGTGAAGGTGGTCGAGACGCTGCGCGAGCAGATCATCGCCCTGGGCGGCGAGGTGCGCTTTCAGCAGCGCGTGACCGACATCGCAGTGGACACCGATGCTGCAGGCCGCCGGCACCTGCGCGGCCTGCGCGTGCTGGACCAGGCCACGGGCCAGACCCACGAACTGGAGGCGTCGCACGTCGTCATGGCCCTGGGCCACAGCTCGCGCGACACCTTCGCGATGCTGTACGGGCGCGGCGTGCACATGGAGGCCAAGCCGTTCTCGGTGGGCTTCCGCATCGAACATCCGCAGGGGCTCATCGACCGCGCCCGCTGGGGCCGCCACGCCGGCCACCCGCTGCTGGGCGCAGCCGACTACAAGCTCGTGCACCATGCCGGCAACGGCCGCGCGGTGTACAGCTTCTGCATGTGCCCCGGCGGCACGGTGGTGGCCGCCACCAGCGAGCCCGGCCGCGTGGTGACCAACGGCATGAGCCAGTATTCGCGCAACGAGCGCAATGCCAACGCCGGCATGGTGGTGGGCATCGACCCGGCCGACTACCCCACGGACCCGGCCGCCTTCGAAGCAGCGCTGGGCGCCACCCACGGCGTCGAGACCCTGCCCACGGGCCAGGCCCATCCGCTCGCGGGCATCGTGCTGCAGCGGCAGCTGGAATCCGGCGCCTTCGCGCTCGGGGGCGGCAACTACAACGCGCCCGGCCAGTTGGTGGGGGATTTCATCGCGGGACGCGTCTCGCGCGAGTTCGGAGAAGTGGAGCCCTCGTACCGGCCGGGCGTCACCCTGGCCGACCTGCACGCGGCCCTGCCGGACTACGCGATCGCCGCGCTGCGCGAAGCGTTGCCGGCCTTCGGCCGCAAGATCCAGGGCTTCGACCGCCACGACGCCGTGCTGACGGGCGTGGAAACGCGCACCTCGTCACCGCTCAAGATCGGCCGGGGCGAGGCCTTCCAGAGCCTGAACACCGCCGGCCTCTACCCCGCGGGCGAAGGCGCGAGCTACGCGGGCGGCATCCTGTCGGCCGGCGTGGACGGCATCAAGGTGGGCGAGGCCGTAGCCAGAAACCTGCTTACCCCCTGAGTCGCCTGCGGCGCGGATCAGCGCATCGCCCAGTGGCCCGGACGCATGTGCCAGCCGCCCGGGCCCGGCTCCCAGCGGTGGGGCACCCAGACCCAGCCCGGCCGCGGCGGCGCGGCCCAGTGGCCGGGGCGCCAGACATAGCGGCCGCCGCCCCACTCCCAGAAACCGCCCACCCAGACATGTACCGGCGAGGGGGCGACGGTCACGGTCTCCACGTACGGTGCCGGGGGCGCGGTGGGGGCGACCACCACGGCCCCCTGCTGCTCGACCACGACCTGCCGGGGCGGCGCCACGACACAGCCGGACAGGGCTGCGGCCGCGAGGATCGCCAGGGCGCCTGCGGCGCGGATGCGGCCGGATGCACGGCCGGGGGAAGCGGGAATATTGAGGGGCATCGTCGGGCTCCATCGGGAAGGAAAACGCATGCCCATTGAACGCGGCCGTATCCCTTCCGCCGACAACCGCCGTGTAAAGAAAAGGAAAGATGAACGAAGCCCGTCCGCGCGGCGGGCTTCAGCGCGGCAGGGCCGTCGCCTGGCCGGATGCGCCTTCCGGCAGGTGGAAGGCCGCCACGAGGTCGGCCAGCTGCTGCGCCTGCATGCGCAGGCCCTGGGCCGCGGCGGAGGACTCCTCCACCAGGGCCGCGTTCTGCTGCGTCATCTGGTCGAGCTGGCTCACGGCCTCGCCCACCTGCCCGAGGCCGGTGCTCTGCTCGCGAGCGGAGGTGCTGATCTCGCCGACGATGGTCGCCACCTGCTCCACCGAGCCCACGATCTCGCCCATGGTGCTGCCGGCCGCATGCACCTGCTGCGTGCCCTCTCCCACCTGCCGCACGCTGTCGCTGATGAGGGCGCCGATTTCGCGGGCGGCCGTGGCCGAGCGCTGCGCGAGGCTGCGCACCTCCGCCGCGACGACGGCAAAGCCGCGTCCCTGTTCGCCGGCCCGGGCGGCTTCCACCGCGGCGTTGAGGGCGAGGATGTTGGTCTGGAAAGCGATGCCGTCGATCACGCCGGTGATGTCGGCGATCCTGCGGGAGGCCTGCGCGATGCCGTCCATGGTGGAGACCACCTGGCCCACGGCGTCGCGCCCGCGCCGCGCGACATCGCTGGCGGTGGCGGCCAGGGTGCTCGCCTGCTGCGCCGCGTCGGCGCTGTGGCGCACGGTGGCGATCAGCTCCTCCATGCTCGCGGCGATCTCCTCCAGGTTGGAGGCCGTGTGCTCGGTGCGCGCGGAGAGATCGGAGTTGCCCGCCGCGATCTCCGCGCTGGCCCCCGCCACCGAGGCGCTGGCCTGCCGCATCCCCACCACCAGGCCCGCGAGCCGCTGCTGCATGCCGCCCAGGCGCTCCAGCAGGGCGCGCACCTCGTCGCGGTTTCCGTCTCCCGCGGGCGGGACGGACGACGTCAGGTCGCCCTCGGCGATGCGGTCGGACACCTCGGACGCCTGCGCCAGCGGCACGAGGATGGAGCGCGAGAGCAGCAGCGCACAGCCCAGGCTCAGCAGCAGCCCGACCACCGATCCACCCACGAGCAGTGCGATGCCCTGCCGTTCGCTCGCCTCGGCCCGGGCGCGGGCCTCGGCCACCCGCTTGCGCTGGTAGTCGGCCATTTCCTCCACGGCAGCCGCATAGCGGTCGGCCGCGGGCCGCAGCAGCTTGCCCACGGCATCGGGCGGCAGGGTTTCCCCGGACCGGCGGCGCTGGACGAGTTCGTCCCGCGCGGCGCGGAAGGCATTGCCCGCGGTGTCGATGTCCTTGAAGATGCGCTGGGACTCGGCGTCCTCGGCCAGGCTCTCGAGCCGCTTGCGGACCTCGGTGGAGCGGGCCGACGTCCGCTTGCGGTCCGCGTCCACGCGGGCCGTGTATTCGGGGCTGCCCACTTCCAGCAGCGCCTCGGCGCGCGCGGAACTCAGCACCACGATGGAATGGAGTTCACGGGCGAGCAGTGCCCGCTCGGAGGACTCGCCCCCCAGGTCGTCCGCGATGTCCTGGAGCTGCATCAGCCGCCATATGCCCACCCCGGCGGCGAGCGACATGACGAGGCAGACAACGCCGAAGGCGATGGCCAGGCGCAGGGAAAGGCGGGTGTGGTTCAGGGTCATGGCGGACGGTACGTGGTTGAGCGGAGCGGACGCCTGCACCGGCCACTGCGAGGAAAAAGCCTCCGGCTGCGGGCCGGCAGCGGCAGCTCATTCCCCCGGCGTGGCTCCGGGCGGCCCCATTACACCACCACGCCGGCCTCCTGGATCACCTTGGCCCACTTGGCGGTCTCTGCCGCGATGAAAGCGTTGCATTCCTGCGGCGACGCCCCCTCGGGGAAGGTGCCCATGGCCTGCTCCAGCCGCTGCGACACCTCCGGGCTGCGGATGATGCGCGCCACCTCGCCGGACATGCGCTGCACGATGTCGGCCGGGGTGCCGGCGGGCGCCAGCATCGCGGCCCAGGTGCTGCCGACCAGGCCCGGGTAGCCGAGTTCGGCGAACGTGGGCACGTCGGGCAGCGCCGGCAGGCGCCTGTCGCTGGCCACGCCGATGAGGCGGATCCTGCCGGCCCTGGCGGGCTGGATCAGGTTGGGCGGCGGGTCCAGGAACAGCGGCACCTGCCCGCCCATGAGGTCGGCCAGCGCGGGCGATGCGCCCTTGTACGGCACATGCACCATCTCGACCCCGGTGACCATGCGCATCAGCTCCGACGTGAGGTGTGCCGCCGATCCGCTGCCCGACGAGGCATAACTGATCTTGCCGGGGTTCGCGCGGCCGTAGGCCACGAGCTCGGCCATGGTCTTGAAGGGCGCGTTCATCGACACGGCAGCCACCAGGGGCGACACCCCCATCAGCGAGACGCCGGTCAGGTCCTTCTTCGGGTCGTAGGGCAGCCTGGGGTAGAGCGTCGTGTTGGCCGCATAGGCGGCGATGAACACGCCGAAGGTGTGGCCGTCCGGCGCGGCCTTGGCCACCGCGTCCACCCCGATGATGCTGTTGGCGCCGGGCTTGTTGTCCACGACCACGGGCTGGCCCAGGCGCTGCTGCAGGCCGGCCTGTACCAGCCGTGCCATCTGGTCCGTGAAGCCGCCCGCCGTGTAGGGCACGACGATGCGGATGGGCCTGGCGGGCCAGTTGCCCTGCGCCCGGACCGGCGCCGCAGGCAGCACGGCACCGGCCGCCAGGGCCGTGCCTGTGTGCAGGAAGGCGCGGCGGGAGGAAGTGAAAGTCATGTGTCTGCCTCAGGTGCGATAGCCCGGGTCGATGCGGTCCAGCCGGCGCAGCAGCCCCGGCCAGGCCAGGCCCGCCCCCTTGCCCTTGGTCACCTGGCGCGACTGCTCCACCGAGGTGGCGATGATCTCGTCCGGAATGCGCGTGAGCGCGCCACCGCCCGCCTGTGCCAGGATCTGGATGCGGCAGGCCGATTCGAGCGTGTACATGGACAGCAGGGCCTCGGGCACGCTGCGCCCGCAGGTCAGCAGGCCGTGGTTGCGCAGCACCATGCTGTTGGCGCCCCCCAGGTCGGCCACCAGGCGCGGCCGCTCGTCGTCGCGCAGGGCCACGCCCTCGTAGCCGTGGTAGGCCAGGCGCGCCAGCGGGAAGATGGATTGCTGCGAGATCGGCAGCAGCCCTCCTTCCTGCGCCGACACGGCCACGCCGTAGGCCGTGTGGGTGTGCAACACGCACTGCACCTCGGGCCGGGCCTCGTGGATCGCGCTGTGGATGAGGAAGCCGGCCGGGTTCACGTCGTACTCGGTGGTCATCACGGGCTCGCCGTGGTGGTCCACCTTGACCAGGCTGGAGGCCGTGATCTCGTCGAACAGCATGCCGTAGGGATTGATGAGGAACCGGTCGGGCTCACCCGGCACGCGTGCCGAGATGTGGGTGAAGATCAGGTCGTCCCAGCCGAAGTGGGCGACCAGCCGGTAGGCGGCAGCCAGTTCGACGCGGGTCTGCCATTCCTCGGGCGTGACCTGGCTGCGCACGCCGGAAACATCGTGGATTGCATTCATGGGAAGAACCTTTCTTGCGTTCGGGACGGGAGAACGGGCACGCGCCTCAGAGCCGGCCCGCAAGGTCAGGCACGGCGGTGAACAGGTCCGCCTCCAGCCCGTAGTCGGCCACGCTGAAGATCGGTGCCTCGGCATCCTTGTTGATCGCCACGATCACCTTGGAATCCTTCATGCCCGCCAGGTGCTGGATCGCCCCCGAGATGCCCGCCGCGATGTAGAGCTGCGGCGCCACGATCTTGCCCGTCTGCCCCACCTGCAGGTCGTTCGGGGCGTAGCCCGCATCCACGGCCGCCCGGCTCGCGCCGATGGCCGCGCCCAGCTTGTCCGCCAGCGGCGTCATCACCTCGTTGAACTTCTCCGCGCTGCCCAGCGCACGGCCGCCCGAGACGATGATCTTGGCCGCCGTGAGTTCGGGACGGTCGCTCTTGGTGACCTCGCGGCCCACGAACTGGCTCTTGCCGCTGTCCGCGGCCGCATCGGCCTTCTCCACCGCGGCCGAGCCGCCCGTGGCCGCCGCGGCGTCGAAGCCCGTCGTGCGCACGGTGATCACCTTCACGCTGTCGCTGCTTTGCACCGTGGCGATCGCGTTGCCCGCGTAGATCGGGCGCTCGAACGTATCGGGGCTGTCCACTTTGGTGATGTCGCTGATCTGCGCGACATCGAGCTTCGCCGCCACCCGCGGCGCCACGTTCTTGCCGCCGGCCGTCGCCGGGAACAGGATGTGGCTGTAGTTGCCAGCGATGGCCAGCACCTGGGCGGCCACGTTCTCGGCCAGCCCGTCCTTCAGGCTCTCGCCGTCGGCCAGGATGACCTTGGAGACGCCCGCGATCTGCGCGGCCGCCTGGGCGGCGGCATCCGCGCCCTGGCCGGCCACCAGCACGTGCACGTCACCGCCGCAGGCCGCAGCGGCCGTGACGGTGTTGAGCGTGGCGGGCTTGATCGAAGCGTTGTCGTGTTCTGCAATAACGAGAGAGGTCATTTCAGTCGTCTTTCTCTTGAATGTCAGGAATACCTGTATCGCCCGCGGCTTTCAGTTCTGGCGCGGCCGATGCGAGGGACACCGAGGAAGGGCCGCCCCGCACCGAGGGTGTCGTCCCCTCGGGGGGATGACGCGTAGCGGCTCAGGGGGGTCAAATCACCTTCGCTTCGTTCTTGAGCTTGTCCACCAGCGTGGCGACGTCCGGCACCTTCACGCCCGCGCCACGCTTCGGCGGCTCCGTCACCTTCAGCGTCTTGAGCCGCGGCTTCACATCCACGCCCAGGTCCTCGGGCTTGACGGTGTCCAGCTGCTTCTTCTTGGCCTTCATGATGTTGGGCAGCGTCACGTAGCGCGGCTCGTTCAGCCGCAGGTCGGTGGTGACGATCGCCGGCAGCGTGAGCGCCAGCGTCTCCAGGCCGCCATCGACCTCGCGCGTCACGTTCACCTTGTCGCCGCTCACTTCCACCTTGGAAGCGAACGTCGCCTGCGGCAGGTCCGCGAGGGCCGCCAGCATCTGGCCGGTCTGGTTCGAGTCGTCGTCGATCGCCTGCTTGCCCAGGATGACCAGCTGCGGCTGCTCCTTGTCAACCAGGGCCTTGAGGATCTTGGCAACGGCCAGCGGCTGCAACTCTTCCGAAGTCTCCACCAGGATCGCGCGGTCCGCGCCGATCGCCATCGCCGTGCGCAGCGTCTCCTGGCATTGCGCCACGCCGCAGGACACCGCGATCACCTCCGTGGCCACGCCCTTTTCCTTCAGCCGAACGGCCTCTTCCACCGCGATCTCGTCGAACGGATTCATGCTCATCTTCACGTTCGCGATGTCCACACCCGTGTTGTCCGACTTCACGCGGACCTTCACGTTGTAGTCCACCACGCGCTTGACGGGGACCAGTATTTTCATGGGATGACCTTTGGATGGGAAGAAAAGGGAAACGCGTCAGTCCAGCCTGGCGCCGGCCGCTTCGACCAGCGCCTTCCAGACCGGCAGGTCGCGGCGGTAGTTGGCGCGGAAAGCCTCGGGGCTGTTCATCAGCGGCATGAAGCCCGCGCCGCGGATGCGCTCGAGCAGTTTCGGGTCGCGGGCGATCTCGCGCAGGTGCGCCTGGAGCGTGTCCATCACCTCCCTGGGCAGGTTCGCGGGGCCGCCCATGGCGACCCAGCCGAAGACGGCATACGCATCGTCCGTCACGCCCTGCTCGTGGATGGTGGGCACCTGGGGAAGGATGTCCATGCGCTGCATGCCGGTCACGCCGATGGCCTTCAGGCGGCCGGAATCGATGAAGGGCTTGGTGTTCTGCGCGCTGGGGAAGCACAGCTGCAGCTGGCCGCCGATCAGGTCCTGGATCATGGGCGCCTCGCCCTTGTAGGCCACGTGGGCCATGTCGGCGTCCTGCGTCTTGCTCATGTAGGCGCCGCCCAGGTGCGCGTACGAGCCTACGCCCCAGGAGCCGTACGAGACCTTGCCCCGGTTCGCCTTCACGTACGCCAGCAGTTCCTTCATGTTGCCGGCAGGCACGGAAGGGTGCACCACCAGCGTGACGGGCGCGGCCGCGACCTGCGTGATCAGCGTCAGGTCCTTCTGCGGATCGTAGGGCAGCTTCGTATAGAGGAACTGGTTGATCAGCATCGAGGTGCTGAGCGAGAGCAGCAGCGTATATCCGTCGGGCGCGGCCTTGGCGACCGCGTCGGTGCCCAGGATGCCGGCGGCGCCTCCCCGGTTGTCCACCACCACCGGCTGGCCCAGCCGCTGCGACAGGGCCTCGCCCACGCTGCGGGCGATGATGTCGGTGGCGCCACCGGCGTTGAACGGCACGATCAGCCGGATGGGTCTGGACGGCCATGCCGTGCCGGCGGCCTGGGCGCGGGCCTGGCCCAGCCAGCCGGCGCCGCCGAGCGCGGCCATGCCGTGCAGCACGGCGCGGCGGTTGAATCGGGAACCTGTCATGGTGTTGTCTCCGGGGGTTCTCTGGGGAAGATCGGCTCCGGTGCGCCGCCTCTGCGGGCGGCCTGGTGCACCGGGCCGGCGGGGGAATCAGGCGGGAGGAGGCGCCTCCGGCAGGGTCAGCACGCCGCGCTGCTGCAGGTCGTGCAATTGCGCGTCGCTCATCTGCAGCAGCCGCTGCAGCACATCGCGCGTGCCCTCGCCCAGCGTGGGCGGTGCGTTGCGGATGGGCAGGCGCTCGCCGTCCAGCCGATAAGGCGGTGCGAACACCGGCGTGGTACCCGTGACGGGGTGCGGCATGTCCTGCAGCAGGCCGCCGCGCCGCGTGCGCTCGCTGGTGAGCGCCTCGTGCAGGCCCGCCACCTTGCCGCAGGGAATGCCGCAGGCCGACAGGCGCTCGAGCAGCACGTCGCGCGGGAAGGTGCGGATCAGCTCCGTGAGCATCGGGCCGATCACCAGCCGGTTCTTCGCACGCTCCACGTTGGTGGCGAAGCGCGGGTCTTCCACGATGTCGGGCCGCTCGATCACCTGGCGGCAGAACTTGTCGAACTGCGCGTTGTTGCCCACGGCGATGATGAGCGGGCCGTCGGCCGCATCGAACATGCCGTAGGGCACGATGGACGGGTGGGCATTGCCGTAGCGTGCCGGATCGCGGCCCAGCTGCATCGCGTCGAGCCCGTAGTAGCCGGTGACCATGAGGCCGCAGTCGTAGAGCGCCATCTCGATCAGCCGGCCCCGCCCGGTGCGCTCGCGCCGGAACAGCGCTGCCAGCACGGCCTGGGCGGCATACATGCCCGTCATCAGGTCCACCACGGCCACGCCGAACTTCAGCGGCGGCTGCGAGGCCTCTCCGTTGAGCGCCATGAGGCCCGTCTCGCCCTGGACCACCAGGTCGTAACCCGGCCGCTTCGCCTCGGGGCCGGTCACGTCGTATCCGGCCACGGCGCAGTAGATCAGGTCGGGCTTGATCGCCTTGAGCTGCTCGTAGCCCAGGCCCAGCTTCTCGGCGCCGCCGGTCTTGAAGTTGTGGATCACCACGTCGAACTGCGGCAGCAGGTCGTGCACGATCTTCGCGCCCTCGGGGCTCTGCAGGTCCAGCGTGACCGACCGCTTGTTGCGGTTCATGCTGTTGTAATAGGTGGTCTCGGTCTTGCCGATGCGCATGCCCCAGTCGCGCGTGTCATCGCCGCGCCCGGGGTGCTCCACCTTCACCACCTCGGCGCCGAAGTCGGCCAGCACCTGGCCGCACAGCGGACCGGCGAACACGCGCGAGAGATCGAGCACGCGTACACCCTCCAGCGGAAAGTCGATGGTGTCAGGCGCAGCGGCGGAAGTGGTGGCGTTCAATGTCTTGTCTCCAGTCATTCGTTCATTGTGGTGCGGCGGGCGGCGTGGCCGCTGCCCCCTGCGCGACCCGGCACCGGGAGCGCGTCAGCCCGCCGGGCCGCGCAGGCGCACGTAATCGGGCAGCCGCTTTTCCAGGAAGGCGGCGATGCCTTCGCGCGACTCTTCGGTCGCCTGCGACAGCACCATGCTCTGCGCTTCGCTCTCCAGTTGCTCCTCCAGCGTGGCCTGGGGCGCCGCCAGGCACAGCGCCTTGATGCGCGCCATGGCCTGCTGCGGCCCGTTCGCCACGCTGGCGGCCAGCGCCAGCGCGCCCGCCAGCGCCTCGCCCGGCTCGGCCAGGCGGTTGACGGCTCCCAGGGCATGCAGGCGTTCGCCCGAGATGCGCTCGCCCGTCAGGCACAGCTCCGTCAGCACCTGGCGCGACACGAACTCGGCCAGGAACGCCGTCGCGCCGCCGTCGGGCGTGAGGCCCACCTTCACATAGGCCACCGAGAAGACGGCATCGCGCGCCGCCACCAGCATGTCGCAGGCCAGCGCCAGCGACAGGCCCGCACCGGCCGCCGCGCCTTCCACGGCGGCGATCACCGGCTTGCCGCTGCCGCGCACCGCGCGGATCAGGTCGTGCAGGCCTTCCAGCTTGGCGCGGCGCTCCTCGATGGGCAGCTCGCGCCGCTTCGCCAATTGGCGCAGGTCGCCGCCCGCGCAGAAGTGGCCGCCTTCACCCGTGAGCACGATGGCGCCCACGGCAGGGTCGTCCTGCGCCGCGGCCAGGGCCGCGGTCAGCGCGGCATAGAACGCGGGCGACAAGGCATTGCGCGCGGCGGTGTTGTTGTTGCTGAGCACCAGCACGGCGCCTTCGCGGCGCTGCAGCAGGGGCGCGGTCGTCTCCGTCATGGAATGGGGTCCTTCTTCGTCTTATGCCGGTTGACTCAGAGCGATGTAGCGCGCCAGGTGGTGGTCTTCATCGCCCAGTTGGTGGTCGATCATCACCAGCCGTTTCGCATAGTGCGCCAGCGGCAGTTCCCAGGTCATGCCGATACCCCCATGCATCTGGATGCTTTCCTCGGCCACGAGCGTGCCGATGCGGCCGATGCTGAACTTGGCCGCCGAAAGCGCCCGCTCGCGCGCGGTGCGGTCCGCGCCGTCGATCGCGGCCGCGGCGTTGATGACCGCCGAGCGGGCCTGCTCCACCTCCAGCAGCAGGTCCGCCATGCGGTGCTGCAGCGCCTGGAAGCTGCCGATCGGCACGCCGAACTGCTTGCGGGTGCGCAGGTATTCCAGCGTGTGTTCCTTGGCCACGTCCATGGCGCCCACGGCCTCGGCGCAGAGCGCCAGCAGGCCCCAGCCCACGGCCCGCTCCAGCAGCGCGGCGCCCGCGCCTTCCGCGCCCAGGAGCGCCTCCGCGCCCACGGCCACGTCCCTGAAGACCAGTTCGGCCGTGCGGCCGCCGTCGATGCGGTTATTGGCCTGGCGCGTGAGTCCGGCGGCATCGCCGGGAACCAGGAAGAGCGAAATGCCCTCCGCATCGAAGATGCCGCCGCCTGTGCGGGCCGACACCAGCAGCCAGTCGGCGGTATCGCCGAACAGCACCACCCCCTTCGCACCGTCGATCACCCAGCCATCACCCTCGGCCGCGCGGCGCGCGGTGGTGGTCACACGCGTCGGTTCGTAGTGGCCGCCCGGCTCGTCGTGCGCCAGCGCGGCCACGGCCTCGCCGGCCACCAGCGGCGCCAGCACGGCATCTTTCTGCTCGGCGCTGCCGGCCGCCGCCACGGCGCGGCCCACCACCAACGCGCCCAGCAGGGGCTCGGCCACGAGGCCGCGACCCAGGCGTTCGAACACCACGCTCACATCGAAGCCCGCCCCGCCGAAGCCGCCGTCGGCCTCGGTGAACAGCGCGCCGATGGCGCCCAGGTCGGCGAAGCCGCGGTACAGCCCCGGGCTGTGGCCCTGCGCGCCGTAGGCGGCGTGGTTGCGCTGCTCGATGCCGGCCTGCCCGGCGATGAAGCGGTCCAGCGTGTCCGCCAGCATGCGGCGGTCTTCGGTGTGTTCGAAGTTCATGGCGTCACAGTCCGAGAATCATCTTGGAGATGATGTTTTTCTGGATCTCGTTGGAGCCGCCGAAGATCGACAGCTTGCGGTAGTTGAAATAGTTCGCCGCGGCCGCGGCGGCACCCTCCGGTCCCACGGCCCGGTCTTCGTGGCCGGCATGCAGGGCCCCTTCCTCGAAGGGCAGCGCATAGGGGCCCATGGCACGGCGCGTGAGCGAGAGGATCTCCTGGCGGATCTCGGTGCCGCGGATCTTCAGCATGGAGCTTTCCGCACCCGGCACGCCGCCACCGGCCACCGCCGCGATCACGCGCAGGTTGGTGGTCTTCATGTTCTCCAGGTCGATCTCCACGCGGGCGATTCGTGCCGCGAACAGCGGGTCCTGCGCCAGCGGACGGCCGTTGCACTGCACCGTGGCGGCTACGCGCTTGAGCTTTTCCAGCGCGGCCACCGAGAAGCCCACGCCCGCGATGTTGGTGCGCTCGTAGGTCAGCAGGTACTTGGCATAGGTCCAGCCCTTGTTCTCCTCGCCCACCAGGTTCTCCGCGGGCACCTTCACGTCGGTGAAGAACACCTCGTTCACCTCGTGCTCGCCGTCCAGCGTGATGATGGGGCGCACCTCCACGCCGGGCGAGCGCATGTCCACCAGCAGAAAGCTGATGCCCGACTGCGCCTTGGCCTCGCGGTCGGTGCGCACCAGGCAGAAGATCATGTTGGCGTGCTGGCCGAGCGTGGTCCAGGTCTTCTGGCCGTTGACGACGTAGTGGTCGCCCTGGCGTACAGCCGTGGTCTTCACCGAGGCCAGGTCCGATCCCGCGCCCGGCTCCGAATAGCCCTGGCACCACCAGTCCTCGCCGTTCAGGATGCGCGGCAGCCAGTACTGCTTCTGCGCCTCGCTGCCGTACTTGATGAGCACCGGGCCCAGCATGTTCACGCCGAAGGGCACGATGCGTGGCGCACCCGCCAGCGCGCATTCGTTCTCGAAGATGAACTTCTGCACGGCGTTCCAGCCCGGCCCGCCGTACTGCTCGGGCCAGTGGTTCGCGAGCCAGCCGCGCGCGTTCAGGATCGCGTGCCAGCGCTCCATGTCGGCCTTGTCCAGGCGCAGGCCGGCGCGCACCTTGTGCGCGAGGTCGGCGGGCAGGTGCTCTTTCAGGAAGGCCTGCACTTCGTCACGGAAGGCCTCCTCCTGGGGGGTGAATTGCAGATCCATGGGGCTCTTTCGTCGATCGCTCGTGCTGTCGTTCTGTCAATGCGCCTCGGCGGCGGCACGATCCAGGCTGCCGAAGTCGCGGCCCTCGGCCACCAGCTTTTCCAAAAGCAGCGCGGGCTTCCAGAACAGCGGGTCTTCCTGTGCGAACTCGCGGATGTCGGCCAGGATCTTCGGCAGGCCCGCCGTGTCGGCGTAGTGCATCGGCCCGCCCCGGAAGCGCGGGAAACCGTAGCCCGACAGGAAGGTCACGTCCACGTCCAGCGGCCGCAGGGCGATGCCTTCATCCACCACCTTCGCGCCCTCGTTGACCATGGCGGCCATGTAGCGGCGCATGATTTCTTCCGGCGTGAAGGTGCGCGGCGCGACGCCCTTCTTCGCACGCTCGGCATCGACGATCGCCAGCACCTCCGGGTCCGGCTGGCCCGTGCGGGCACCCTCCGGGTACAGGTAGAAGCCGCGTCCCGTCTTCTGGCCGAACCAGCCGCGTTCGCAGATGCGGTCGGCGATCTCCACGTAGCGCGCCTTCGGGTCGCGCGTGGCGGCACGGCGCTTGCGCGTGGCCCAACCGATGTCGCCGCCCGCCAGGTCGGTCACCTGGAACGGGCCCATCGGGTAGCCGAAGCCGCGCACCGCCGCATCGATCTCATAGGGGCTGGCACCGTCTTCCATCAGGTAATCGGCCGCCTGCTTGTACACGGCCAGGATGCGGTTGCCGATGAAGCCGTCGCACACACCGGCGCGCACGGGCACTTTCCTGAGCCGCTTCGCCAGTGCGAAGGCCGTGGCGACCACGTCGGCACTCACCCGGGCCGGCACCACGATCTCCAGCAGTTTCATGATGTTGGCCGGGCTGAAGAAGTGCAGCCCGATCACGTCCTGCGGCCGCCCGGTGGCGGCGGCGATCGCGTCGATGTCCAGGTACGAGGTGTTGGTGGCGAGCACGGCGCCCGGCTTGCAGACGCGGTCCAGCTCGCGGAAGACGGCCTTCTTGACTTCCAGGTCCTCGAACACCGCCTCGATCACCAGGTCGGCGGCGGCGATGTCTTCGTAACGCGTGCTGCCGGTGTAGCGCGCCATCACGGCGGCCTTGGCCTCGGCCGTCATGCGGCCCTTGGCGATAAGGCCGTCGTACACCTTCTCCACATGCGCGCGGCCCCGGGCCAGTGAAGCGTCGTCGCGCTCGATCATCGTCACTGGCAGGCCGGCGTCCAGCGCCGACACGGTGATGCCGGCCCCCATGGTGCCACCGCCGATGACGGCGATGGAGGCCACCGGACGCGGTGCGGCAGCCTTCGCCTCCGGCACCTTGGTGGCCTCGCGCTCGGCGAAGAAGGCGTGGATCAGCCCCGCGCGCTGCGGGCTCGCCAGGCATTCCACGAAGGCCGCGCGCTCGCGCTGCATGCCCTCGTCGAACGGCAGCTCCACGGCGTTGCGCACGCATTCGACGATCTTCAGCGGCGAGAGCAGGCCGCGCGACTTCTTCGCGGTATCGGCCGCCAGCGCATCCAGGTCTGCCAGCGCGGCGGCGCGATCGGCGATCGCGATGTCGCGCGTGCGGCGCAGCGGCGCCTGCGCGGCCTGCAGCTCCTGCACGCAGGCGAGGCCCGCGGCCACCGGATCGCTGCCGTCCACCAGGCGGTCCACCAGGCCCGCGGCGAGGGCCGCCCTGGCGTTCAGCGGCTTGCCGCCCAGCATCATCTCGGCGGCCGGCTTCACGCCCATCAGGCGCGGCGCGCGCTGCGTGCCGCCCGCGCCGGGCAGCAGGCCCAGGTTCACCTCGGGCAGACCGAGCTGCGCGCCCGGCAGCGCCACGCGGTAGTGCGCGGCGAGCGCCACTTCCAGCCCGCCGCCCAGCGCGGCGCCGTGGATGGCGGCCACCACCCGCTTGGTGCAGGACTCGATGCGCTGGCAGACCTCGGGCAGCGAGGGCTCCACGGGCGGCTTGCCGAATTCGCGGATGTCGGCCCCGGCGATGAAGGCCTTGCCTTCGCCCACGATCAGCACGGCCTGCACGTCCGCGCGCGACTCGGCCTCGCCGATGGCGTCCCGCAGGCCCTGGCGCACCGCCGCGCCGAGCGCGTTCACGGGCGGGTTGTCGATGCGGACGACGAGAACGCCGCCCTGCAGGCGCGTTTGCACGGGCGACGGGGTAGCCGCTGCTGAGGTCATGCCTTTGTCTCCTGGGATCACTCTGTTCGGGACATTCTTGCGGCGACAATGTTTTCTGACAATCACATCAATCGTTGACAGACTGTCAAAGGATTTCAAACAATACACCGAAACACTGCCATGGACCTGCCCTCGCTGACCCTGCTGGTCGAGATCATCGACAGCGGCAACCTGAGCCAGGCCGCGCGCAAGCTGCGCATGACCCGCGCCAACGTGAGCTACCACCTCACCAAGCTGGAGAAGGCCGTGGGCGTACAGCTGGTGCAGCGCACCACGCGCCGGGTGGAGCCCACCGAGATCGGCCTGCGCCTCTACGAGCATGGCCGCACCATCCGCAACGAACTGATGGCGGCGCAGGAAGCCGTCACCACGCTGGGCCAGGGCCTGCAGGGCCGCGTGGGCATCAGCGTGCCCAGCGGCTATGGGCAGATCGTGGTCAGCGACTGGCTGATCGAGTTCAAGCGCACGTACCCCGGCATCGTGCTGGACGTGCTGTTCGAAAACCGCGCCGACAACCTGCGCGACGAGGTGGACATCGCCATCCGCGTGGTGCAGGAGCCACCCCTCTCCCTCGTGGCACGCAGCCTGGGCGATGTGCGCTACCTGGCCTGCGCCTCCGCCGATTACGCCCGCCGCCACGGCCTGCCGCGCACGCTGCATGCGTTGCGCGCCGGCCCGGTCATCACCGCCGGCGTGACCGGGCGCCAGTTGCGCCTGTCGGCCTACCAGGGCGCCGAGCGGCACGAGGTGCTGCTGGAGCCCACGCTGATCTCCGAGCACTTCCCGTTCCTGCGCCAGGGCATCCTGGCCGGGCTGGGCGTGGGGCTGGTGCCCGACTACGTGGTGCAGGACAAGCTCGCCACCGGCGAGGTGCTGACCACGCTGGACGAATACCGCCTGAGCATCTTCGGCACGCACATGTACCTGCTGTACCTGCCCAACCGCCACCAGACACGGGCCGTGCGCACCTGCATCGATTTCCTGCTGGACAAGGCGCGAACGGGTGTCGACACGCCGGCAGTGACCCCGCCCGGCTGAGCACGCCCGCCCCCTGGCCCCGGAATGTCCACGACGGCAGCGTACGATCGGGCGAATGCCGAGGACACACCATCATCGAGTCGACCTGCTGCCCTGCCGGCACCCGGGCATCGAAGCCGTGGCGGCAGACACCGCGTTCGCGTTCGGCCGGCACATGCACGCGCAGTTCGGCGTGGGGCTGATCCAGCGCGGCGCGCAGAAGTCCACCAGCGGCCGGGGAATGGTCGAAGCCGGGCCAGGCGACCTCATCACCGTCAATCCCTGCGAAGTGCATGACGGCGCCCCGATCGGCGATGGCGGACGCGCCTGGCGCATGCTGTACATCGATCCGGCCGTGCTGGCACGCGTCGCCCCGGGCCTCGGCCAGGAAAGCGCGCCGCCTTGCCTGGAGTTCGCACGGCCCGCACTGAGCAACCCGGAACTGGCACGCTGCTTTGGCCGGCTCTTTGAAGCCATGACGTGCACACGCACTGGGGGCACGGACGACCTCGCCGCGGACGAAGCGCTGGTACTGCTGCTGGGCGGCCTGCTGCACCCCGGCGCACCGGCGGTCGCCCGCAGCCCCTCCGGAATCGCCCGGGCACGCTCGCTCATCGACGACGATCCCTCCGCGTCGCCGGGCCTGGACAGCCTCGCAGCGCAAGCCGGACTCAGCCCTTACCAGTTCCTGCGCGCCTTCGCCCGGGCGACCGGACTCACGCCGCACGCCTACCTCCTGCAGCGGCGGACCCACCGCGCCCGCCAGTTGATCGGCCAGGGCGTGCCCCTGGCGCAGGCAGCCACGGACAGCGGCTTCTACGACCAGAGCCACATGAGCCGGTTCTTCGTGCGCAGCTTCGGCATGCCCCCCAGCCGCTATGCCGAGGCGCGGCGCCGCTGACCACCGCGCCGCAATTTCATCCAAGACGGCAGCACGCGCGCTGCGGAGGATCGGGAGACTTCCACTCCGCCACGAGGCCTTCCGTGCAACTCTCCCATGAATTCCTGGCCACCTCGCTCATCGTCATCGCCACCCCGGGTACCGGCGCACTGATGACGCTGGCAGCCGCCCTCTCGCGCGGCCGCCGCGCCGCAGTGGTCACAGCCCTGGGCTGTACGCTCGGCATCGTGCCGCACATGCTGGCGGCGATCACCGGGCTGGCCACCCTGCTGGCCGCCAGCCCCGCCGCCTTCGCCACGCTGCGGTATGCCGGTGCGGCGTATCTGCTCTACATGGCCTGGATGACCGCCAGGGCCGACGGGCCGCTGCAGCCGGCATCCCTTTCCGGTGCGCTCTCCAGCGGGCAGGCGGTGCGCGAGGCGATCCTCGTGAACGCCCTCAATCCCAAGCTGTCGCTGTTCTTCCTGGCGTTCCTGCCGCAGTTCATCGATGCGGGCGGGGCGCGGCCCACCCTCCGCATGCTGGAGCTCTCTCTGGTGTTCATGGCGCTGACCTTCGCCGTGTTCGCGGTGTACGGGCTGCTCGCAGCGTCGGTGAGGGACCGCATCCTCTCGCGCCCCGGGGTGCTGCGGTGGATGCGCTGGAGCTTCGCCGCGGCGTTCTGCCTGCTGGCGGCCCGAATCGCATGGCCGCACCGCTGACAACCGGCAAGGCCGGATCACACGGCGGCGACCTGCCACAGGGCGAAGGCGGCCAGCCCCGCAGCGCTGGCGTGTTGGATCCGGCGGTGCCAGCGCGCGTCGAAGCGGGCCCGCAGCAGCCCGACGGCCATGCTCAGGCACAGCCACCACAGCGCGGAGCCCGCGAACACGCCGGCGACCATGGCCGCCGGTGCCGTCGTCGCCGCCGCCGAGCGGCCCGCCATGGCCCCGAAGACCGCGATGAAGGACAGGATCGTGGCGGGATTGGAGAGCGTCAGCGCGAAGGTGTGCGCGAAATCGGGCCAGCCGTTGCGCGCCGGACCGGTGCCGGCACCACTGCCGTCGCCAGCATGAGGAGTGACCGGCGCACGCGCGATATGCCACGCCATCCAGAGCAGGAAGGCCGCTCCCGCCCAGACGAGGGGCACCCTCACCGCCACCAGGGCGTGGACGAGCCAGTGCACCCCATAGGCGCCGAGCGCGCCGTAGACGGCATCCGCCGCGGCAGCGCCCAGCCCCGTGGCCAGCCCGGCGCGCGGCCCGTGCGCCAGGCTGCGCTGGATGACCAGGATGCCGATCGGGCCTACCGGTGCGGCGATCGACAGGCCGATCACCAGGGAGGGGAGAAAGACGTCGAGCAGTGCCATGCCAGCCATCGTAGGCAGGCCGGACGCGGCAACGAAGCCGATTCTTCCGGCCTGCCTGGCGTTTTGCCACTGTTTTTACGGACAATCCAGCCCATGACCGAACCACCCGTACTGGACGACAAGGCCTGGAAGCTGCTGCAGGCGCTGCAGGCGGACGGCCGTGCGCCGCTCAAGACCCTGGCCGAGGCGGCGGGCCTCTCGGTGGCTGCCACGGCCGAACGCCTGAAACGGCTGCAGGAGGCCGGGGTCGTGCGGGGCGTGCATGCCGATCTCGATCCTGCCAAGGTCGGACGGCCCATCCAGGCCCTCATCGGCATCACCGTCGGCCAGCCGCACAAGCGGGCATTCCTCGATGCGCTGCGCGGTCGCGCCGAGGTCCTCGAGTGCCATCACGTCACCGGAGCCGACTCGTACGTGATGGCCCTGGCGGTGGAGAACATGGCGGCGCTGGAGTCCTTCCTCGGAGACATCAACCGCTGGGGCGAGACACGCACGTCCATCGTCATGTCCACCCCCATCTCCCGGCGCGGGCCTGGCCCTGTCGCAGTCGGCGGCCGATGAAAAAACCCCGCCGTGTCGCCACGGCGGGGTCGCGTTTTCTTTCCAGTGCGGCAGCCGGCCCGGCTGCCGCGCAGGGGCATCAGCCCTGGGCGTTCTGCAGCGCGGCGATGCGCTCCTCGATGGGCGGATGGGTGCTGAACAGCTTGCCGATGCCGCCGGCGATGCCCATGGCCTGCAGGCCCTTGGGCAGTTCGGCCGGGTGCATGCCGCCCAGGCGGGCCAGCGCGTTGATCATCGGCTGCCGGCGGCCCATGAGGCGGGCGGCGCCCGCATCGGCGCGGAACTCGCGCTGGCGGCTGAACCAGGCCACGATCATCGAGGCCAGGAAGCCCAGCACGATGTCGAGCACGATGGTGGTGACCATGTAGCCGATGCCGGGGCCGGAATTGTTCTCGTCGTTGCGGCGCAGGAAGCTGTCCACCGCGTAGCCGATCACCCGCGAGAGGAACACGACGAAGGTGTTCATCACGCCCTGGATCAGGGTCATGGTGACCATGTCGCCGTTGGCGATGTGGGCCACCTCGTGGCCGATCACGGCCTCGACCTCCTCGCGGGTCATGCCCTGCAGCAGGCCGGTGGATACCGCCACGAGGGCGTTGTTCTTGAAGGCGCCCGTGGCGAAGGCGTTCGGGTCGCCCTCGAAGATGCCGACCTCGGGCATGCCGATGCCGGCCTGGTCGGCGAACTTGCGCACGGTCTGGACGATCCAGGCCTCGTCGGCCGAGCCCGTGCCGTCGATCACGCGCACGCCGGAACTCCACTTGGCGATCGGCTTGCTCATGAGCAGCGAGATGATGGCGCCGCCGAAGCCCATGATGAAGGCGAAGCCGAGCAGCGCCCCCAGGTTGAGGCCGTTGGCCGTCAGGTAGCGGTTGACGCCGAGCAGGCTGGCGACGATGCCCAGCACCACCACGACGGCAAGGTTGGTGAGCAGAAAGAGCGCGATGCGTTTCATCGAAGGTTCTCCACGAAGGGGAAGCGTTGGGTGCAGGGGGAAGAAGCGGCCTGGTACCGGACCCGACACGACAGTAATCTGGGGATGTCGTGCGGGCGTTCAAGCCGCCGTGTCAGCGCGGAGGGACCCCTGTTGTGTACTGTGATGCGGGGCGTGCGCTGCGGAACACGGAAGAGTCATCATAGAAGCAAAAGTTCTCGTTCCCCGCCCACCAGCCGGGCACCCCCAGCACCGGAAGGGGTGTGAAGGGTTTGGTCTCCAGCAGTTCCGGCTCCAGGCGATCCTCCAGCCAGCCGTCGATGTCAGCTACTGTTTCAGGAGCATCCGGCACCAGCAGCACATGGGCGGTGAGCGGCTTGCGAGGCACGGTGAGCTGCTCCAGCAGGGCATGGCCGAAGATCTCCAGGCGCGCCTGCCGCCAGAGCGGCCGCAGGTCCGCGAACAGCCGGCGCCATGCGCGGGCCGCCAGCGCCTCCCGCAGCGCCCGGGGGGCGAACAGCACCGCGCCGTTCTCATCGAAGACCGTGAGCGCATCCCGCAGCGGGCCGCGCATGGCTCCGACGCCCTGTGCGGCGATGGCACCGGCCTGCAGGGCGTTGAGCCGGCGCTTGGCCCGCGGGTAGTGCAGCCAGATCAGGCCGTTGAAGAAATCGTGCAGGTTGTCTCGGGTGGGGACGGTGCCGGTGGCATGGATGAAGCTTTCGTAGGGCACGCCCTTGTCCAGTAAGGATTGGGGCACGAAGCGCACCCTGTATCCGGAGCCCCGCGTGGCGGATAGGCTCATCCCTTCCGCCATGACTTCCCCGAACGGCCGATTCAATGCCTGCGTAAGCGGCGCTCCGGCATACCAAGCAGACTCCACCTGGGTACCGAGAGACGACAACGGCTGCAGCCACGGAGGCACAGCAGCGAAAACACGGGATGCCGCCACTCAACGCGGAGGCAGGATGTAGCGCACGGTATTGGGCTGGCGAGAGGGCAGCAATTCGAAATGGTGCGGGAATTTCTTGAAGAGCTTGGTGGAAGCCGCGTTTTTGCCGAGCAGTTTGGCGTCGTGGAGCAGCTTCACGATCTCGCCCAGGGGCTGTATGTTTCCGCCCGCCAGTGCCGGGGCATGGCGCAGGATGTGCTGCACCGTGACTTGTTCGAGGGGTTCGGCAGCGTTTTTGGCGCGCGGCCCGGGGGCAGGGGCGGCGGATTTCCTGGCCGCAGGCGTTGCCTTCTTTGCGGGCGCCTTCTTCACAGGCACCTTTTTGACGGGCGCCGGGGCAGGCTCACCGCTCGCAGCAGTCTTGCCAGTCGCTGCACGCTTGACGGGCGCGGCCTTCCTGACGGGAGCCTTCTTGGCCGGCACGGCGGACTGCGGGACTGTGATCGGAGGCAGGGCCTGGGCATCGGTATCTGCCGCGGAGACCGGGACAGCGGCCGTCTCCGGCATTGCAGTTCCCACGAAAAGCACCTTGTCGTAAGCATCGACAGCCTCCGGGGCCATCTTGCCTCTTTCGGTGACGCAGACCACCCGGAAACCGCGCTCTCGCAGACGCAGCACCAGCGGCACGAAATCCGCGTCGCCGGATCCGATGGCGATCGTCGCGGGCCGCGGTGTTGCATAGGAAAGCTCCATGGCATCGACAGCCAGGGCAACGTCCGTGGTGTTCTTCGAAAGAGAAAGATTCACATAAGGACGGATCAGCCGCGTGCGCAGCACTTCCGCCAGCCCCTTGAGTTTTTCGGGACTTCCATAGGCACGCCGCAAGGACGTGCGTCCCTCCGAGTTCTCCAGCACACGGCATGCCTCGTCAACCCAGGAAGGTGCGCACAGGTTGTCTGCATCGATGAAAAACGCCGTCATCGGTATCTCCCTCTGTCTTTCGCGTACCGAAAATCGCCGCCCGATGGTCCGGTCACGACACAGCTCGCCACGCCAGTGCCTCGCCCGAGCGCAGCGGCTTGAGCAGCGCTTCGCCGAAGGGGAAGCTCTCGGGCGGTGTCCACGATTCGCGGCGCAGGGTCAGCGTGCCCTGGTTGCGCGGCAGGCCGTAGAAGTCCGGGCCGTGGAAGCTGGCGAACCCCTCCAGCTTGTCCAGCGCGCCCACGCTGTCGAAGGCCTCGGCGTACAGCTCCATGGCGGCATGCGCGCTGTAGCAGCCCGCGCAGCCGGTGGCATGCTCCTTCAGGTGGGCGGCATGCGGCGCGCTGTCCGTGCCCAGGAAGAACTTCGGGCTGCCGCCGGTGGCGGCCTCCACGAGGGCGAGCCTATGCGTTTCGCGCTTGAGCACCGGCAGGCAGTAGTAGTGCGGCCGGATGCCGCCCGTGAAGATGGCGTTGCGGTTGTAGAGCAGGTGCTGCGGCGTGATGGTCGCCGCCGTGAAGGCGTCGCTGGAGGCCACGTACTGCGCGGCCTCGCGCGTGGTGATGTGTTCGAAGACGATCTTGAGCTCCGGGAAATCGCGGCGCAGCGGGATCAGCTGGCGGTCGATGAACACGGCCTCGCGGTCGAAGAGGTCGATCTCGCTGCCCGTGGCCTCCCCATGCACCAGCAGCAGCAGGCCGGCCTTCTGCATCGCCTCCAGCACCGGATAGATCTTGCGCAGCTCGGTCACGCCGGCATCGCTGTTCGTCGTGGCCCCGGCGGGATAGAGCTTGCAGGCGACGATGCCGGCCTCCTTCGCGCGCGCCATCTCCCCGGGCGGGAGGTTGTCGGTGAGGTAGAGCGTCATCAGCGGCTCGAACGACACGCCCTGCGGCACGGCGGCCAGGATGCGCTCCCTGTAGGCCAGCGCCTGGGCGGCGGTGGTCACCGGGGGCCGCAGGTTGGGCATGATGACCGCGCGGCCGAACTGCGCCGCCGTATGGGGCACCACGGTCAGCAGGGGCTCGCCGTCGCGCACGTGCAGGTGCCAGTCGTCGGGCCGGGTGATGGTGAGGGTGTCCACGGAAGCGGATGCGGGAAGGGTGGGGTGTGCGGCAGCGGTCATGGGCGCCGATTCTCCCACCGGGCGCGCCCATAAAAAACCCTGTCCGCCGTGAGGCAGGACAGGGTGAAACCCCAGTCATTGGGGCGAGGGGGGGATCCGAGGCGCCGGGCATCGCTGCTCGGCATGGATGTGATCGTATGCAGCAGAGCCGGACCCGGTTGTGGTCCGTGGGCGGCTGGCCGCGTAGGACTGCGTGCCATGGCCCGCACCTGCGGATCAGTCGATGGCCGGGAATTCCACGGTGAAGCGCGCGCCGCCTTCGGGGCGGTTCTCCACCCGCACGCTGCCGCCCTGGCGCTGCACCAGGGCCTTCACGATCGACAGGCCCAGGCCGGAGCCTTCGCCCCGCCGCCCGGGATCGTGGGGGAAGCGCTCGAAGGGCCGCTCCAGCAGGCGTGCCGGCATGCCGGGGCCCGCATCGCTCACGCGCAGCACGACGCGGTCGCCTTCCCCTGCCACCTCGACCTCCATCCAGCCGCCCGCCTCCGCGTGGCGCAGCACGTTCTCGACGAGGTTGAACAGGATCTGGCGCATGCGGTCCGGGTCCACCATGGCATGGGGCCCCGGGGCATGGGGCAGCCGCAGCGCCAGTTCCACGCCGTGGTCCTCGATGCGCTGCGCATGCAGCGCCACCGCATCGCGCACCAGCTCGGACAGGTCCACCGCACGGGTTTCCAGCGACAACTGGTCCGCCTCCGCCATGGACAGCGTATGCAGGTCGCCCACCAGCCGTCCCAGGTATTCGACCTGCTCCAGCAGCGCGCGGGACTCTTGTGCATCGGCCTCGATCACGCCATCGCAGATCGCATGCAGGCGCGCGCGCAGCACCGTGAGCGGCGTGCGCAGCTCGTGCGAGATGGAAGCCGCATGGGCGCGCCGCTCCCTGGCCGAGCGCTCGAGCGCATCGATCATCTGGTTGAAATGCCGGACCATTTCCGCCATCTCGTCGTGGTAGCGCCCAGGCTGGGCACGCACCGAGAAATCCCCCATCGCCACGTGGGACGCCACCTCGGCCATCGACGCCAGCGGCAGCGTGACAATGCGCGACACCCAGAACCCCACCACGAGGCCGATGGGCAGGCAGATCACGAGCCCCACCACGAGGGACCACTTCTCGCCGAACAGCAGGTCGCCGTGCCAGTACTGGCCGTAGATCTCCATCGCCCGCGGGCTGTCTTCCATGTCGCGGTCGCGCAGGCCGTCGAGCTCGACCTGCACGTCGGAGGGCAGGCTGCGGTAGAAGTCGCGGTACTGCACCTCGGAAAACAGCATCACGCTCGCGGCCAGGAGCGCCATCGTCGCCAGCACGGTGGCGGCGATGCACACGCCGAACCGCACCCAGACCCGGCTGAACAGCGACCCCTGCGCGGCCGGTGCGCGGTGCTCAGGCAACGGGACCCTCCCCGGGCCAGAGCCGGTAGCCGATGCCGCGCACGGTCTCGATGAGCTCCCCCTGCCCCGCCTGCTGCAGCTTGCGGCGCAGTTTGGAGAGGTGGGAATCGATCACGCGGTCGAGCGCATCGCTCTCCGGAAGGCAGTGCTCGATCAGGTGGCTGCGCGAGAAGCAGCGCCGGGGCTGCGCCGCCAGGCAGGCCAGCAGCCGGTACTCGGTCAGCGTCAGCGGCAGCGGCACGGCCCGCCCGTCGTCGCCGTGGGCGAAGGCGGCGTGGGCCTCCTGGTCGATCTCGATGCGGCCCACGCGGATGCGCTGGGCGGCCCGGGCCGGTGCGGAGGGCTGGGCCTGCACGCGCCGCAGCACGGCCCGCACCCGGGCCACCACCTCCGGCGGGCTGAAAGGCTTGACCACGTAGTCGTCCGCCCCCAGGCGCAGGCCGACCAGCTTGTCCACGTCGTCGGCCAGTGCCGTCACCATGATCACCGGCGTCTGGCCGTCCTCGCGGATGGCGCGCAGCAGGTCCAGGCCGTCCATGCCGGGCAGGTGGATGTCCAGCAGCACCATGTCGGGCTTGAGCTGGCGGAACAGCCGCAGCGCCTCCAGGCCGTCATGGGCCTGGTGGGCGCGCAGTCCGTCGCGCTGGAGATAGGCGGAGAGGATGGTGGCGATGCCCGGCTCATCCTCGACGACGAGAACGAGCGGGCCGGAGGCCTGCGGGGCAGCGGGAAGGTTCATGGCGTCGGGAGGTGCTGGGCGGAATTATCCACAGCTGCCGGGCATGCCGTGCAAAGCCCCGCATCTCCATGAAGCCTCCATATGCCATGCAAGGCGGCTCAAGCTTGGGACGGTCCAATCCAGCCATCGCCATGGGCTTCTCCGCCCTGGCCCCACCCTGCCAATGTAACGCCGCGCGTGCTTCTTCCGTCCCCCATTCCACGTCCGCTCCGCCTCGGCCTGGCTGCCGCGGCGATCGCGTTCCTGGCCGGCTGCTCGGCACCGGACATCCGCCGCCCGGAGGCGCCCGCCCTGCCCGCCACCTGGACTTCGCCCGTTCCGGACGGCACCGCCGCGGCACCGGAGTTCCGCGCCTGGTGGAAGGCCTTCCACGATCCCGCCCTCGACGCGCTGGTGGACGAGGCGCTGCAGAAGAACCTCGACCTGGCGATCGCCGCCCACCGGCTGCGCGAAGCCCGCCTGCAGGCCGGGCGCGCGGCAGTGCAGTTCCGTCCCTCGTTCGGCGCAGGCGCGCGCACCCTGCAGGACATCGAAGCCACCGACAGCTATTTCCACGCCAGCATCGACATGGTCTGGGAGCTGGGCCTGTTCGGCGCCGCAGACAGCGCGCGGGCATCGGCCGTGGCGGACCGCGACGCGGCCGTGGCGGACGGCCAGGGCGCGCGGGTCGCCGTCGTGGCCGAGGTGGTGCGCGATTACCTGGACCTGCAGGCCGCGCGCCGGCAGCTGCAGCTGCTCGACCGGCAGGCTGCGCTCGACGAACGGGCCGCCCGGCTGGCGGAAGTGCGCCGGCGCACCTGGACCGGCGCCACCGACGAGGTGGCCCAGGCCGGCGTGCAGCGCGCCCGCACCCGCGCCGCCCGGGCCGAGCCCGAACAGGCGCGCGCACGCGCAGCCCAGTCGCTGGCCGTGCTGCTGGACCGCGTGGCGCCGGACCCGGCCTGGAGCGCCGGCCCCGCCCGCGTGCCCACGCTGGCACCCTTCGCCTTCTCCGCGCTGCCTGCCGACCTGCTGCGCACGCGCCCGGACGTGCAGGCCGCGGAAGCGGCCGTGCGCAAGGCCGCGGCCGAGGTGGGCATGGCCCGCTCCGAACTGTACCCGCGCATCGCCATCACCGGCTCGCTGCTGTACGCCTACAACCTCACGCGCAACCGCCGCACCACCAGCGACAACGTGCCCGCCATCGGGCCCACCATCGACATCCCGCTCTTCGACTGGGGGCGCCGGCGCATGCAGGTGGACGCGCAGCAGGAGGCCCTGCAGGCCGCGGCGCTGACCTACCAGCGCACGGTGCGCGGCGCCGTCGCCGAAGCCGAAGGCGCCCTCTCCGAACTGGCGGCCCAGCAGAACCGGGCGGATGCCCTCGCGGAGGCGCAGCCCGCGCTCGCCGAGCGCGTGCGTGCCGGCGGCGTCCAGGCCCGTCTCGGCCTGGCCAGCGAATACGACGGACTCGCCGCGCAGCGCGCGGCCCTGCAGGCCGAAGCCGAATGGGCCACGGCCCAGGATGCGCGCTCGCTGGCCTTCGTCGCGCTGTACAAGGCGCTGGGCGGCGCGCCGCTCCCCTCCGCGCCGGCCGACGACGGAGAGGCGCCATGATCGCCCTGGCCCGCAAGACACTCATCCACGAGTGGCGGCGGTTCGTGCCCGCGGTGTTCGCGGTGGGCTTCTCATGCGTGCTGCTGGTGGTGCAGGCCGCCCTGGTGCTGGGTATCTTCGGCAGCGCGGCGCTGTACGTGCGCGCGTCGGGCGCCGACCTCTGGGCCGGCTACCCCGGCACGCAGAGCGTGAATTTCGGCCGGGCGATCGGCAGCGACGTGGACCTGCGGCTGGCCATGGACCCGGCGGTCGTGGCCACCGAGCCCTACCTCTGGGTGGACGCGGACTGGCGCAGCGCGCAGGCCGGCAGCGGCGGGGTGTCGATCTACCTGTCGGGAATCCGCTCCGCCCCGGACGGCATGCTGTTCTCCCACCTGCTCACCGGCTGGCAGCGCGCGGCGCTGCGTGCGCCCGGCGCCGTCATCGTGGACCGGGCAGACCTTTCCACGCTGGGCACCAACGTGGGCGGCACGGCATGGATCAACGCCCACGAAGTCCACGTCGTGGCCGCGGTGGACGGGCTGCGCGGCCTGGGCGGAGCGAACGTGCTGTCGTCGATCGACACCGCCCGCGAGATCGCGGGCACCGGTTCGGCGACCGCGCCCACTTACGTCGTGGCCCGCACCCGCACGCCGGAGCAGGCCAGGGAGGTCCAGGCGCGGTTCTCTGCCGGAGCCCCGGGCTTCGGCCCGTTCGAGGTCTGGACGGCCCGCCAGTTCGCCCGCCGATCCCAGCTGTACTGGCTGCTGGACACGGGCGCGGGCGTGGCCGTGCTGTTCATGGTGGGCATCGTCTGCCTCGTGGGCACGGTCGTCACCAGCCAGTCGCTCATGGGCGTGGTGGCCGGATCGGCCCGTGAATACGCCGTGCTCAACGCGCTGGGCGTGAGCCGCCGCTCGCTGGGCCGGCTGGTGATCGAGCAGGCCTGCTGGATCGGCGGGCTGGGCCTGCTGCTGGGTGCCGCCGCCAGCACCGGGCTGCTGTGGCTCGCCATGTCGCAGGGCGTGCCGGTCGCGATGACGACCGCCACCGCCCTGGCCTGCGCGGGCCTGGTCGCGCTCGTCGCGCTGCTTTCGGGCCTCCTGGCCATGCGCGGCCTCATGGCCGCCGATCCCGCCCTGCTGCTGCGATGAACACCCACGCCCCCCGCTCCCCCGCGCCGCCGCCCGGCGCCGCCCCCAGCCTGCAGGCGGTGGACCTGCAGAAATCCTTCGTCTCGGGCGTCGTGCAGGTACCGGTGCTGCGCCAGCTGTCCCTGTCCATCCTCCCCGGGGAACTCACCCTCATCTCCGGTCCCTCGGGCTGCGGCAAGAGCACGCTGCTGTCGCTGCTGTCCGGGCTGCAGCAGCCGGACGCGGGCAAGGCCTACGCCCTGGGCGAAGACCTGGGAGCGCTCGGCCCGCGCGCGCTGGAGCGCTTCCGGCTGCAGCACACGGGCTTCGTGTTCCAGGGCTTCAACCTTTTTCCCGCGCTGACCGCCCTGGAGCAGGTCCAGCTGCCCCTGGGCTACCTGGGCCTGGGCGCCAGCGAAAGCGCGCGCCAGGCACGGCGCGCCCTCGACGAAGTGGGCATGTCGCAGCGCGCGCACATGCGCCCGGCCCAGCTGTCCGGGGGCGAGAAGCAGCGCGTGGCCATCGCCCGCGCCATCGCCAAGTCGCCCCAGCTGCTCTTCGCCGACGAACCCACCAGCGCGCTGGATGCCGACAGCGGCCAGCGCGTCATCGACATCCTCCACCGCATCGCGCGCGCCCACGGCACCACCGTGCTGTGCGTGAGCCACGACCCGCGCCTCGTCCGCCATGCCGACCGCGTGCTCGGCATGGAAGACGGTGCCATCCGCAGCGACTGGCGCCAGCCGGACGCCATCACCCCATGAAACGCCTCTCCCTTCCCCTCGGACCGCGCGCCGCGCGCGGCGCCGCCTGCGCGGCCTCCGCCCTGGCCCTGGCCTGGCTCGCGGCCTGCACCGACCGTGGCACCCCCGCGCAGATGCCCGCGCCCGAGGCGCCCGCGTCCGCTCCGGCCTCCGGCGCGGCCAACGGCGTGGCCATCGCCCGCGGCCGCATCGAGGTCCAGGGCGGAATGCTCGACCTCACGCCCCTGCAGGAAGGCGTGGTGGACTCCGTCGCCGTGCACGAAGGCCAGGCCGTGAAGCGCGGCCAGGTGCTGCTGCGCCTGGCCGGGACCGGCCTGCAGGCCGAGGCCGATGTGGCGCAGGCGGAACTGCAGCTGGCGGAAGCGCGCGAACGCGCACGCGCCCAGCAGGTGCCGGCACTGCGCCGCACGGCCGCCCGCCTCGCCGAAGCCGCCGCCGCCAACGCCGCCGAACCGCAGCGCGCCGATGACGCGGCCCAGGCCCTGCGCGCCGCCGAATCCGATGCCGCCGTGGCGCGCGCAGAGGCCGAGGTGGCGCGCAAGAAGCTCGCCCAGGTGCGCGGCCAGCAGGCCCGCCTCGAGCTGCGCGCTCCCGAGGACGGCACCGTGGTGCATGTCAGGACCCAGGCCGGCGTGCGCCTGGCTGCCGCAGCAGGCAGCCATGCCGCGATCACGCTGCTGCCGCACCGGCCGCTGATCGTGCGGGCGGAGGTCAACCAGAACTACGCAGCCGCGGTGAAGCCGGGGATGCGCGCCACGGTCACGACCGACGGCGACGCCGCCCCGGTCGCCCTGCCCGGCGCGCGGGTGGCGCGCATCAGCCCCGTGCTCGGCGCGTCGCGGCTGCAGGAGGACGCCCAGCGCGGCCCGATGCGGGTCGTGGAATGCGTGCTCGAATTCGACAGCCCTCCGGAAGCCCGCCCCGGACAGACCGTGCGCGTGAGCTTCCTTCCCCTGAAGCAGGAATGACCCCCATGAAGACTGCGTCCTTTCCCCTGTCCTCGCTCCGGCGTCCGTCCCTTCCCGCCCAGGAATTCGCGGCGGCCCCCGCGGGCTGGATGATCCAGTGCGATTTCGACGGCACCATCAGCATCCGTGACGTCACCGACTCCCTGCTGCAGCGCTTCGGCCAGCCCGGCTGGCAGGCGCTGGAAGACGCCTGGGAGCGCGGCGAGATCGGTTCGCGCGAGTGCATGAAGGGCCAGGTCGCGCTGCTGGACATGGACCGCGCCGAACTCGACGCCCATCTCGAGACCATCGAGGTCGATCCGCATTTCGCCGCCTTCGTGCGCGAGGCCCAGGCGCTGGGCATGCCGGTGCAGGTGGTGAGCGACGGCATCGACTACGCCATCCAGTCCGTGCTCGCCCGCCATGGCCTGGACGGACTGCCCGTGATCGCCAACCGCCTCGTGCAGGCCGGCCCGCGCCAGTGGCGCCTGGAGTCGCCCTGGGCCAGCGGCAGCTGCGCGCGCGCCAGCGGCAACTGCAAGTGCGAGCGCCTCGCCGAGCAGCGCGCACTGCACGGGCGGGTGCTTTTCGTGGGCGACAGCACGTCGGACTTCTGCGTCTCCGGCCGTGCCGACTTCGTCTTCGCCAAGTACAAGCTCATCGCCCATTGCGAGAGCCGCGGCATCGCCCATGCGCCGTTCAGCGACTTTTCCGACACGCTGGAGATGCTGCACCAACTCGACGCACTGGCACCGCGCCAGCTGGAGGTGGCATGAACGCGGCCGCAGCGACCCTGCGGGCCATGGACGACAGCGCCCTGGTCCGCCCCGCCCCCGCGGCCCTCCATGGCACCGAGCACGAATACCTGCTGGAGGGCCACGGACCGCTCGCCACCACGGGGATCCTGCTGATCCATGGCCTGACCGGCACGCCCAACGAAATGCGGCTGCTCGCCAAGGGCCTGCACCGCGCGGGCTTCACCGTGCTCGCGGTGCAGCTGGCCGGCCACTGCGGCACGCAGGACGACCTGATCGCCACGCGCTGGCAGGACTGGGTGGCCAGCGCCCGGCGCGGCGCGGACCGGCTCATGCAGCTCACCGGGCAGCCGATCGTCGCCTGCGGCCTGTCCATGGGCGCACTGCTGACACTGGCGCTGGCCATCGAGCGGCCGAGGCAGGTGGCCGGCGTGGTGGCGCTTTCCACCACCTTCCGCTACGACGGCTGGAGCATGCCGGCCTATACGCGCCTGGCCTTCCTGCTGCCGCTGTTCCGGGCCTTGGGGCTGGGCCGCCGCAGCGTCTTCATGGAAGCGCCGCCCTACGGCATCAAGGATGAAGCCCTGCGCGAGCGCGTGGTGTCGCAGATGCATTCGGGCGACAGCGCAGCCGCCGGCCTGCCGGGCAACCCCTGGTGGTCGGTGATCGAGTTGCGGGCGCTTTCCGCCTACGTGCGGCGCAACCTCGGCGCGGTGCGCGCGCCCTGCCTGGTGATGCACGCCCGCAACGACGACATCGCCGCGGCAGGCAACGCCCAGGACATCGTGCGCGGCGTGCGCCATGCCCCGGTGGAACTGGTGCTGCTGGACGACAGCTACCACATGATCACCATCGACCGCGACCGCCGCACGGTGCTCGCGCGCACGATGGCTTTCGCCGAATCGATCGCGCAGCAGCAAGCGCGACACCCGGGGGGCGCCGCGCCATGACGCCTTCGGACGGCGGCGGCATCACGCCGCTGGTGGCGCTGCTCTGGGTGCTCAACATGCTGGTGGACACGGGCGGGCAGCTGGCCTTCAAGGCCGCGGCCACGGCCGATCCGCGCGCGGGCACGGGCCTGGCGCGCTGGATCTGGATGGCGCGCCGGCCCTGGATCTGGGTCGGCATCGGCTGCTACGTGGCCGAATTCCTGGTCTGGCTGGCGTTCCTGTCCCTCGTGCCGCTGTCCGACGGCGTGCTGCTGGGCTCGATCAACATCGTGGCCGTGATGATCGCCGGGCGCTTCCTGTTCCGCGAGAAGCTCTCGCCGATGCGCGTGGCGGGCATCCTGCTGGTGTCGGCGGGCGTGGCCGTCGTCGGCCTGAAGGGGTGACGCCGTGCGACGCTTCTACGCCATCGGCTTCCTCGTCCTCGTCGCCTTCGACACGCTCGCGCAGATCAGCTTCAAGCTGGCGGGCGAACATGCGCTGCCGCTGGAGTTCTCCGGCGCCTGGCTGGCGCGGGTCTTCGGCCAGCCCTGGATCTACGGCGCCTTCGTCGGCTACGTGGGTGCATTCTTCACCTGGATGACGCTGCTGGAGCACGCGCCCATCGGCCCGGCCTTCGCGGCATCGCACCTGGAGGTCGTCTCCGTGCTGGCGCTCTCGGCCCTCCTGTTCAACGAGCCCATCGGCTGGCCGCAGCTGCTGGGCGCCGTGCTGATCGCCGCCGGCATCGCCTGCCTGGCCCGCAGCGAGGCCGAGGAGCAGGCGCCGCCAACCTCCGCCCCGCCCTCGCCCCATGGCGCCTGAGGCGCCGCCCACCGCCGGCCTGCCGCTGGGCTGGCGCGACCTCCTGCCCGGCGGCGATGCCGACCTGGGAAGCGCGCTGGCACGCTTCCTGGACGTGCCGGCCGTGCAGGTGGAATGCTCCGGCACCGCCGCGCTGGTGGTGGCGCTCACGGCCCTGCGCGAGCGCGAGCCCGCGCGCGACGAGATCATCGCCCCGGCCTACACCTGTCCCCTGGTCGCCCTGGCGGCAGCGCACTGCGGCCTGCGGCTTCGGGCCTGCGAACTGCGGCCCGCCAGCCTGGATCTGTGCCCGGAAGCGCTGGCCGCGCTCTGCGGTCCGCGCACCCTGGCCGTGCTGCCCACCCACCTGGCGGGCCGCGTGACCGACGTGGCCCCCGTGCGCGCCCTCGCCCATGCGGTGGGCGCCCGCGTCATCGAGGACGCGGCCCAGGCCCTGGGGGCGCGCGAGGCCGGCGGCACCTGCATCGGCACCACGGGCAGCGACATGGTCTTCTTCAGCCTGGCCGTGGGCAAAGGGCTCACGATCTACGAAGGCGGCGCGCTGGTTGTGGCCGATCCCGCCCTGCGCGCAGCCTGCGCGCGCGCCGCCCGCACGGTGGCCCCCTGGCGCTGGGGCTGGGAGCTGCGCCGCAGCGCCGAGCTGCTGGGCTATGCCGCACTCTACCGCCCGGCCGGCCTGCCGCTGGCCTACGGCCTGCCGCTGCGGCGGGCGCTGGCCCAGAACGATCGCATCGCTGCGGCGGGCGACGATTTCGACGATGCCATCCCGCTGCACCGGGTCGGCCGCTGGCGCCGCGCCGTGGGCGTGCGCGCACTGGCCCGCCTGCCCGCTTGGCTGGCCGAGGGCGAGGCACGGGCTCGGCACCGCATGGCCCTGCTGCGCGAGCGCGCTCCCGGACTGCACGTGATCGGGGACAGCGGCGCCGTTCCGGGCGCGCGGGGCACCTGGCCCACGCTGCTGGTGCTGCTGCCCGACGCCGCCCGCCGCGAAGCCGCCATCGCCGCACTGTGGGGCCGGGGCCTGGGCGTGAGCCTGCCCTTCGTGCATGCCCTGCCCGACTATCCGCGCTATGCGCGGCACGTCGCCCCCGGCCTGCAAGAGGGGGGCTGGCCGCATGCCCGGGATTTCGCTGCGCGCGTGCTCGCCATCGGCAACAGCCCCTGGCTGGACGACGCCGGCTTCGGCCGGATCTGCGCGGTGCTGCAGCAGGTGGTGCAGGCCGGCGGATGATCCGGCCCGCCGGATCGACGCGCCGTCAGCCGTCCGTCTCCAGCATATCGAGCAGCCACATGTTGAATGCCGCCTGCGCGGACTGCCAGGCCGGCAGGTCGGCATGCTCCGTGCCGGTCTGCTGCCCGTCGCCCGCGCTCAGCCACCGCTTCCAGGCCGTGGCATAGCGGTGGGTGGAGACGTCGCCCGTTACATCGCTGCCCACGACGCAGTCGCGCAGGCCGGCGATGACCGCCGCGGCATGGCGCGTCTCCAGCGTGCCCTGGTCCCAGTTCGTGCGCACCACGCGCGGGGAAAACACATCCTTGTCCACGCTGAAGTACGTGGGCACCCGCTGCCGCTCGAGCATGCGCGCCAGTTCGCCGACCAGGGCGTCCGCGTCGGGGAACGCGCGGAACCGGTCCGCGATGCCCAGCCAGCGCGCCCAGCGCGTGTCCACGCCGCTGCTCCAGTAGGTGAGCCGGCCCGCGCGCAGCGGCGCGAGGTAGTTCTCCCAGGCATGGCCCGTGCCGATATCGCCCGAGGTGATGCCCACCACGTGCACGTGCGACACCTGGGGCAGCAGCGCCACCCGCCGCACCCACGAGCCGCAATGCACCCCGAAGGGAAAGCGCATGTTGTCCGGGTGGTTGTCCAGCACCACCACCCGCAGCGGCTGCGCCGGGGAGAACCCGTGGGCGGCAATGCAGCGCTCGATGAGCGGCCAGCTCAGGTGGTGGAAATCACCGCTGCCCATGAACACCGTACCGTGCGCCGCCACCGGCGGCATGGCCTGCTCCAGTGCCTGCCGGAACGCGCGCATGGTGCCCATGCCGCAGCCGAAGCGGATGCGCTCCTGCCACGCCTGCGCCAGCGGCAGGCGGACCTCCCCGGGCAGCACGCCCACGGAACCGTCCACGTCGAGCACCACCGGGGGCCGCGCCGCGCCGCTCATGCCGCGTCCTCCACACTGTCCTTCCAGCGCCGGTCACTCTCGAAATGGCCCGAGAACCGCCGGGCCAGCGCGCGCAGCAGCGGGTTGCGCACATAGACGGCATGCCGCGTCCAGGTGAAGGACGCGCCCAGGCTGCGCTTGACCTCGGGGTCGGTCCAGCCAGCGATGTAGTGGGTCAGGCCCCGTTCGACCGCGTATTCCAGGTTGACCATCCAGCTCACGAAATACAGATTGACCTCGCGCGCGGCGGGGTAGGACAGGCCGATGTACTTGTCCACGAGGCGCCCTGCGTGCTCGTAGCAGAGGTTCCAGCCCAGCAGCGCGCCGGTGCCGGCGTGGCGGTACTCGAAGACGATACCGCTGCTGCCGCCGTCGCGCAGCACCGCGGCGAAGAAATCCCGGGTCAGCCGGTCGAAATGCACTTCGCTCTGCGCATGCACGGCCTCGTAGAGCGCATAGCAGGCATCCACCCGCGCGTCGTCGGCATAGGCATCGCCCGTGGGCACGCGCTCGATCTGCAGTTGCGACCGGCTGCGCAGCTTGCGCCGCAGGTTGCTGCGGCGGCTGGAGGACAGGCGCGCCAGATACTCGTCCAGGTTGCCGAAATCGATCGGCACATAGGCCAGCGCCTGGCCCTCCACCAGCACGAAGCCCTGCCGCACGCAGGCCTCGGCCAGCGCCTGGGCATAGGCGTTGTCCTCCGGAGCCAGCAGCGGCGAATCCTGTGGAAGATCCTTCGCGATCACCAGCGCGAAATCACGGCCCGGTCCCGTGCGCAACGCCGCGGCGACCGACTCCGGCGCCGCGCCCTGCGGCAGCGGGGCGTACTCCGTCACCGTGGTGCCCGCGAAGGCCGTGCGCACGCGCAGCCACCGCGACCAGCGCTCGAACAGCGGCCAGCCGCGCAGCCGCGCCTTGAACTCGTCGTCCGCCGTCGTCAGCAGGTCGAACGGCGCCGAGAACACCGGCACCGGCAGCCCCTCCAGCCAGGCGAACCCTTCCGGCGGATGCGCGCCGGCATGCGCCACGAGCGACTCCGGCTCCAGCCGGTTGCGCCAGCGCATTGGCCGTCAGGCTCGCTTTGCCTGGGTCAGGAGCTGGTCCAGCAGCACCATCGCCTCGTCGATCTCGGCGCGCGAGATCATCAGCGACGGCGCGAAGGTGATCACGTTCTTGTAGTAGCCGCCCACGTCCAGCACCAGGCCGCGCTTCTGGCCCTGGTACTCCAGGTTGCCTTCCAGGCCGATGTCCACCATCTTGTCCAGCAGCGCCTTGTTGGGCGTGAAGCCATCCTCGGTGCAGATCTCGGCGCGCAGCGCCAGGCCCAGGCCGTCCACGTCGCCGATCTCCTTGTGGCGCTTCTGCAGCTCCTTCAGGCCTTCGAGGAAGTAGGCACCGGATTCGCGCACCTGCTTGCCGAAGTCGATCTCGTGCGTCATCTTCATCACTTCCAGGCCCAGGGCCGTGCCCAGCGGGTTCGAGGCGAAGGTGGAATGGGTGGAGCCGGGCGGGAAGATCTTCGGATTGATCAGTTCCTCGCGCGCCCACAGCCCGGACAGGGCGTTGAGGCCGTTGGTCAGCGCCTTCGCGAAGACCAGCACGTCGGGCTTGATGCCGAAGTTCTCCACCGACCAGAGCGTGCCGGTGCGCCAGAAGCCCATCTGGATCTCATCGACCACCATCAGGATGCCGTGGTCGTCCAGCACCTTCTTGAGGCCCTTGAAGAAGTTCGGCGGCGGCACGACGTAGCCGCCCGTGCCCTGGATGGGCTCGACATAGAAGGCCGCGTACTCGCACTGGTTGGTCTTGGGGTCCCAGACGGCGTGGTACTCGTTCTCGAACTTGCGGGCGAACTCCCGCACGATCTGGTCCGAATACTCCTCGGCCGTCATGCCCTTGGGGCGGCGGAAGGGATAGGGGAACGGAATGAACTGCGCGCGGTCGCCGAAATGGCCGAAGCGGCGGCGGTAGCGGTAGCTGGAAGTGATGCTGGATGCGCCCAGCGTGCGTCCGTGGTAGCCGCCCTCGAAGGCGAACATCAGGCTCTTGCCGTTGCTGGCGTTGCGCACCACCTTCAGCGAATCCTCGATGGCCTGCGCCCCGCCCACGTTGAAATGCACGCGGCCGTCGCTGCCCCACTTGCGCTTGGCGTCCTCGGCGATGAACTTGGCCAGTTCGATCTTGGTCGGGTGCAGGTACTGGCTGGCGACCTGGGGCAGCGCCTGCAGCTGCTCGATCATCTTGGCTTCGAGGCGCTTGTTCTTGTAGCCGAAGTTCACGGCCGAATACCACATCTGCAGGTCGAGGTACTGCGTGCCGTTGTCGTCCTGCATGTAACTGCCATCGCAGCCCGTGAAGATCTTGGGCGGGTTCACGTAGTGGACGGTATCGCCGAAGGAGCAGTACTTGGCTTCGTCCGCGAGGAGCTGGGCAGCGTCGATGGTCATGGAGGGAAAAATCCGCAACGAGAAAGGAATGGGCGCGAGTCTGCGCAGCCAACCTTGATCGACTATCGAGCGTTTGTGTGCGATTTGTGCAGATGGTGGAGAACGCGTGGGGAGGCGGCTGCCGGCACAGGCGGAACGCGGCTCGGCCGCGGGCAACCCTTTCTTACAGCATGCCCGGCCGTGGGCCATTAGATTTCGCGCCGAGGAGGGACAACACATGCTGAACACCTGCTGCAGGGTTGTGGTGATGCGAAGCGCACATCCACTGCGCAGCACGTCAAGAGGATAGAACAAGCGCGCTCGGAATCGTGGTGCATCAAGCCGCCGTATTTTTGCTCCCCCTGGGCACAGTGCGTATCGCCAGCACAAGCGTGCATCACCTGCTGAATATGCTCTCTTGAATACTTTACCGGATTACCCTTCGGCACAAAGAACCGAAACATTTCTCGCATCGAAATTCTAAAAAATATACAGCACAACCTAAAGACGACGCTCAAGTGACTACAGCCCAGTGACTATACCAGTCGAAATACATTGTCACGGCACTCAAATTAATAAATAAGAGGGATTTTTGTGATCGACATACTGCAAGACACGCTTTCATCAATCAGCGGTAGTTCGAAGAAAAAAGAACCAACTTACCAAACAAGAATTTTTCAGTTACGAGACATTCCCAATGTCATGCGCTCAAGGCTGGGATGGCCTGTGGCTGCCAGTTTGATGGAAAAGTGGTTCAAAGGAGCACCATTTGCGATGCCAGCAGAAATGAAGGAAAGTCGTGGAATATATCCATTAAAAAATTTGAGTCAAGCTCACCTCGATGAGTCCTTAATCAAAATGTCCTGAGCCCTTCAATTCAACAGGGTACGTACGGCGATGCGACAGTTGCAGAACACGTGGTCCAGTCCCGCGGGAATCAAGCAGCTAAAAGTGAGAGTGGATCGTGCCGCACCAGCACATGCCGGCCAGTGCTGGCGATTCGGCAATTTGGGACTTCCCGCAAAGGAACTGGATGATTCCTGTCAGGTGAATTTCTTGCTTTTTGGGAAGATGGGAGACCCCATGGACGACTTCTATGGCGCCATGGGCGAGGCCCAGATAAAGATTGCAGTCTCTGGCATTGTGACATCCATGGAAAACAAAAAGGCATCGATTGAAGTTGATGAACTGGGCTTCTATCTGCGGGATTCCTACGATTTCCAGGACGGCAACAATTTTATTTCTCAACCCCTGGGATGCTGGGGATTCAATGGGGTTGAGTGCAATACCTCCTTGCGGGGTGCCATCAACATTGGAGACGAGATCGCGGATATCTCACCCGACACAGCGGCCGAACGCAAATACTTGGTGCAAAATTCAGATTTTCAGAAATGGCGGGCAAAAAACCAACACGGTGGGGATTTCATGGTCTTATCCGATGTGCATCGTGTGCGCCTGCCATCTCCGCAAAAGTTCGAAATTTAAAAATGGCAAGAGACAACAAAATAATGAGGACCCAGACACTCTGGATGGTCCTTGCCATTGGACTGGCGGCTTTCGTTTGGTATGCCAGCAAGCCCGTCTTCAAAGGCTCAGAAACCAGCCCAATGAATGTTTATCGCGTCGAATACTATGACGCTTCGCCCATCCAGCGCATCCTGCATTACAAAATGAAGATTCCTTCATTTGTAAGGCTGTACCGCATCCAGCCTGAAACCCTGCTAGGGGAGAGTGAGATTGTCGACCTTTGGATGAACGGAACACTTCATTGGTGGACCGATCCCCCATCACATGCCGTAGTGGTTGGTAGCAGTGTGGTGTTCGAAAACATACCGGCAGAGTGCCCGGCCGCCACCAGTTGCCCACGCTGACAGTCAACGAGTCCACCCTTTCCTCAAATGCTCTCGCTGCAGTACCTCATCGATGAAATCACCCAGACGCTGACCATCCCGAAGACGGAAATCCACCGCCATCCCGACGTCAGCCACAAGAACCGCACGGAAGCCGCTACCGCGGCATGGCAATGATGCAATTCGGCGTGAACCTGCGCAGTGCCTCCCTCTGTTTCCTGGTGCTGGTCCATGCCGGCGCTTCAGCTCAGCCCATGAAGGCCGGCCCCCCGTCCCGGTCCATCGCCCCCCTGGGCGCAATCACCCTCCCACGCGCCGTGGAACCTGCACCCGGCAGCGATGCCGACTGCTCCGGCCGGGTCGTCGACGAGCAGCGCATTCGCTATTTCTGGGACCATGCGGTGGAGGGGCCGGCCTCCGACTTCCAGCGTAACTTCGACCTGGCCGACTGCGCCGCATCGCCCCGCCTGCATCTGCGCAAGGGAGTGCATGGCGTGCTGCACCTGCATGACGCCACGGGGTGGGGGGTCCTGGAATGGAAAGGCGCCACGCGATATTTCCGCTGCGCTTCGTGCGAAGGGATCCTCGCTCCTGGCTTCGTCGGAGAGGGCGCGAAATGAGGCTGTAGCATGCGGTCCAGCTGTTGCTCGCGCTTGTTGCGGCCTCCCCAATGGAGCCATCAGCGGCCAGCCCGGCGGCAGCGGCGCCGGGGGCCAAGACCACGGCGCAGACGCCATTGCAGCGCATCGACATCCTCGGATCCCATGCCCACGGAGCCCAAGGCAGCGATGCCGACTGCTCCGACATGCAGATCGACGCCGCCCGGGTGCGCCATTTCTGGAGCCACGCCGTCGAGGGCACGGCAGAGGAATACCGGCGCGGAATCGACCTGGTGGACTGCGAAGCCTCGGCAGAAGTGCAGTTCTGGCAGGGCGGCAAGGGAACACTGTCCCTGGATGCGGCCACCGGCTGGGGCGCCCTGGAACAGCGGGGCACCACACGCTACTTCTACTGCGACGTGTGCGAAGGCATCCTGGGCCGGAATTTCCGCCCCGATGCACCCCGATAGCGCGCGAAGCGCACCCACTGCCGCGAAAGGCGCTTCCGCGAACTCGGAAAAGCGCATGCCGCTTCGCACCGGATGCCCACCGGCCCCGCCTTCCACTCTCCAATGAGGCACCATGAATCTGCGTACTTCTTCCTGGATGCTGGGGGGCGCCGCCCTGTTGCTGCTCGCGGCGGGACTGGGCTTTCTGCGGCCGGGCACGGCCGAGGAATCCTCCGGCACACGCGAGGCTGCGGAAGCCGCCCATGCCTCCCGGCCCCTGTCCGCGGACCTGCTACGGGAATACAACCGGGCCGGCCGCCTGGATGGGTTCGTCCGCCAGGCGCTTTCGCATCCTGAGGCGGGAGGCGTGTTCTATGCCGTGCAGGCGCTGCGCCGGTGCCACGGCATCGCGGGCGCCGAGGCAGCTACAGCAGGCCCGGCCTCCCGCGAGGCCCGCGCGGCAGCGGAGACCCTGCGCCAACGGTGCGCGGGCCTGTCGGCAGAGGACACGGGAGACCGGCGCATCGCCCGGCTCGCCGCGGACGGCCTGCGCCGCAAGGACCCCTTGCTGGCCATGGCCCTGCGCGCGGGCAAATCCGCCTACCAGGCCCCGGAGCGGCGCCAATCCCTGCTGTCCGACCTGCTGGCAGCCGGCGACCCGCTGCTCGTACAGGACGTCGCCACGCGCCTTGCGGTCCGCACCGATGCCGGCACGGGCACGCGCGGCTACCGGTTCGAGGGCGTCTTCCATCCCCAGTCGCAGGACGACGGCATGGAGTTCGCCTTCTACCTCCTGCCCTGCGGGCTGGGCCTGGACTGCACGCAGGCCACCGACTGGGACCTGCTGGCCCGCTGTGCCAACGGATTCGAATGCGCCGCGAACCGCCAGGACTATGTGCAGGCCGCGCTGCGCGACCGGCCTGGCGCCTACGAGCGCACGATGGCGCTGTACCGCCGCATGCTCGACGCGATCCGCGCCGGGCGCATCGACGCCTTCGCCTGAGGCACGGGCGCGGCTTCGCATGTCCGCGGAGTCTTTCGGACAGCGCATGCCGCACGCTCCGGGCCGCTGCGAGAGTGCAATTCCCCACATTGCAAGGAACTGCATTCATGGCTATTTCATCGATCTCCTCCTCGCGGCTCCAGGGCGTCCAGGCGCCTGGTGCGCAGGACCCCGCCGGCACCCAGGCCCTGCTCGCGCAGGTGCTGATGGCACTGCTCGAAGGCCTGCTCCAGAAGCTGACCAAGCATCGCCAGGCGCAACCTTCCGAACAGGGCGGCAGCACGGCTTCCGGCGAAGGCAACCGCAGCGGCGGCAGCGGCAGCGGCGGTGGTAGCGGCAGTCCGTCCGGCGCCGCGCCATCGGCAGCCCCGGCACCGGCCGCCGCTCCCGCCTCCGGCTCCACACCCGCGGCCTCCGGCTCCGGCGACGCCCCACCCGTGGCAACCGGCGACCTCGGATCGAAGAGCGTGGACGAGGCCCAGGGCAAGGTCCATCCCAAATTCCTGCCGGTGCTGCGCGGCGACGAGCAGCAACAGGACGCCAAAGTCCGGACGCAGGCCGACTTCGGCCGTGCGGTGGACGAGACCGCCAGGGAATACGGCCTGGACCCCAGCGTCTTCCGCGCCCAGCTGCAGTCGGAGTCGGGGGCCTTCACCCAGGGCTTCCGCAAGGCGATGCAGCACGAGGGCGACCTCGACCGCGCCGGCGACAACAACACCTCGATCGGCCTGGGCCAGATCTCCCGCAAGTTCATGGACGGCCGCGAATGGTCCGCCGACGGCCCTGGCAACAGCCGCGTCGGCGGCCAGAAGGTGCCTTCCGAGCAGTACGAGAAGAGCGTGACCGTGCAACTGCGGATGGCGGCCTCCAACATGGCGCAGCGCATCGCGGACCACGGCGGCCTGAAGCAGGGGCTGTCCTACTACGTCTCGGGCGATGCCAATCCCGCCAACCCCAAGGCGCAGGAATACCTCCAGCACATCAACGAGGCGCTGCGCAACCCCGAGGTGACGAACCCGGGCCGCTGAGCGCCACGGACGGCTAGTCGCCGCGCGCCAGCACGGGCGCGATCGCACGGCCCGTGTGGGTGCCCAGGCGCACCACCTCCTCGGGCGTGGCGGCTGCCACGATGCGGCCGCCGTCCTTGCCGCCCTCGGGTCCCAGGTCGATGATCCAGTCGGCCTCGGCGATCACGTCGAGGTCGTGTTCGATCACCACCACGCTGTGGCCGCCGTCGACCAGGCGATGCAGCACGCGGATGAGCTTGTGCACGTCGGCCATGTGCAGGCCCACGGTGGGTTCGTCCAGCACGTAGAGGGTGTGCGGCGCCTTCTGCCCGCGCCGTCCGACCTCGTCGCGCACCTTGGTGAGTTCGGTCACCAGCTTGATGCGCTGCGCCTCGCCGCCAGACAGCGTGGGGCTGGGCTGGCCCAGCGTGAGGTAACCCAGGCCCACGTCCTTCAGCAACTGCAGCGGATGCGCGATGCTGGGCATGCTGGCGAAGAACTCCACCGCCTCGTCCACCTCCATCTGCAGGACGTCGCCGATGCTCTTGCCGCGCCAGGTCACGGCCAGCGTCTCCGGGTTGAAGCGCGCACCGTGGCAGGCCTCGCAGGGCACCTTCACGTCGGGCAGGAAGCTCATGGCGATGGTGCGGATGCCCTGGCCCTCGCAGACCGGGCAGCGGCCCTCGCCCGTGTTGAAGGAAAAGCGCCCGGCTGCATAACCGCGGGCCTTGGCCTCCAGCGTCTCGGCGAAGAGCTTGCGGATGGTGTCCCAGAAACCGATGTAGGTGGCCGGGCAGCTGCGCGGCGTCTTGCCGATGGGCGTCTGGTCCACCTCCAGCACGCGGTCGATGGTCTCGAAGCCCGCCAGGCCCGTGCAGCCGGCCAGCGGCGGCGCCTTGCCGGCATCCATGGCGTCGCGCCCGGCCTTGGTGGAGCGCTGCTGCACCCAGGCCTGCACATTGGCCAGCAGCACGTCCCGCGCCAGCGTCGACTTGCCCGATCCGCTGACGCCCGTGACAGCCACGAGGCGATGCAGCGGCACGGTGGCCGTCACGTTCTGCAGGTTGTGCAGGCTGGCGCCGCGCACCGTCAACCAGCGGATGGCGGCGCGCCCCCTCGCATCCTCCAGCGCATCGGCTTGCAGGGCCGCGGCCTGCGCAGCCCGCTTCCTGGCTGCGGCGCTCTGGCGGCCGGCAGGTGCATTCACGGGCTGGGCCAGCGCGACGGTTTCGGGGTCCACCTCGGAGGGCTGCATGCTGCGCCGCGCCTGCAGCGGATGGCGCATGGCATGCAGCAGGTAGCGGCCGGTCTGCGAATCCTCCGCAGCGGCGATGTCCTCCACCGTGCCCTGGGCCACCAGCCGTCCGCCGCGCTTGCCCGCGCTCGGGCCGATGTCGATGATGTGATCGGCTCGGCGGATGGTGTCCTCGTCGTGCTCCACCACCACCAGGGTATTGCCCTTGTCGCCCAGCTTGTGCAGCGCGTTCAGCAGGATCTGGTTGTCGCGCGCATGCAGGCCGATGGTGGGCTCGTCCAGCACGTAGCACACGCCCTGCAGGTTGCTGCCCAGCTGCGCGGCGAGCCGGATGCGCTGCGCCTCGCCGCCCGAGAGCGTGGGAGCGCCCCGGTCCAGCGTGAGATACGACAGGCCCACCTCTTCCAGGAACTCGAGCCGGCTCCTGATCTCCGGCACCAGGTCGCGCGCGATCTCGGCCTCGCGGCCCGAAAGCTGCAGGCCGTCGATCCATTGCCGCACCTCGGCCACCGACAGGCGCGCCACCTCGGTCACCGGCGTGCCGGCGAACAGCACGGCCCGCGCCACGGGGTTGAGGCGCGTGCCCTGGCAGCTGGGGCACACGGTGTCGGCCACGTCCTCGGCCTCGGGTTCGGCGAAGGTCTGCTCGCGGCCCCGGTCCTTGTCGTCCTGCACCGAATCGTCGAAGACCTTGCGCTGCTCCTTCGTGAGCTTTACGCCCGTGCCCACGCAGTCGGGGCACCAGCCGTGCTTGCTGTTGTACGAGAAGAGGCGCGGATCCAGCTCGGCGTAGCTGGTGGCGCAGACCGGGCAGGCGCGCTTGGTGGAAAAGGCCTGCAGTGTGCCGATGCCGGCGGTGGACTGCCCGGCGGCCATGGCTTCCTTCAGGCCGGCGAGGCCGCTCAGCACGTGGACCACGCCCTTGCCCAGCTCCAGCGCACGGGCCAGCGCTGCGCGCAGTTCGGACTCCTGCGCGGGCGCCACGTCCAGGCTGGCCACGGGCAGCTCGATGGTGTGCTCCTTGAAGCGGTCGATCCGCGGAAAGCCCGTGGTCGGCAGGAAGTTGCCGTCCACCCGCAGGTGCGTGTAACCGCGCGGGCGTGCCCAGTCGGCCAGTTCGGTATAGACCCCCTTGCGGTTGACCACCAGCGGCGCCAGCAGGCCGATGTGCTGGCCCTTGAAATGCGTGAGCAACTGCGCGGCGATGCTGTCGGCCGTCTGCGGCTGCACCGGGGCACCGTCGTGGATGCAGTGCTGCACGCCCAGCTTCACGTACAGCAGGCGCAGGAAATGCCAGACCTCGGTGGTCGTGCCCACCGTGCTCTTGCGGCCACCGCGCGACAGCCGCTGCTCGATCGCCACCGTGGGCGGAATGCCATAGACCGCATCCACCTCGGGCCGGCCGGCCGGCTGCACGATGCTGCGCGCATAGGCATTGAGCGATTCCAGGTAGCGGCGCTGCCCTTCGTTGAACAGGATGTCGAAGGCCAGCGTCGATTTGCCCGAGCCCGACACGCCGGTCACCACATTGAACTTGCCGCGCGGAATGTCCACCGACAGGTTCTTCAGGTTGTGCTCCTTGGCGTTGACGATCTCGATGGCGTTCCTGGCCGCCACGCCCTCCTGCGCCAGCGCGCCGCGCTGCTCCCTGCGCAGCGCCGCGGCCTTTTCATGCACCGAATGGCCCCCCTCGCCCAGCGCGAGTTCATAGTCGCGCAGCGCGGCGCCGGTGTGCGACGTCGGATGCCGACGCACGTCCTCGGGCGTGCCCTCGGCCACCACCAGGCCGCCGCCGTCGCCGCCTTCGGGCCCCAGGTCGATCAGCCAGTCGCTGGCGCGGATCACGTCCAGGTTGTGCTCGATCACGATCAGCGAATGCCCGGCATCGAGCAGCTTGCGCAGCGCGCGCATGAGCTTGGCGATGTCGTCGAAGTGCAGCCCGGTGGTGGGCTCGTCGAAGAGGAACAACGTGCCCTTCTTCGCGAGTGGCTGGCGGCTGCTGCTGGCGCTCCTGGCGGCCTCGGCCAGGAAGCCCGCGAGCTTGAGCCGCTGCGCCTCGCCGCCGGAGAGCGTTGGCACGGGCTGGCCGAGCTTCACGTATTCCAGTCCCACATCGACGATGGGCTGCAGCGCGCGGATCACGTCGCGGTCCTGCGCGAAAGCCTGCGCGGCCTCGCTCACGGTGAGCTCCAGCACATCGGCCACATTGACCGCGCGCCCGCCGCGCTCGATCGTCACCTCCAGGATCTCCGGCCGGTAGCGCTTGCCGTCGCAATCGGGGCAGCGCAGATAGACGTCGGAGAGGAACTGCATCTCCACATGCTCGAAGCCCGAGCCGCCGCAGGTCGGGCAGCGCCCGTCGCCCGAGTTGAAGCTGAACTTGGCCGCGGTGTAGCCGCGCTGGCGCGACAGCGGCGCCACGGCGAACAACTCGCGAATGGCATCCCACGCGCCGACGTAGCTCACGGGGTTGGAGCGCGCCGTCTTTCCGATGGGCGACTGGTCCACGAACACCACGTCGCCCAGCTGCTCGGCGCCCAGCAGCCGGTCGTGCATGCCGGGCGATTCGGTCGCCTTGCCGAAATGCCGCAGCAGCGCGGGCGCGAGCACGTCCTGGATCAGGGTCGATTTGCCCGAGCCCGACACACCGGTGACGGTGACCAGCCGCTGCAGCGGGAACTCCACCGACACGTCCCGCAGGTTGTGCTCGCGCGCACCCTCCAGGATCAGGCGAGGCGTGGACGCCGCCACCATCCGCTTCACGCCCGCGCCGATCTGCCGGCGCCCGCCCAGGTACACGCCCGTCAGCGTATCGGCGCGGCGCAGGTCGGCCGTGGTGCCGTCGAACACGATCTGCCCGCCGCGCTCGCCCGGGCCCGGGCCCATGTCGATCATGCGGTCGGCCGCCAGCATCACGGCCGGGTCGTGCTCCACCACCACCAGCGTATTGCCCGCATCGCGCAGGCGCAGCATGGCCTCGGTGATGCGGTGCATGTCGCGCGGGTGCAGGCCGATGCTGGGCTCGTCCAGCACGAACAGCGTGTTGACCAGCGAAGTGCCCAGCGCCGTGGTCAGGTTGATGCGCTGCACCTCGCCGCCCGAGAGCGTGCGGCTCTGGCGGTCCAGCGTGAGGTAGCCGATACCCACGTCGCACAGGTACTTCAGGCGCGTGGTGATTTCCTCGTGCAGCAGCTTCAGGGCCTGCGCATCGCCCCCGGCGCCGGCATCGCCTTCCGGCAGCGCCATGCGCGCGAAGAAACGGCGCAGCCGCTCGATGGGCAGCAGCATCAGGTCGTGCAGGGTGAGGCCGGGCA